>JAAYHE010000013.1 GCA_012735505.1 Bacillota bacterium
GCAGGAGCCCTGCGCGGCGCTGGTGATACGCGCTGGCCGCTAATTTCTACTTTAGTAGGTATCGCTGTAGTGCGTGTCGTATTGGCTAAACTCTTTGTTGATGTGCTCCTCTGGGGCCTGCTTGGTGCCTGGCTAGCCATGGCTATCGATCAATGCACTCGTTCTGCCTTTATCTACTTCCGCTATAGATCAGGACGCTGGAAAACGGTCAAAGTATAGAGTTACCTCTCGGTTTTGTTCAATAACACATTAAAAGCCAGCCGCTTGCTTGCGGCTGGCTTTTAATGTTTGCGTTTCAGCATCTAGCTTAACCCTCGCCTCCACGACGACGGCGACGCCCATGTCTGCAGCCCATATTGCAGGCCCATCTGCAAATCCGACGCTTGCGTCGGCTCCAGAAGATTCTGCAGAGGCGGCGGCAGAATCTCCGACAATCACGACGACGGCGGCGGCGGCGACGACCCCACATCATGGCTCACCTCCCCTCAGGCACTACTTAGATAAAGCCTAGTACCTGCTAGCAACATATGCAGATGATAGACGTAATGCTACACTGCCGCCCGCGATATTAGATATACCAGGACCAATACCACAGCTGCAAAGGTACTGAGCACGAAAAATTCCATTTATTATCGGGAAACAAATCTATTGATAGATTGCAATAGGTAGATAAGATGAAGTAAACTAGACCTAGTGAACGTTAGGAGGGAGCATGATGGGGGAAACAGCTAAACTGGGTGCGATCTTAGGATTGGTCTGCGCCATCGCTGGAGCTTCATTGGCTTTAGTTCATGCCGTAACTAGTGATATTATTATAGCTCGGCAGGAAGCTGAACTAATAAGTAGGCTACAAGAACTAGTGCCTGAAGCTGAGCAATTTGAAACAATAGAACCAGAAGAGGGCGTAATATTATACTTAGGAAAAAAGGGTAGCGACACAGTTGGTGCTGTTCTAGAAGGAAAAGCGACTGGCTATGGTGGCCCCATGCGCATTCTTGTTTCAGTTGATGCAGACAACCGGATTAACGGTGTCAGCGTCATCGAACATGGCGAGACTATTGGCATCGGCACTCGTGCTTTAGAGCCTGGCTGGTTACAGCAGTTTATCGGCTTGGCTCACGATGAGCAATTAGTGGCAGGCAAGAATGTCGACATCATTACTGGTGCCACCGTTTCTTCCCGCGCCGTAATGTCTGGCGTAGCCCATGCCCTGGAGCTTTATCAGACGCATGTTCTGAAAACCGAAGTAGACGATAGCTGGAACCTGGCGAAAGTACCAGACGGTGTGTATGAAGGGACTGCTCCCGGCTTCCAAAGCGAAATCACAGTAAAAGTCACGGTCGAAGCAGGGCGTATCGTAGAAGTTGAAGTAACAGCGATTGCTGATACGCCGCAGGTATACCCAGCTGCCGTTGAGAAGATACCACCACGTATCGTTGAGAAGCAGCATTGGCAAGTCGATGCGGTAGCCGGTGCCACAATATCTAGTAAAGGGATCATGGAAGCAGTACGTGCAGCTATTCCAGATACTAGCCTCAAGATTGACCAAATTGCCGATGGCGTTTACGAAGGAACAGGACAAGGTTTTGGTGGGGCCATTAAAGTACAGGTAGAAGTGAAAGACGGTGCCATCACTAACATCCAGGTGCTATCCCATAGTGAAACCGATGGCATTAGCGCTCCGGCCCTAAACCAGATACCCCAGAGTGTCATTGACCAACAGAGCGTCAAGGTAGATACCGTATCTGGCGCCACCTACACCAGCAAAGGTTTGCTCGAAGCGATCAATGCGGCCTTAGAGGCAGCACCCCTGCGCGACTAATAACATCCAATAACACCTTATGCAAGAATAAACCCCAGGGCGACAAACTGCCCTGGGGTTTTAACTGCTTCGTTTCACCATACGGATAAGCTCCTGTCTGGCCTATACTTAGCGCTTCAGGATAAACTGCCCTAAGCGGAGTTCGGTTTGCTGGCCGTGAAGCAATGCTGGTCGGCCGGCGATAAACACGTGCTCAATACCTACAGGTTTCTGGAAGGGGTTATCATAGGTTGCCTTATCGGTTACATTTTCAGGGTCAAAAACGGTTATATCGGCTACCAAACCAGGCAGCAAGGCGCCCCGGTCGGTCAGCTTGAGAATATCGGCCGTAAGCTTAGTCATCCGATAAACAGCCTGTTCGAGTGTGCAAAAACCTTTCTCCCGAGCCAAACGCAAGAAGCGTGGGAAAGTGCCGAAGTTACGGGGATGGGGCTTACCCCTGTTCTCCTTCGGATCAAGCGAGAGGCCGCGACCGTCACTGCCGATAGCGAAATTGGGCTGGGCCAGCATGTAGTCTACATCCTCATCGCACATGGCGAAAGAAATGCAGGTAGTTTGGGCATCAGTTTCTAATGCGACTTTAGCAATAGTTTCTGCCATGCTCAGGCCTAGTTCCTGGCTGAGTTCCCAAATATTCTTCCCGTCGGCGATAGGATAGCGCCCGCCAGTAGAAACGATGTAGAGGCCCTCCCCATCTGCCTGAGTGGCAAAATTCTCATGCAAGAAATCTAAAATCTGCTGCCGTTCCTCGCCCCGCAGGCGGGCCAGAGCCATGTCTTTACCACCCTGAATCGACCATTTGGGGAAAGAGTTAGTTATGCCCGAAGATGCTGCTGTGTAGGGATAAATATCTACCGTCACGTTAATGCCGGCTGCACGGGCATCGGCCACATTTTGCACAAATTCGGGAGCACGCCCCCATGCTTTCTTGCCGCTAGCTTTGAAATGGGCAATATGTACATGGGCGCCGGTCTTGCGGTTGATCTCATACATTTCTTCCAAAGAAGTGGGCGTTTCTGTGCCTTGGTTACGCATATGCGAAGTAATGATACCGTCGTATTTGGCCACTACCTCACCCAGAGCGTTTAATTCTTCTTGGTCAGAAGAAACCCCCGGGGTATAGCCTAGCCCCAGAGATAGGCCCCAAGCGCCAGCCTGCAAATCGCGTTCCAACAGGCGCTGCATCTGCTCCAGTTCTGCAGGCGTAGCCTTGCGGTCTTCATAGCCCATTACGCCCCGCCGTAAGGTACCGTGACCAATCAGCGAGATTAGGTTAGTGCTCATCTTTTTGTCATGCGCTTTCACAGTGTCTAGGAATTCCTGAAAAGAACTAGACATAAATTCGCGCAAGGGCCCACCTGAACGGCGAACTGCTTCTATCCGCTCTTCTGGGAAGGGATAGATGGTGGAGCCGCACTGCCCCGCTAACTCGGTAGTTACCCCCTGATAAATCTTACTTTCACAGCGATCATCGTATAGGAACGATGTGTCTGAGTGGGAATGAATGTCGATAAAACCTGGTGCTACAGCCAAGCCTGTAACATCAATAACTTCGGTGCTCGGCTCCTTGATCTCAGGTGCTATGGCCGCTATTTTGCCATCTTTAATAGCAAGGTCAGCCTGATATGCAGGTCGGCCAGTGCCATCTACGATAGTACCGCCCCGTAAAATCAAATCATACACTAATCTCCCGCTCCCTTCTTTTTGTACTCTCTTACTAGTTCGCTATCTTATGACGGCTTCCTCTCGCCTAAGGCTTAAAGGATTTGCCCTGGGCACGGCGAATAACACCAAAAGCATTGACGACGAGGGGGAGACAGCGATTTCTAAGAGATTTTGGTTTATTTCTGCCTTCATAGTGACAACCCTAACCGCCATCTGGCTAACCAACCCCGGGCAGTGGCGCAGCTCGCCCACCGTGACGCCTACCGACGACCCAGCCCTGACCGAGGAAGCTGATAACGACAACCTGATAGAGCGAACCAGCCCCCTGGCTCAGATCCCGATTTTGATGTATCACGTTATCGGCGACGGTTCTGGGTCACTGGCCGAACTATACGTCAACCCGGAGGTGTTTGCTAGCCAGCTAGAATACTTGTACGACAACGGCTATAACACCATTACCCTGCGCGAGCTATATGACCACTGGCAAACAGGCGCTCCCTTGCCTGCTCGCCCCATCATCCTTACTTTCGACGACGGCTACCGCAGCGATTACGAGCTCACCTTTCCAGCCCTGCGCCAATATGGCTTCCGCGCCGTCCATTTTCTCTATGTGAAGAAGTTTGACCACCCTAACAGCCTTACACTAGAGGAAATAGCTGAGCTGGTGGACGCTGGGCACGAGATTGGCAACCATAGCTATAACCACCTAGAGCTACATACAGCCAGCCCAGCCAGCTTGCGGCGAGAAACCCGGGAAGCTAAAGCAGCTCTGGAAGGGCTGCTGGGCTTAGAAATCACTTCTTTCGCCTATCCCGTCGGCCGCTATAATGCAGATGCGGTTAAGGCAGTGGCCGAGTCGGGGCACCTGCTGGCGGTAACCACCGAATATGGTTACGCTAGCCCCGAACAAGGGCTGCTAACCCTAAAACGCGTGCGCATCAACCGCAGCGACGGTTTACAGGGCTTTATCAATAAGCTGAAACGCTATGAAGAGCTAGAGCCGAGGCGAGATGATAAAGCTAACTAGCGGTAGCCAGGTCGCGGTGATGCCTTGTTTTTCATATACGCTCATCTAACTACTACATCTCGCTCTAGTGAAGGCACTTGCTGCACCCAAACAGCGCTGGGAGCATACGTAAACTCGCTACCATCGGCGAGGAAATACTGAAAATGAGATTCGGGCTTCTCCTTACGCCACTTGCCCTGCGCCATTCGCCCGTCGCGCACAAACAAAGCCTTGCCTTCGCCGAGAAGCTTGATCTCACTCTGCACCCCGTCCACAGGCACCGTCACTGTCTTTACCGGTGCCTCAATGATGATTATATTAGAGGCTACGATTTCTTCCGCCTCTGCTGTCAGGTGGGGTTGACCGTTAAGCAAGCGCAGATAGTGCCCTGCCTCGGACTGATATGTCCACTGCACCTTATATTTGGAGCTATAGCTTAGCTCCACCTGCTCAGCCTGTTCAGTTGCAGAAAAATCCCCCAGGGGCAATGTGGGCAAGCCCTTTTGTGCATACCCCCGCTTAGTTGCGATCTCCAGCACCCGCTCGCTAGTTGTATAGGTGCTGTGGGGTCTCCGGCGCTGCGAGTCGGTAAAAAAGCCCGAGCCGGCATTGGTAATGGCACAGATACTCTTGATCTGCAAAGGGGCGCGTAACGCTAAAGCATCCATATTGCCGCCTACATGGGCTAACGGCAGGTCGTAGGCTCTAGCAACATGTAGGTAATAATAGCGGATGCTGCGAATCGGGCCAACCCGCACCGGATCACGCCAATAGAAGCCGGCCAAGAAGCGTGTAATGCCTGTTTCGCAAACTAATTCATAAACGATATCAGCCTGGGCCAGGCCATGCTGGGGGCGCGCCGCCGCATGATTATCAATCATGACCATAAAGGCTGTCGCCAACTCGGGCTCGGGCTCAGCTTGTGGCTCATTAATCTCGTTGGCAGGGTCGGGAGGAGCAGGCTGTTGGCCACACCCAGCCAGCAATACCAAGGTCGTTAATAACAATAGTGCAACTAGCTTACCTTTAGCCTTCATTTTCATAGACCTGGCTTACACGTTCTTATCCTATTTCCGCTTAACAGCCGTGCCATACATCTGCAGATAGAAAAACTGAAAGCCATTGGTATCCAAGTCGATATCCTGTCTCAGCCCAATGATCGCGTCGGCACCAAGCATGGCAGCCCTTTCCTTCAGCTCCTCCACCGCGACGAAAAAGGCTTTTTCGAAGTCGCTCTGCCCCACGCTCCATTCCCCATAAAGAAAACCCCAGTCGGTCTGATCTGGGCTCATCCTCCCCTCCCGCTTCATCTGGGCAATTTGGTCACGATACTTATTTACTAACTTACTCAGGGCACTAGAAAACAGCCCTTTGTTAGAAACCTGAAAATAAATCGGACCGATAATTTCGTAATCACACTTTAAATCTCCGGTGGTCACGACAATGTCCCTCAACATGCCTAAACCTCCTTGCAGAATTCTGCCGTATTTTCTTATTACCCTAGCTGAAACTAGGCACTCTAGTCTTAGCACTATTCTATGGCGGCGGTTCTGAGTCCTTGCCGAGTAGCCTATATTCCGGTGCTGCAAGCGAGAGACTAAGGAATATCAAATCTCATCTAGTCGTAAGCGAGCAAATTGCATGTCGCGAATGAATCTCTGTGCTATCATTAGATTGTCTACTGAGCTAAGAGGAGGGATCTCGGTGAAATTAGTCTATAGAGGCAAGACGAAAGATGTATATGACATGGGCGACGGGCATTACCTACTAAAATTTAAGGACGACGTAACCGGAACCGACGGCGTTTTCGATCCGGGTGCTAATACGGTAGGACTAACTATTGCAGGAGCAGGCAAATCATGCCTAAAGCTGACCAAGTTCTTCTTCGAGAAACTTAAGGCTGCCGGCATACCCACCCATTATGTAGATGCGGATGAAAAGGAAGCCACTATGACCGTAAAGCCAGCTGAAGCTTTCGGCGAAGGCGTTGAAGTCATACTGAGATACCGGGCTGTTGGTAGCTTTTACCGACGCTATGGCAAATACTGCAAGGA
This sequence comes from Bacillota bacterium, assembly GCA_012735505.1. Classification (GTDB taxonomy): domain Bacteria; phylum Bacillota; class UBA994; order UBA5500; family UBA5500; genus JAAYHE01. Next base: position 6,548 of record JAAYHE010000013.1, read on the forward strand.
AGGCGATCCGCTGGACGCTTATGTAGAAGTAACTCTAAAGGATGACGCCAGAAATGACCCTTTAATTACCGCCGCTGGCCTAGAAATGCTCGGCATCATGACCCGAGACGAATATCAAACCCTAGTTGACCTGACTAGAAAGATCGGGGCCATCGTCAAGGAAGAACTGGCTAAGAAAGGCCTCGAGCTTTATGACATCAAGTTTGAGTTTGGCCGCATTGGAGAAGACAAACATATTGCCCTGATCGACGAGATATCCGGCGGCAATATGCGGGTCTATCGCGGAAACGAATATATCGAACCGCTGCAATTGGAACAAATTATGCTCTCCCAATAACAACTTTGCTGTGAATATTTTAGGGGCTGTCGCAAAGCAACGTTTGCGCAGCCCCTTGCCCTTTGACAGAAGCGCATGCCACGGCTAGCAGGTAAAGAATCGCTCGCATGCATTATCTCTCTAGTAAGGCACTGTAAAGATGGTAAAGTAAGACAGAGAAAAAATAATACTGGAGGATTAGTGCCATGAACTTAACTTTACGCTTAGAGACTCCCAACGACCACCGTGCGGTAGAAGAACTAACACGGGAGGCCTTCTGGGGATTTACAAGGCCAACATGTGACGAGCATTACTTGGTACACCTTTTGCGTAACTCTCCAGCCCTTGTGCCCGAGCTAGATTATGTTGCCGAAGCCGACGGAAAACTGGTCGGGCACATCATCTATACCAGAGCCAAAGTTATCGATAACGAAGGCCGCGAACATGAGGTGCTGCCCTTCGGCCCCCTGCGCGTTTTACCCGAGTATTGGAATCGCGGCATCGGTAGTGCGTTAGTGCGACGCACTATTGCGGCAGCGAGGAACTTGGGCTATAGGGCCATTATCATTTATGGCCACCCAGACTATTACCCGCGCTTTGGCTTTCGCAGCGCTGACCTATTTGACATTACAACGCCCCAAGGCACAAACTTTGACGCATTAATGGCCCTACCCTTATATGAGGGTGCGTTAGATGGCATTACAGGCGCTTTTCATATTGATCCTGTCTTTGATATAGATGTCGAAGCCGCCAAAGCTTTTGACCGCAATTTCCCCCACAAAGAGCCGGCCCATCTAGTTCCCATAGATGTTTTACTCAAAAGGCTGCAGCCGTCATTACACAAGGCCATTAGGGATCGCAAGATCACAACCCTTGCTGCACTCAACCGGTTTAGTGGGCGGGAAATGCTAACATGGGAAGGCATTGATGAAAATGTTATGAACATCATCAATAGCACACTGAGAGAGTATGGTTATGCGGAAAAGCTGCTACCTTCCTCTAGTATTCTTAAACGCGCTGAACTGGAATAAAATTGGTTAGTGACAAGCTAAGCTGAAGCATTTCCTATAGTTTTCTGCCGATATACATCAGGTGCTCGGAGTAGCTTAGCAGATCTTCCCGTTCACAAACCTGTTCGGCTACTTCCAGCCATTTATCTATTACCTCCTGTGGCTGGGCTTTGATGACTTCCTCGCAGGGGGCGAGAATGCTTTCCTGCCCGAAAAGGTGCAGTTTCTCTAGGGGGAACTGGGCCATAAACGGCAACACATCCTTGTGTCTGATAAAATAGGCCTTGGTAAAACCATCGCCAGCAAAGGGCTGGTCATCAATAAAAAGCTGCACAGGCGTTGCCATCCCTGCTTCTAACAGCATCTGCGGCTCATACTTCATGGCCCAAATAATACCAGCGTAAGACGAGATGAAAGACACAAAGATAAGGCCACCCTGTTTTAACAATCTAAGACAAGCCTCAACAGTCTTAACCCGATCTGCCTCTTCCAGCAAGTGATACAAAGGCCCCATGAGTAAAACGTGGTCATACTCGCCCTCCACAATAGTATCAACCTCTCTGGCGTCACCCACAAAGGTTCTAAAGCTAACACCGTGTTCAATAGCCTTCTGCCTGGCCAACTCAATGTTACCAGCAGAAAGGTCAAACAAGCTTACCTTGCAACCCTTCTTTGCTAGATAGAGCGAATATCTGCCCGGACCACCGCCCACGTCTAGCACCTTGTCTCCGGGTTTAATGTAACGGTTGAGATAGCGGCAGGTGAGTTCGTATTCGAATGGGTGCTGCTGCAGGCGCTCCCATTCAGCCTGAGCTGAACTATCGTAGAATTCCCTAACTACTTCGACTGTATCTTTCACTTCAAGCCCCTCCTATCCAAAATAAGTCTTCCTCATGCCCCATTCGCATCCCTGCCTCTTCCGCTCTATCCAACACACCCTTATATAATATGAACCAAAAACATGCAGACCGTACGATTTTGCTAGATAACTTCGTACGATTTGGATATAATATATAAAGGAGGTGTGACCAGATGCTAATCACTGCTACGGAACTCAAGAACAACTTGGGCAAATACCTGGCGCTCGCCGCAAATCATAATATCTATATCACCAAAAATGGGAAATGCATAGCCAAGCTGACAAGCGCTAATGCTGACAAGGTTGCACTGCTCGATAGCCTTGTAGGTATCGTGCGAGAGAGCAACCTCACTTTAGACGATGTTAAGCGTGAGCGACTACAAAAACAATGAGGATACTTGTTGATACCAATATTGTTCTGGATATCTTGCTCAAACGCGAGCCCTTCTTTGAATCGTCCTACGAAGCACTAAAGCAGGCGTTAGAGAACGATGTTGCCTGTTTCATATCCGCAAGCGCTATCACCGATATCTTCTACCTATTGCGGAAGGGGCTAGGTGACACGTGTAAGGCAAAAGAAGGGATTGAACGTTTACTACAGCTGCTCTCTATTGCCGATGTTCAGCTTGTTGATATTCAGACCGCGCTATCCGATGCCATGCCGGACTTTGAAGATGCAGTTGTCCATGCGGTCGCGTATAGATACAAGGTTGACTATATCCTAACGCGTAACACTAAAGATTTTATAGGTAAGGCAGTACCAGCAATCAGCCCTCAATGCTTTGTCAAACTACAGTGAATAGCTGTATCACACCACGCTTGTGATCAAGCCTTATTTGTTCCCAAATACTGTTACTCTTTCCCTGTCCTGCTATATCTGCTAACGATGTGTCGAACGAATTGCAGAAGTCGACAAAATTCCCCGCAGGAGCAACCCCTTGGAAGTAGAAAACAGAATGTAATAGATCTGCTTCACAACGAGTTGCCTCGCATCATTCGCTCTGATGGAATTTAGTATCTGGAGGTATGGCAGGTGGCAAAGGACAGTTTTGGCTATAATGCGGAACTTGGATTTGACTGCTTAGAGATGACTCCAGAAGCAACCCTCTATTCGGTTCCCGGTGTGGCTATACTTATCGCCAACATTCCTATTGAATTCCCTAGTGGGCAGCACAGCCATGCCGAGTATGAATTTGTTGCCCCTCTCAGTCAGGACATGGCCGCCAGCCTTGAGGGTCAATCTATCATCTTGCACAAACGCTACCTGCGGGCCTTTAACCCCTGGCAAAAGCACGGCGTCATGAGGCCAGCCAAAGTAGGGAAATTTTTTGGGATCATGTGTGAGGCTACCTTCCTGCAACAGCTGGCGGCCGCAGCCTTTGGGCAGGCTGAGGTGGTTTTTAGCAACTCGGAGTTCGCCTTTAACAACCGGATGTTGCTGCTTCTAAGCCTGTTGGTGGAAGAAGGTATCGCCAAACCCGATGGCTATGAAGCCATGCAGCAGTATCTCGTCAACATGCTACTGTTAGAAATAATCAGGTGTTCGGAGAACAATATCAGCAGTTCGGTAGCTATCAGTGGTGAAAGGGCAGGCATTAACCGAGCCCTTGCTTTCATCGAGTCCCATTTTATGCAGGCGCTTTCAGTAGAAACCCTGGCGGCTGCAGCAGGCTTAAGTTTGTCGCACTTTATCCGCGCCTTTAAACTACATACCGGTAAAACACCCCACGCTTATCTAACGAACTTGCGCATAGAAAAAGCCACAGAAAAACTCCAGGACAAAAAGTTGCGCATCACAGATATAGCGCTGGCCTGTGGTTTTTCCAATCCGGGGCACTTTACTACAGTTTTTAAGCGTATTATGGGAATTACTCCGAGCGAATATCGTAAGGCATTGCTATAAATATCTTTAGGCTTGTTCGTACAATTATTGCCTTAGCTCAACACTCAAGAGCTAAGGCTTTTTTATTGCCTGAGCAATTTTGTTGTATATTAGCAAAAATAAAAAAGAAAGTTTTTTCCTTGAGTGCTAGCATTTTATCAGCCCTAACCTTATTGCCAAAGGATGTGATCTCCTTGGATTAGGTTCTATTTATACAGGAGGTGTTTTAGTTTGCGAGGGATGAGACGAATGCTAGCAATCTTGCTTACGCTGACTCTCGTGACCCAACCCTTGCTGCCCCCGCTCGCAGCGGCTAGCCGAGGCAGCAGAGGACTGAATGAGGAGGTTATTTTGACTCCCTCATTCGCAGCAGAAGCGGAAGAACCCCTTTCCGAGAGCGAACCCCCAGAGGAAACCGACTACCTGCCCAATCCTGAACTGCCTCCAGATGGGGGAAGGGGTAATTTGCCCCCGGAGGAGCCTGGTATTGGGGCCCCTAGTGGGGAACCTGACGCGCCAACTGCGGAAGACCCGGTATCGGCTCCAGAGCCCGAACCCGAGGAACCGGATGAGCCGACGCCAGGACCAGAGCCGGAGCCAGACCCTGTGCCTCACGGCAAGAATGAACCCGAGCCAGAGGCAGACCCCCAACCTCAAGAAACGGATGAAATAGTTGAGGACGGGGTAGACGTCGACAACTCGGGAAACTCGGGCCTAACGCTAAGAATCATTGCACCCGACGGCTCCATACCAGAAAGGGTAACACTCCAGCTTTATCGACGTATGGCGGAAGATGAGTCAGACTTCGACCCCAATAAGCCTTACGAGGAACTAGACTGGACTACTTCTCCTTCCAAGACTGTTTGGGACGGTTTCGTGCATATCCCAGATAACCTGGCTTTAGACCTGCATACTTACGTGGCAGTAATTCGGGGCGCCTTCGGTATGGAGACTGCGCCAGTCGACTTTGTCTATGTACGGAGCCTAGAAGCACCTGTCGATACGGTGATCGACGACAGCAACGCCTTCCCAGTTAGTTTCTCTTTGCATGACGGGGAGAGCGGGCAGAACCTACCTTGCCCCAGCTTCATATTGCGGCTGAAGGACGACGCCGGCCACCAGCTAACAAGCATGCGGATTGCGCCGAGCGAAGAATCGGTTCGGCTCCTTTATCTAGACGAGGGGCTGTACGACGCCTACGCCTTATGGAGCCCGGGCCAGGCAGCGACTTACATTTCCCCCTTGCCCGAGGAACTGCTTGATCAGCCAACCTGTTTTATCAGGCAAGAAAACCTCTTCCTCACTGCAGATACCTCTCACGTAACATTTAGCCTTGAGAACACTGGTCAGCTGATTAGCAAAGCTTTCTATGATTATGGCGAAGAAGCGAATGTCGGTAGCATCGCCATCTACCTCGGCGGAGAGGATATCGAGGATATCGTTGATGGTGGGTTCGGCGATGACTACTGGTCCCTCGCCTTTCCAGGCGAGCTGGTACTTTCTCTAGGCCAGTACGATATTGCAAGCACGGTCTCAGTGTCTCGTTGGGACTACTCTTTTAGCCATGACGGCTTTATAGTCACATCAGGCATAAACGAGTGCAAGTTCGGCGGCCAGTTTACCTTTGCAGCGGAAGTTCTTAACTCGCCTATCAAAGAAAATGAAGACCTGAATATGTCCTTCACTCTCACAGACAGCTTTGGCAATACAGTCACCAGAATTTACGAGCCAGTTGGCTCCTATGGCCGAAAACTAGTAGACGTTCAGATGGTGACTTATGACCCCCTTGATCCCGAATTCTATACATTTGCCGGCAATCCGCAGGAATGGCCTTACAATAACACGCTTCGCAAACCAACTAGCCGGGAAGCCGGTAATTGGTTGGCTGCACTGAGAATGAAACACGGTGTTTTGCGAACCAGCGGCTACGATCAAGCTTCAACACCCCTGGTCCCGTTTACTGTTACGTCAGATGCTAGCAAAGCTATTCAGGTCTACGATTATAACAATAACATTGCACCAGACGGCCTAGGCGACTTCTATCTGTACTCGCTCAAGGCCGATGATGATGGTAGCAATCACTGGAGCTCAATTGGATGGTATAAGACTGATGCCAACGGGAAGATATATGTTCCCCTTGATATTGAACTATCGCCCGCTGGGAATGTCTTGACCTACCATGGTGGCCCCTGGGATCAACGCCTGTTCTATTGCGGTGAAGTCTTCACAAGACTCGAAGATTTAGGTAACGAGATCAGATTAAACGAGTGTTCTGTTGAACTAGAGCTAAGAGTCATAGGCGAATCTGCTTATGCTCAGCTAGTTGCGTATCTGTCCGGGGAAGATAACGATGCGCTCTATGAACTGGGATGGATACAGGGCCACAAGCTTCTCGTCACACCAGGTTACTATGCTTCTTCTGCAACGGCCTTCGATAGGACAAAAGGCCACCCCTGCCTCTGGATCGGCCCAGTTCAGTTTATAGACTCCTCAGGCGTTGTTGAGATGGGAACAGAGGAGCCAGCTATACTGACTATCCATGCAGCTGACGACTACGACTTTAGCGATGACTACAATTCCTCAATCATTCACGTGGACACACAAATTGAAGAAAATTTGTATCCTGTTGAATCCCCCAGTGTGCAGCTCATGCCCGCTAGCTATTACGCCTACACTTGGGTTACACGGCCTGACCCTAATAACGACCCCGATGCATACGATAAGTATCAGTGGTATTACGGCATCAGCTTGATCAATGCTGGCCAGGAAATGCTGCAGCTCTCGGCTAATGAGACAGCCTCTTTCGTCGTCGGGGGACCGTTCACGGTAGACTTTACCCTCGAAGAAGTGAACCTCACGACCGACGACATGCTGCGAGGCGATATCTTCATCCTGGATGCCCAGGGTAACCGTGTTTTCGCAGTAGGCATCGAGGAGATCTACGGCGGTGGGTGGCTGATGTCGCCTAGTGAACACCTGCGGATCAATGAGGCAGGCCAAATCATCATCCCGCAACCCGAAGTGATAAGTCTGCAGGGATGGCAACCTTGGCCCTTTGTCTACCCCTTCTTGCGCCTCTATAAGATCAACGAGGACGCAAGCGAAACCCGCATCTTCAACAAGTGTGCAGACAACTATTTCTACGACTTCGAGTTGCCGTTAGATTCGCTGGAAGCAGGCGAATATCGCCTCGAACTAGCAATCTCTATGGGCGATGGAATCATGACTGCGTCTAAAAACTTCTCCCTCAGCTCTAGCAGTAAGGCTGCTCTTGATGAATTGCCCATAGCTACCAACCAGACTAGCTTCACCATCTCTGGTTCAGCGGGGCCCAACGCCACAGTAACCCTCTACTATCGGTTAGGACCGACGGGTGCGCCTGTGGAAGCTGGTACAACCACCGCCGACGGTATCGGCCGCTTCAGCTACGTATTTACTTTCCCAACCGAAGCTGTTGACGGAGAATACTTCTTTACTGCCCAAGCTACAGTTAACGGAGAAACAACACCCGAGTCCGAGCCAGTGGCAGTATTGCTGGACCGGGTAGCACCGGCGCCCCCGAGCGCTTTTGTTGGCGAGCCGCAAGACTCTAGCCACGTCTTGCTCAGCTGGCAGCCTTCGCCAGCTACAGACTTAACGAGCTATCTCATTCGTAGGGATGGCGCTCTGTTGGTGGAACTGGCACTAGATAAACTGACGCACTTAGATGGCGGGCTGTTACCAGCCACTAACTACGAATACACTCTGGTGGCAGTTGACCACGCTGGCAACGAATCGGAGGCCATCACTATTACAGTCAACACCGGGGTGGCCGAAGACGAAGAACCACCGGTAACGCCTGCACCACCTGTAGCCTCCTACAGAGGTGGTGGCGAAGCCGTCATCAGCTGGCAGCCTACTACAGATAATATCGGCGTTATCAGCTACCAGCTATTTCTAGTGGTAGACGGGGCTGAAGATGAACTGCTCCATACGATCGACGTGGCTGACCCGTCCCATCCACCAGAGCTTACCTTTACTCATACCGGTTTGCTCAGCGAGACTACCTACAAGTACGCGGTATGCGCTTATGATGCTGCCGGCAATCAGTCTGATCTCTCCCCTATCTGTGAACTGACCACACCACAAATACGAATTTATTCCTTCACCTATCGCTTCCCCGGAGAATGGGGCCGCCCTGACCTCAACCTGATTTATCCGGGAGCAACCTTTACCCTGCGGATGTTGGGTGAGCAGGGGCGCACAGCTACGGTAGAAGTTACCTATGAGGCAAACACCACCCAAGGCAACAGTGAGGTAAAAACACTGACTATAAATCTAACTGAAAGTGAGACCCTAGCTGGCACTTACACCGGCGAGTTCACGTTGCCGGACGATGCCGCCCGGCTAACATCGATTAGCGGTGTGCTGACCGACGGAAAGCACCCAGTATCAAGAGAAAGTGACGTATCTTTAACGGTAACTGCCGACCTTGAAGTAACTATTCCTGCAGAGAGTCTGATAGAACTCAAAAGTCTAGCCATTACCCTGTGGAGTAGCTCCAAACGGGCAGGGCAAACTGCCATCGTCCAGGAAGGCGTGAAGGAGTATTCCTTCCAGCACCTGGTCCCTGCTGACGACTACAGGATAACCATCAAGGGTGCCCTTAACCGTACTCTAGTTGAGGAAAAGGATGTCAAGGTGGTCGCAGGCAAAGCGAACAGTATTACCCTTGCTCCCAGGCGGCAGGCGCAACTGATTGTAAAAGTAACGGATGACGAGAATGAGCCACTGGCTGGAGTCAGCGTCTTCGCCCGCAACAATTTCACCTGTTTAGCCACAACCGCTATCACCAATGCTGATGGCCTAGCTCCATTATCGTTGAACACGATGCAGGGCGAAGAAATACAGCTGGATATTACACCTACCGGCGAGTTATTGTCTTTGCCCTACAAAGATTATGAGAAGCACTCGCATACAGCGCTGGCAGGAAAGCAGATCATTGAGCTTACCCTGCCTACACTACCGATGGGCACCATAAGCGGCACTGTTATTCTGGATGAGACAGGCGAGCCAATTCCTGGGGTGACCATTAACGCGGTCCATACCAGGTCAGGCCGATCCATTCCAGCTACAACGATAAGTGCCGCCGACGGATCATATATTCTACATGTTCCAGAAGGAAGCAATATTTTAACCACATCCTCACCGATGGGCCACGTCTTCCCATACGGGGAGCAGGCGATAAGTGTGAAAGGCAATGTGGAGCGGGACCTCAAGTTAGGCATCCGCGCCTGGAGCACCATCGATGTGCTGCTGGAGACTAAATATATCGATCGTCCTCCAGTGCTGGTGGAGGGGATGGACTGGTGGTCAGCCGTTCACTTCCATTTGGAAGGACACGACAGCCTAGGTCGACGCTACTCTGGCTTTCCATTGAAAATGCGCCTGGAGCCCTACGAAGAGATTACAATCGGTGTCGACGGCAGGGAGGCAGGGCTCCCTCAGGCAGAGCAGACTATCAGGGTGGATGAAAACCGCAAGGGTAAAGTCACCTTTCGGTTGGAGGAATATGGTCGCATCGTAGGACGCTTGGTTGATGAACAGGGTAACGATTTTCAGTTAGGGCAAGAATCCTTAATCTGGTCGGTGCAGCTGCTGGAAGTTATCGGCCCAGGGCGTACCCAGCGCGTGCACGCTGTGCACTTAGAGGACGCCACTTTCCAAATCTCCGTCCCCCATCCAGGCGACTACGAGCTGTTTATCTCTCGCCCGCCGAAACATGTGGGCCAAACCATAGTGACCTTCCCCACAGCCACCGTCGGACCGATTAGCGTGGGCATGTACGATATCAAGGATGTGGGCGACATCAATCTCGTATGGGATAAAACCGATGCTAAGGCCTACTTCACTACCAACAGTGACGAGGTGGCAGCTGGTAGCGTAGTCAACTGCACTCTCCGTATTGGCCGCAACAAATACAATGGATACCCGATGCAAGATGCACGCGCGACTATTAAGCTACCTCCAGGCTGCGAACTGGTAAACGGCAGCCTTGCCTTTGAGGGACAGCCAATTACTCCCATTAGCACCTCACCATCGCTAATTGTAGATCTTGGCGACCTAGAACTAAACGGAACAGAAGAAAAGGTGCTTAACTTCTCCTTTAAGCTCGCTGATCCGTTACCTGATGCAGAAAGAATACTACTCTCAGGGATCTTCCGCTGGCTAGAAGGCGGGAAAGAGCTGTCGGTTAACCCGGTTCCTGTAGAAATCATGCTGGCCCGGGTCACCCTTAACGCCCCTGCTCTGGTTACAGCCGAGAATCGCAAGACCGCCGTGTATGGGCGAGGCCCTGTGGGAGCAAAGATTTCAGTCTATAGCGGACCACATCTGTTGGGTGAGGCCACCGTCTCGCCGGCCGGCTATTGGCAATTGCCAATAACACTACCCGATCGGGGTTACCCCGTGGAGCACGAGTTACAGGCCGCAACCCTGCACAAGGGCGAAAGGCTATACTCGGATATCGTTCGGGTCAGGTATAACCCCAAAGAGCCAGTCATCACCAGCCTTGTTTTCCAGCAGGGCAAGAATGGCCGGGTGGTTCGGTTCAATCCGAACGAAGGTATCGCTCGCTTCCCCTATGTGGTGCGGCCGGGTGAAGGATCCTTTAACGTAGAGGTCGGCTTCAACAAACCTAATTTGGTGAGCAACGTTAGGGTTGGCGTAGGCTCTTTCAGCGCTCAGGCAAAACCCGTCCCTGGAACAGATGGCCGCCAATACCGCGCCTCAGTTTCTTGGGACGGCAATAAATTCGGTTCCATCTGGGTCGAGTATGATGCTAAACACGACCCCGCCGACGTGAGGAAGGAAAAACTGACCGATGAACAATTGCGCTATCAAACACCGCCAGGCATGCGCGACTATCAGGCAGAGGTTGACATAGAACTGGACGACAACTGGAGGCCTGCTGACTTACCAGACGATTGGCCAGAAGACACCAAGTCTGCCGCCATTGACATAACGTTCGGCTCGCGGCCGGATATGGCCGGGCGGGTAGAAATCTCGCTAGCGCCAGCTCCCGACTTCCAGCCGACCGCAGAAGATCTGCTGCAGGCCCAGACGAGTGGAATTCCGGTCTATGGCCTACAACTGAGTGACCTGATCATCACAGAAGATAAGGTGACCATGTGGGTTGAAGGCTATGTTGCAGCCGACTACATCTTTGCCCCAACACAACAAGGGATGCGCAGCGCCATCGGTCCTACCAGCTGGGCTTCCTACTATCGCCAACTGACCAAATTCGACGTCACCATGCTGGAAGGTCCTATCGGGGCCATCGATGCCGGCAAAAATGCCATGGATATACTGTCTGCGCCTGGCATGTTCGATAAGTATAGCGAGTTGCTTGACCAGGCCGACAAGTGTGGTTACCATTCGGACGTTTATCACGATCTTATTAAGAAGGCAGCAAACCGCAAGATGGCTGGCGAAGCTGTAAAATGGGGTTTGAAATTAGCCGGTTGTATTCTCGCCCCAGTCTCCTTCGGCTGGGGAACGGTAGCCCTCTTTGCCGCCTCCGAGCTGATAGAATGGGGCATCGACCATGATGTGGACAGCCGCCTACAAGCCATTAAGGATGAGATGGCGGCAGATCCGGCTTGCCACGGAGAAGACGAATGGTGGCACGAGCTGGCCGCTGAAATCCGCCGCAAGAACAAAGTCGCCGAGCCCACCTGGATTTGGGACCCCAGCGGCATCGTTTACGAGGGCGTTATGGATAATCCCATCGAAGGCGTCAAAGCAACCGCCTATGAGGTTATCAACCTAGAGACCGGCGAACTCATCTTCTGGGATGCAGACTGGTTCGGACAGGAGAACCCCCTCTATACCGACAGCATCGGTTACTATGGCTGGGATGTGCCGGAAGGGCATTGGCAAGTCATCTATGAAAAGGATGGCTACGCTCCAGCTCAAAGCGAGGTACTGCCAGTACCACCGCCACAGACCGAAGTTCACATTAACCTGATTAACCTCACCGCCCCTCAGGTGGTAGCAGCTGCTGCGGCAGCCGCAGGGAAGTATCTGCAGGTAACCTTTGACCAGTATATGCTGGTCGACACCCTGAGCGAGGGTACCGTCTGGGTAACCTATCAGGGTGAAGCTGAAACAGAAGACGAAGGACTACAGCACGTCGCCGGCAGAGTTGAGGCCTATAACGCAGTGGCAAAGGGAGACGATCCCACGGTGTTAATCACTCGCCAGCTGCGCTTTATCCCCGACGCCGCCCTCACTGTAGGGCAAGAGTACCAGCTAACTATCGCTGGGATAGTGCAAAACTACGGTGGGGTTCCTATGGGTGACGTGTATACTACCAACCTGACCATTCCAGAAAAGGACCCGACTGTTCCAGAAGTCAGCAACTTACAACTAGTGCCCGACTATAACTGGGTAGACCTCAGCTGGAAGAGCCCAGCCGGCAGCGGCCTGCAGGTCGAGATCAGCTGGGAAGATAGCAAGACTGGCGAAGAAATCGGGCGTAAGCTAGTCTTGCCAGCTGTTGAGAGCTATCAGATTCGCGATCTCTTTGGCAACACCAAATATACCGTAACTGTAACCGTCATCGATAGCCTAGGCAATAGGTCTGCCGGTATCGGGAAACAAGTGCAGACCAAGCTGGTTGAACTACCCCAAGTACCAGACGAACCAGATCCGCCCAAGCCACCGGTGAAGCCAGACCCACCGAGCGACCCGGGAGGGCCAAGTCAACCGGTTTTGGGAGAGGTAACCGCTGCAGCAGCTAAGGCAAACGACGGCAGCATCACCCTCACTTGGACTGACCCGACGGAGGCAACCCTGAAAGAGATAAAGCTAGTCTGGCTAGTCAAGGGCACAGACACTATTCTGGGCCAGGAGGTCGTAAAGAAGGGCACCCAAACTTTCACCATCGACGGTCTAACCAATGGCACCGAGTATGAGCTACGTATTCATACCGTAGATCGCTTGGGTAAAGAATCGGCGGGCGTAGTGCTAACAGCCATTCCCCACCCAGCCGATACAGTCATCTGGCAACTTACCGGCCAACAGCAGACGCTAGCAGCCTTTGCCGAGGGCTTCCGCATCAGTATTCCGGCTGAAGCTTTTACAGCGGGAACTCTGATGACTGCACAGAAGCTGGGCAAACCCGACCAACCAACAGATAAGAAGCTGTCGGCAATGGGCAATGCCTACACCTGCACTACCGACGCAGAAGCAGCGGCTAAACCTTTCTTCCTCGCCCTGCAATATGATGCAGAACTCTTGGGCACCACCGATGCCCGCCAGTTAGGTATTTATCGGCAGGATGAGAAGCAGCCTGGCCAATGGATCTATGTCGGGGGAACGGTAGACCTGTTTAACCAGCGGGTGACCGCCAAGACATCCCAACTAGGAACCTTTGCCGTCATGCTCAGCCGCCCTACCTTCGTAGATCTCGAGGGTCATTGGGGCAAGCTGGATGTAGAAATCATGGCTGCCCGCGGGCTGGCAGCTGGTGTTGGTAATGGGAAGTTCGATCCCGACCGTCCCATCACCCGCGCCGAGCTTGTCACCTTCATAGTGCGCCTAGTAGCCTATAGCGGCAAAGTGCTACCGGAAGCAAGCGCTGAAGTAGAAGTGGCCTTTACCGATCTAGCAGCTGATGCCTGGTATAGCGGCACGGTTACAACGGCAGCCCGTTTAGGCCTGCTCCGATCCACCACCGGCCGTTTCCGCCCCAACGATGGAGCCACCCGCGAAGAAATGGCCGACATGCTGGTGCGAGTGCTGGCACTCCTCGGGCAACCGGCAAGCGATAATGTGCCAACTCCACCTTTCACCGACCTGCAGCAGGCCTCTAGCTGGGCGCAGGAGTCGATAGCTAAGGCTTGGTATAAGGGGATAATAGGTGGCGTTGGCGGCGGCCGCTTCTCACCACAGGGCACATCCACCCGGGCGCAAGTGGCCGCAGTAATGGTGCGAGTGCTTGACCGGCTCGGTTTACTGACAACAACCGCCGTGGAAGAAGGAAGCTTGCAGATGAGCCCAGATGGGCAGCATTATCAGCTGGTCAACTGTGCCGGCTTAGACACCGACTATCAGCTGACGCCGGTTAGCGCGGAAGTAAAACAGCAGCTAGAAGGCTTGCTTGGCCAGTTCGTGCGGATCACCGGGCTGCGCGTGCAGAGTTCATATCAAAACCAGAACACACCACGACTGCGCGTGCTCTCAGTTATCAAAAGCAGCGAGGGCTGAGGCACAAAGTAAGCGAAGCGGTGGCTTTGCTCAAGATGATGCAGAAACGGAGACCCCACCTATATTCTCAGCAACAGCACGCTACTTCAAAACGAGTTCCTTATACCAGTAGGGGGCGTGGGGTGCTTTCAGCAAGCACCCCGCGCCCCCTTCATTGCGCAATCAATCCCTATAACGTGACAGCGTTATCTGATTAAGACTAGACATGGTAGGGCAATGCTCCTAGCAGATTTACCAGCGATAGTCATAGCCGATACAGATCAGAGGCTTTTCCAGCTCGTCCTCCCGGATTCTATACGTCTCTTTTAGGGCGGGTAGCTTATCTAGCGGACAAGTGCCGTAGGCCAGCTGTAGGCCAAACTTGTCCTGTTCCCGCATGCCTTGAGCAATGTCTTGGGGTAAACGGGTGTAGAACTGCCAGTGTCGCTCTAGCTCTTGCATGCCCAAGTGCTCATAAAAGGCTTGGGCCTGCTCATCCATAGACCAGAACTCCATTCGGTTGATATTTCTAGCACTCAGCCACTCCTGAGCCGCCACAAGCATGCGTTTAGCAATACCCTGGCCTTGATGATCGGGCCTCACTCCGAACTCCCAAACAAAGCCACAACAACTATCCTCCGCATAACCTAATTCGCCCGGCCTTGACTCTATCTCCACATCCATAAAGCCTACAATCTCACCATTATATTCAGCCACTAGTTCCAGTGCTTCGCCTTTATAAGTTGGTTTACGATGGTGCAAAACGATCCAGGCTCGCGAAGTAACGGCTACCTGGGCCCAGGTAGCAAGCCAGGCTTCCTCATCAGCCGGCCGGTAAGGGCGCAGAACCAACTGGCCAAAGGGGGGATAGGCCATGGCCACGTCCCAACTTTGATCCCAAGCATCATGAAAA
>JAAYHE010000014.1 GCA_012735505.1 Bacillota bacterium
CATCTCCCGCAGCAAGGCTGCTAGAACTCGTAGGCGTTCGCCGATCAGCTCGTCATCGCGGCTAATGCAATCTCGCAATAGTTTAATATCCTCATCGAGCATAGGGTTATCGGTACAGACCTTAACGGTCATGGCATCGCCCTGCAGTGGGATGCGTGCTAAAGTAGTTTTCTCAGGGTCATACAACTTTTCGTAGCGATAGGCCTCGCGGAAATGTAGCCTAGCTTGGCAAATGAGCAAGGTTAAGTCTAGCACTCGGTGTAATGGCAATTCTTCCGACTGCCGCGACCAACGCTCGCCGCTGTGACGCCAAACCTTAGCCGAGATATCAACCTTACCCCGATCATTCCATTGCGCTAACCCCATAGAGAGGCCTTTGGCGTCTGAGTTATAGGCGTTTCTACCGTCTACGTTTTCATAGTTTTCGACAATCAGCACCGGTTTGTGCTGTAGGCTAGTAGGAATTTTCACTGTCATCGCCTCCGCAGTAATATAATAAAGCAGTAAATTACTAGTTTACTATACCTGACCGTGAGCCATTTGGCAAGCGAAAACAGCGCCGCTTCGCCCCCCCGGCTCGACAACATATGCCCTTAAACATCAAGCAAGATATGCAACCCATAGGTTGCTGGCAAAGGAGGCATAGACATGTTATAATAGGGCTAGGAGGTGCATGAGATATGTTTGCTGGGAACTCAACTTATAAGCAGCGGGCGAGAATCGCCGTCGGCATACTGTTACTGACGGCTATTGTTTGCGTCAACTGGCCCCAAAAGCTGCCGCCCGTTGCCCTAATGCTGGCCACTGCCCCTGATGGTCTAAATGTAGAGACTCCGAACGCAAACCCAACTGGCGAAGCAACTGCGCCGCAGGTGAACACACAAGCCTTAGCAAAACAAGGTGACCTCGTGTTTGTCTGGAACGACCTTCTATATCTTGCAGAGGGCGCCAGCGGCAGTGTGCGTGCCCTCAGCGATTCGGGGCAAGCCTTAGCCCCGACTTGGTCCCCCGATGGTGAATGGGTAGCATATATTCGCGTGACCGAAAATAGTTCCCAGTCTGGTCCTCTATGGCTCGTACGCCGCGATGGCAGCCAAGCCCATGAGGTACAAGGTTTGCCAAGGGATTTGTGGGTGAAGGATTTTGTCTGGTCACCTACAGATAACCAGCTCGCCGTTTCCGTACACGGGCATGGGCTCTGGCTGGTGCCCACCACTGGCAAACCGGAACAGCTTGACCCTGCCCCGTGGTTATATCGAGCCGCGTGGTCACCGAATGGGCAATATATTGCCTACAATTATTGCCTTAGCGGAGATACCCCACGAGATGATGGCGATCATGATGTCTTGTGCGTTATTGATATTACAAACAGGCAACGCTACGATCTAGTGCAAACCCATGATGCTGGCATACGCCTGCTCGGCTGGTGGCCAGACGGCAATGGCATTCTTTACTGGGAAGTACCGGCGCATGGCGGTTCTGTCGCTACCGATGGTGTTATGATCCAAAGCGTGCCTTTAACTTACACCCCGGGGAAGGGGCAGCCAAGCATAGTTGCAACCGGTTCGGAGCCCCCGGGCACGCCGCTAAAACGAGCCGATGCCAACAGTAAGCAACCGATAGCATTAACTGGAACCCTTTGCTATCAGGACTGGACGAGGTTCACGCGGGACGGCAAACTACTGGTCGTCGATGGCTATGGTCGGGAGGCTTGGGCCAACAAACAGCTGGCTTTGCTCGATCCCAGGGATGGTCAGCAGAAAAAGCTGGCAAACCCCAAGGGGAGAGTGGCACTAGACCCTGCCTTATCTGCCACCGACGGGCGCATCGCTTTTGTTACCGCACCTGATCAAGGCCCTGCTTGGAGCCCCAACGACGACGAATACAAAGCCTGGGAGGCAGAGCGCACCTTGCACGTGCGTGACCAAGATGGCAAACTGACCACCCTCACTCAAGCTGGCAAAGGTATTATTCAACCCCAGTGGTCAGCAGACGGCAAACAGATCAGTTTTGTCGCCCAGGGCGCAATCTGGACTGTGGCTGCGGATAACCAATCTCCCGCACAAAAAATAGTTGAGCTCGACCAGAATGCAGATAATTTTAGTCTCTACGGCCGCGTCAACTACATCCCCTACTTCAGCTGGTTTCAGCCGTAAGCAATATAGCCGCAGGCATGAAGCTAACTGGAACAAGGGCTTCTTTGAAGGTCATTAAAGTGTGCCGCTCCACCTCTCCCCTGCTTCCTACCTTCTTGACTTCTGCTCCTAACAGATGATATAGTTTCTGCAAAGACTATGAAGGGGAATGCAGATCTGCTTGTGGTCTCAGAGAGCTAGCCATCTGCTGCGAGGCCGGCACCGCGACTTATCTGTTCCCACCCTGGAGTCGGTGGCGAGGAGTCACCCGGTTTCCTTCCGTTAACGAGGACTAAAGCGGGCTGGCCTCACCATAGGTACAGCCAAGCAGGGTGGTACCACGGGCACAAACCCCGTCCCTATCAGAGGGACGGGGTTTTTTACGTATTTTAAAGGAGTGATAACAATGGCTAACGAGAAGAAAGGTTTCGTACAGGCGATAACGCCGCAATCGGAAGATTTCTCGCGTTGGTATCTGGATACCATCCAGAAGGCCGACCTCATGGACTATTCACCTGTACGTGGTTGTATCGTATTTAAGCCCGACGGCTACGAGCTATGGGAGCGCATCCAGGCCGGCCTCGACCGTCGTTTCAAGGAGACGGGGCATCGCAACGCCTATTTCCCGCTGCTAATCCCCGAGAGCTTTTTCCAGAAGGAGAAGGAGCACGTAGAAGGTTTTAATCCAGAACTGCCGTGGGTAACCGAGGCTGCAGGTGAAAAGTTGGAAGAACGCCTGGCTATCCGCCCCACCTCGGAAACCATGATCGGGCACATGTATAGTAAATGGATCCAGAGTTACCGCGACTTACCAGTTCTAATTAACCAATGGGCCAATGTTTTCCGTTGGGAAAAACGCACCCTGCCCTTCTTGCGCACTTCCGAGTTCCTCTGGCAAGAAGGCCATACTGCCCATGCCACCGAAGAGGAAGCTCGCGTCGAAACCATGCAAATGCTCGATATCTACGCTGACTTCGCCGAAACGGAAATGGCGATGCCCGTTATCAAGGGGCAAAAGACGCCGTCGGAACGTTTTGCTGGCGCCGTTGACACTTATTCTATCGAAGCCATGATGAAAGACGGGCGGGCACTACAGTCAGCCACCTCGCACTTCTTAGGTCAAAATTTTGCCAAGGGCTTTGACATCAAATTCCTGGATAAAGACAACCAGTTGAAATATGTCTATACCACCAGTTGGGGTGCTTCTACCCGGCTGATCGGTGCCCTAATCATGACCCATGGCGATGACCGGGGCCTAGCCTTGCCACCAACCTTGGCACCGGTACAAGTCATTATGATCCCGGTGGGGCCGCCCAAGGCACGCGACCAAGTGATGGCTAAATTCGATCCCCTCTTCGATGACCTCAAGGCAGCCGGCGTGCGTGTCAAGACCGACTTGCGCGAAGAAACACCTGGCTGGAAATTTAACGAGTGGGAAATGCGCGGCGTGCCCCTGCGTCTCGAACTCGGCCCCCGCGACGTGCAGAATAACCAATGTGTGCTTGCCCGCCGTGACACTGGGGAAAAAATCAGCGTCAGTCTAGACGGGGCTGTCGCTCGCGTGCGAGAACTCTTGCAGGAAATTCAAGAGAACATGTATGCACAGGCGGTTGCCTTCCGCGACCAGCACCTCCACGTTGAACTGGAAACGCTTGCCGACTTAGAGCAGCATATCGAAGCCAAAGCAGCTGCAGGCGAACTCGCCGGCTGGGCACTGCTAGGCTGGTGCGGCGACGATGCCTGCGAAGCAAAGATTAAGGAAGTGACTAAATTCACCTCCCGCAATATTCCGTTCGACCCTCCTGTACGCAAGACGACCTGCGCCGTTTGCGGACAATCAGCACAGCATACCGTCTGGTTTGCGCGCGCTTACTAAATCTAACGAAAATCCGCTAGGCAGGCCTGGATAGCTTCTAAACAGGCCTGCACCCTTTCTTTCTGACACTGGGTACCCATATGTCCGATCCGCCATACTTTACCCGCCAAGGGGCCATAGCTACCAGCGATTTGCCAGCCGTATTGGGTAAGCAGACGCTGCCGAAACTCGGCATCGGGCACACCGGCAGGCACTTCGATAGCGGTCACGGTGCTGGCAGCATAATTAGCATCTGGGTAAAGCTTAAAACCAGCCGCCTGCACTGCATCACGTGTAAACTCAGCTACCTGACGGTGCCGCTCATACAGGCCCCCCCCCTCCGCCAAAGCTGCGTCTAAAGCGGCATCGAGGGCATAGTGGTCGTTGACCGGCTGGGTATAGGGGAAGCTGCCGTCTTTCAGCCAGCTATCTTTCCACGTCAGTAAGTTTAAGTAAAGGCCTTTGGGCGGCTCCCGCCGTGCCTCCATAAACTCCCACGCCGCGGCAGAGATGCTCATAAACGTCAGCCCAGGCGGTGCTGACAGGGCTTTTTGCGACCCACCTAAGACTATGTCTAAACCCCACTCGTCTGCTAGCACCCTGTCTCCAGCAATGGAAGCTACAGCATCAACGATAGAGATAACGCCATGCTGCTTTAATACCGGGCCAATTTCGGCTAAGGGGTTAAGCAGACCAGAAGGGGTGTCGCAATGCACCAGGGTAGCCACCTTAATATCGGGGTTTTGCCGCAATGCCACCTCCACCTCGTCGGCGGTAATGGCCTGGCGATAGTCTTTTTCTATGATGACAGGCTCTCCTCCGTAAGCCTTAACAAAATCAACAAAACCAGCACCAAAGACGCCATTGGCCAAGCATAGAACTTTAGTGCCTGGCTCAATCAGGCTGGCACATGCTGCCTCCAGCCCCAAAATACCTTCGCCCGACAAGACTAAGCAGTCGGATTGGGTATGCAGAAGTTGTTGAATCTTTTCGCACATTCCCCGATAGAAAACTACATAATCGGGGTCTAGGTCGGGGTTATAAAGCTGCTGCGCCATAGCCTGTCGCACGGCGTCCGACAATTCCACTGGGCCAGGCGCCATTTGTTGTTTGTTCATAGTTAACCTCCTTGTGCAAGCGTATTGCAATCCAGGTCTATATTAACATAGCCAAACCTACGGTAAGAGTGTACCCAAGAAAAAACGGGGCTGCACCTGCAGCTCCGTTTTCTATATCCATTACTTGTATTCTCTAGTTCTCAATGGCTACAATCCGGCCCTCTACGGCACCTGCTACTTGGCCAGTTTCTTTGACGTATTCGATGAGAACTTCTTTGAGCGGAAGCCCGGTATCTATGCCATCGGTGCCTTCCTTAAAAGCATCGAAACCGTCGCCGCCACTGGCTAAGAAGTCGTTAGTTGCTACTAGGTAGGTGGCATCCAGGTCGAGCTGTTCACCGTTGACCAAAACTTCCACCACCCGCTCGCCTGCAGCTTGGCTTGGGTCGAACTTGAAGGTCAAGCCTGAAACCTGCAAGAAGCCACCATTTTGCTCCGGATAGAGCCGCACACTATGCTCCAACACGGCCTTAATTTGAGCGCCGGTCAGCTGCACAGTATACAAGGTGTTATCGAATGGTAGCACGGTAACTATATCGGCCACGGAGACGTCGCCAGACGCTATGCTGGCTCTGATGCCGCCGCCATTAGTCACCGCAATATCCGCTCCCGTCGCTTGGCGCATCACATCTGCAACTAGGTTGCCCAAGTCGGTTTCCTTGGTACGCACGCTAGCTCTTTCGCCGTCCAAGGCCTGGGGAGCGTAGGCAATAATTGCCGAAAGCTCTGCCTCAACTTGTTTTTCAATTTCGGCAGCTAGCTTGCCGGTACGGGGTGAGACTGGCACATCTTCCGAGAAGGGAATAGCCATACTGACCACGTCGACTACCCTACCTTGGTAGACGATTACCTGCTCGCGTCCTACGTTTTTGCTCCACTCGCCGGTCTGCGCAATAAATACCCCATTCACTTTTTCAGCTTCCAGCAGTTCGGTATGGCTGTGCCCACCGATGATCAGGTCGAGGTCTGGCACTTGCTCAGCCAATTCCCTATCAGCATCAACACCTAGGTGCGTCAGAGCAATCAGGACGTCCACCTGAGAACGTAGTTCGCCGACACAAGTCTGGGCTGTTAAGACTGGATCGGCAAATGTTAAATCACCAACATACTTCGGATGGGCAGCCGTTGTCGTTTCGGGGGTGGTTAAGCCGATGATCCCCACCTTTAGGTCACCAAACTCGCGGATTACCCAAGGAGTAAATAGTCTGTTATCGGCAACTTCACCTTTATAAACATTAGCCGAGACAAGCTCGAAAGCAGCCGCCTTACTTAATGCCAACATCTGGTCCTGGCCGTAGTTGAAATCATGGTTGCCCGGAGCCATTACGTCTACTCCGACAGTATTCATGGCCTCCACGACAGCTGCTCCCTGAGAGAATAGGGCTTCGTTAGTACCGTGCCAAGTATCGCCCGCGTCTAGCACCAAGGTATAGGGGTTTTCGCGGCGGGCCTGTTCTACGATTGTTGCGATTTTCTCCCAACCGAAAACACCGTTATCTACATCGCTAAGGATGCGACCATGGGTGTCGTTAGTATGGATCACAGTAATAGTATCGCTGATGGCTTCGGCCAAAGCATGCAAAAATTGTCCGCGGCTGACGGTAGTGCTGGGCGTCAGATCAAGGTAAAAACCGGCTCGCTTGCCCATATTGAACACTTCAACAGCGCTGGGAGTGGCAGCAGGATGGGCTTTACCCCCGTCTAGCTCAAACACACCATTAGCAACAGCAGCTTGCACTGCACCGTACGCCCAATGGGTTGGGGGTACGTCTTTAATGGAGACAGTCTGACTAGAGTTTTGCCAACCGGCGACTCGCTGCAAGAAAGCAACCACTTCTGCTGTGGTAATCGGGCGATCTAGCTCGAGCCCTGTGGTGCCTCCCCGTAGCAGACCTTCTTGTTGCAACCAGTTAACGTGGTGCGTATACTCTACGTTTGCTGCCTGCAGTGGATCTGTCAAAGGAACCAACAACAATAGGGTCGTCAAGATAAGTGCCGCTAGTCGTTTCATCCGGTTCAATGTCCTTCCTCCTTCTAGAAATTCTTGCCCAGCTGTACCAGGCCAAACCAATTACTTCTTCTACATGTGGAGGAAAATTCCTGCTAAACCCGCGAGGACCTTAAGAGCAAGCGCCCTCACCCTTCCCGGCCTTGATTAATATATTGTTTTGAACCCTTTTCTGAGTACCAAGAAAGGAGTAGTTACATGGCGAGAAGAAGAGGCAGAAGCTGCCGCCGCTTGGTCGCTGCCCGGATCATAGGTGGCCCCTTAGCCCCTAATATTCGTGGTTGGGCATACTTTACCCCTGCTGCCGGCGGGAGTTGGGTATCAGTCCGCGTCAGCGGTTTGCCAGAATATATGCCAGCCACAAATAGCAGGCCGCCCATTGGCCCCCACGGGCTGCATATACATCTGTACGGCACTTGCGCCGTCGGTAACCCCGCCGACCCTTTCCTAGCAGCTGGTGAACACTGGAACCCTGACAACCAGCTCCATGGCAACCACGCGGGCGACCTGCCCGTACTGTTCTCTAATGATGGTGTTGCCAAAATGCGGGTATTTACTAATCGGTTTAGACCTAACCAAGTTGTTGGCAAGAGCATCATCATACATATGTATCCCGACGACTATCGCACGCAACCGACTGGAGCCTCGGGCCCCCGCCTAGCCTGCGGCGTCATCAAAAACTATCGTATCTGCGGGAACCGGATTAGCCCGAAGCCGCCCACCAGCTGCTGCTAAAATCATAAGGCTGCCTCACGGTATGAGGCAGCCTTCTTGCATACTTATTTCTCTAAAACAAATTCACAGCCCACTAGCTCGTCGGGAATCTGCACAATATGGTACGGATAAGTGATAGCTTGGGTTACAATTGCACCTGGAGGCGGATCTTGCTCGCTTACCCTAACTAGCACGCGCTCGCCATCACGCACTAGCGCATCGATGCTTATCCCATAACCGCCGGTAGAGCAATAGCCACGAAATGCAACCAAAAGAGCTTTATCTGCCCACTCACCCGGATTTTGCAGCAATTCGCGACCATAGCCAGTCAACACCCCGCGCCAACTGCGGTCAATGTTTGGTTTAAGGATGGCACGCACTGGCACTAGCCGGCTCCATGTTTCCTTCTCTATGGCTACTTGCACATCATGACCAAGATAGATGGGATCGATATAAACTGCTGTGTACGGGTAGCAGATTACATCTGCCTGCATGGAATCTGGGTCGGGATCGCTATATTGAACCCGAGCAGTAATGGAACCCCAGGCATTAAGCTCTAACGACTGCAACTTCACCCCATAACCGGTGGAAGGAACTGGACCCCGCTTGACCACCAGTAGCAACTTGTCTTCACCTGCAAGCTGCACCGGCTTAACTGCTATCCCAGCTGACTCTAGATCCGCCCAGTTGACATTAACCCGGGTTGCTTCCCGATAAGGAATAGAGGTTAGCAACCGCTGGCTGTTAAGTAACCTGCCTTCGCTGCTTTCGATACGCCAGCCGTGGATCTCGGGCAATTCTTCTGGCAGAAGCAGCGCTTGATATACGTATTGCATCACGGTCGCTTGAGAAGAATCTGGGTCCGGGTTGATCAGCTTGACGCGCACGACTAATTCACCGTCGTTTACATGCAGTGACTCGACTGCAATGCCATAACCGGTACTTCCTTGCCAGCCCCGCACCACAACCAGTACGTTCTGATGATGCAGATTGCGTCCGGGGCTCTCGAGCAGGTTGGCGGCAGGCCCATACCAAAGCAGCGGTTTGGCCGGATCAATTTGCAGCAAATCGGCCTGCAAAACAGCATCTGGCAAAACCCGATGCTTAATGATTACCGGTTCCGGAGTGGGGCGGGGTCTTTCGGGCCGCTCGGGCTGCCGCTGCCAACAAATTTTGATTTTACCATTTGGCAGAAAGTCCACCCTAGCTCCTAGAATTTCACAAAGGAAACGGACCGGCACAAACATGGTACCGTTATTGCCCTTTTGCTGCGGTGCTATCGGCAGCAAGCGGCGTTGGCCATTAACGTAGCAGACTGTTTTCCCCGCCTGCATTATGATCTCCGTCTCACCAAAGGTCAGGGTGACTTGCTTGTTTTTCTTATCGAAATCGACCTTGCCACCCAATTTATTGACTACACTACGCACTGGCGCTAGGGCATGCTTACCCTCGATCATAGGCGCCTCCGGCAAGTCAAACTTTGCTCCATCACTATTCCCCACTTTCTGCCCTAAAAACAGCTCAATAACTACTTGGGAAGGTTGACCCGGCGGCAGAATGACTTTAGGTGGGGCAGCGGCTACAGGCATCAGTGCAAGCCCTAAAATTAAGGTAACACTTGTCAGCAGTGCACATAACTTCCGCATCTATAGCCCTCCTTTGCATCTTCTCAATACAAGAGACGGCAAAAAGTCCCACTTTGTTCCCTGCCTCCCCTGCATAAAGCTAATAACCCCCGCCACTTCGCTCAATCACCGGTTTTCCGCTCAAAAATGATTTCGAACCTTGTAGGTCTACCGTGCCCCGTATATCCAACTGGAAGAACCTGTACTAACCTCCAGCCCTCTTTAGCATGTTGATCAATAATTTCATGGTGGTTAGCTGCTTTAAAGAATCCTCCCATAGTAGCCTCTACATATTTATACTCATACACGATTTGTTCACCTCCATGGGGAAACGCACGAAGGCGGAGGACAGCTCCCTCCGCCTTCTACCTTGTTAGCTTACCACTTTTCGTAATGCACTTTAGCTGGATCGAAACGCTGGGCCGGTCCTTTCTCCTCTGCCGGGTGGCCTAGAGCGATGAGGCAGAAAGGCGTATGACTTGCGGGAACTTGCAGCAGGTCACGGACGGCTTGCACCGGCTCTGGATTAGGGTAAATGCCTAACCAGACTGATCCTAGCCCTAAACCGGTAGCTGCCAGCAAAATGTTTTGGGTAGCTGCAGCACAATCCTGCTGCCAAAAGGTGTGCGTTGCATCTCCACAGACGGCTATACACAAGGTAGCTTGTTTTAGCATTTTGGCATAGCGGTGGACGTCCGACAATCGATCTAGGGTCTCGCGCTCCTGCACCACAATGAAATGCCAATGTTGCCGGTTGTGGGCGCTAGGGGCGGCCATGGCTGCCTCCAGCATAGCCTGGATATGTTCCTTGGCTACTGGTTGATCGGTAAACTTACGGATGCTACGCCGCTGATGTATTAACTGTAAGGCTGCTTGCATGATCCTATACCTCCTTTAGAAGTAATTATAGCCAATAATTCGCTGCCTGAGCGTAGGAATCTTATATCTCCTAGGATTCCGTCTTGCTGGCAGGGAAAAGCTCGGAGCCGGCACATTAGATTTAAGCATCATCGCCTATTAGCCGTCTCCTTCTTAATACTAAGATAATAACAGCAGCCAAAATTGATAGCGCTGCCGCTATTGCAACTACCGGACTAAACTTAGCCGCAGGTTGCACAATCATCACACTGTATTGCAGGCTAGGCTCGTAGCGGAAAGCGACCTCCCGCAGAGCAGACACCAGCTCCGCCTGAGACATCTTCCTTATTGGGCCTGCCGACCTCCAAGGCAGTTCCTCCATCCCCCGCAACCAGGCATCAATTAGGGTGCGGGGTACATTTTCAGGCAGATTGGCAGACCCAGAAGTGTCTGACGCAAGCATGGCAACTTCTGCCTCGGTCGGACCTGCAAGTGCAAGGTCGGCGAAGATTTCGCTAGCCACTTGGGTAAGCATGGTTGCTTGGGCCTGTAGCTGAGCTTGCCTGGTCCCTAGGTCAAGTTCGTAGCCCACCAGGTAGCCGCTAACGGCACTATTCCTTAATACACTACGTAGCGATTCTGCTGTTTGCAGCCCGGGCGGGGGTTGGGAAGCCAGGCGCCCTAGCGCAATGTTCATTAGAGCAGACAGTAAAGGGGCATCCTCTTGTTTCGCCAAACTGCTGCCTGCCCCGAGCATGAGGATAGGGCGTTGCAAAGCTGCCAACTTCACATGCGCGATTGCCGGCAATTTTAGGTTGACAACAGGAACAAGGGGTTCTGGTTCTTCGGGAACTGCGGCAATTGATTCCTCCAGGGCAGCCAGAGCCGCGTCCTTGTCGAAATTGCCCACCAGGACGATGATCAGCCGGCTGGCCGAGTATTCTCGCTGCATAAACTCTAAGACTTGGCTAGGAGCCACATCAGTAACAGCTACTTGGAAAAGCTGCTGGCAATAGGGTGTCCCCTGAAAGAAGTGATCTTGAAAGGCATTATAAGGCGCTGCCAGCTGGTGGCTTGTCATATAATTTAATTCACGCCGCACATTTGTATAAACTTCATTGTAATAGGCAGTAGAATTGATATTACCCGGGAACAGTCCTTGTACGAGTCGCTTGATAGCCTCTGGGAGATGTTGACCCGGCACCGTCAACTCATATTGGGTGTAATCGTGCCCGGTCCAGCCGTTGCACAATGTCCAAATGCCTTGCGTAACATCTCCGACACCGCCCACCCAATCGATGAGGGCAATCCTCTTGACAGTAGGATTACGAAAGACCATATGCTCGGCTAAGTGGGCACAATGGGCCTCCCCTGCTTTTTGGTGACCATGGCCGGCCAACATGATGGCGAACACCGATACCTGATCGCCATATGCATCCGTCTGCCGCAGCAATACTTTTACCTTGCCAACCATCACCTCGGCAAAATCTGCGTTAGCCATAGCACTCGCTGGGAGCGGAGCGATAGTTATCACCAAAAAGGCAATCAGATAGATTAACAGCAATGACCGCCATTTTCTGAGCAAGGTTCACACCCCCCTTTCCCCTTGCCTCTAAAGAGGTGAACAGTAAGCATGAGCGTAGTCAACTCGCCCTTCTAGCGGTCTCGCCGCTACTGAGCCGCTTAAGGGCTAATCTCCAACTCTTCCCCTGGCTTATACCAGCGCCCTTCAATACGCTCGTAGCTAACTGTATTGGGGCCGGTCCAGCCCGCAGGGCGATAGGATGTTTCTCCGTCAGCTTGCTTTAAAATGCGCTTCTCGCCAGTAGCCAAATCAAAAAGAACCAAATCGGCCGTATAGCCTGGAATAAAGTCAATAGTGGGGGCAACATCGCTAGGTGTAGCCAGTAACAGCAGGCTTGAATCAGGTGCCCAGTATGCCAGGGTGTAAACGGGCAAATCTAACACTACCTGACATTCGGGGAGACTATATACTTTTAAATGAGTTTTCATGCCCGGCTGCTCATGGATACTCAAATAGCGGCCGTCGGGAGACCAGGCTAGATGATGCAGTTGCTTGAAACCACCAGAACGCACACCAAGCAAGCGCCGAGGATCCGCTTCGTGTAATTGCCAAACGTAGCAATCGGTAGCTGTGAGAAAAGCTACAGCTGACCGATCCCGTCTCCACGTGATAGCCCTGAGCCCTGCGAGCTGTAACTTCCGGCTCAATATCTCTGCTAAATTAGAACTAGCCAATTCCTCTGCTGTTAAAGTAGGTACTAGCGGATTCTCGGTTACTTCTCCAACATAATAGACTAGCGCCTCTTCTTCGCGCCCATTATGGAAATAGCGCTGACGGAAAAGCACCCGTTCAGGGCCGTCCCACTTTACAGGCACAAATTCATATTCCGCGGTGGAACTAGCCAACCTCTGCAAGACTCTTGTTTCTGCAGCGAAGATCGCCAAGTCGATACCGTATTCGGGCGAACGCCAGAACAATTGCACATCGCGATTAAACAGGCCCACCAAAACCACGTTACGATCCGGGGCCCATAGAGCATGCCCCGCGATCTCAAGAATAGCGACATGCTTAGCAGTCCGGGTATCGACAATGTCGCAACCGCGAGCTGGGCTAGTGCCGGTGTCAAGCCATAAGAAGCGATCATCGTACGACCATGCTATGTCGCCAGCGCAAGAGGCATTGACTCGCTCAATTTCTTGAGGTTCTACTTGCCCTACCTTCCATATATGCAACGATTCATTATTAAAGACAAAGGCAACGGCCTGCTCGTTTTTGGCCCATGTAACTAAGCTAACCGCCTCGTTTTCATTAAGAGCCGCCTTCATGGCCCCAATAGCTTTGTTGTTATCGATATTGACAGCACTAATATTAGGCAACTTCGGTTTGCCATCAATCATCTCTGCGCGTGGCTCAATTCTGATGGTAATTTCCACTGTTATTCCACCGGTAACTTCACCTTGTATTACTTCCTCTTGCTGCAAGGTTGGTGGCAATTGGCTCGTATCCCACCTTACCGCCTGCTGCTCCCTTTGCCCATCACTCAGCTCCACTGTCACTGTAGCCGGTAGTTTCAACTCTACCACCGGTGTACCCTTCGGCACTAGCAAAGGTTCCGGCCTTTCTACATGCGCTATGGTCGTTGTTGACTTGGGATTGCAGCCCAAGACAATGCCCGCACACACGCCCACGCAGCAAACCATTGCTATCCACATCTTCTTGCCCCTTTTCACCTTTTCTCACCTCCTTAGCTGTGCGGCGGCCTCCCTCTATCGCGGCAGGATTGCCCTGCCTGCTTGGCGAAGATTGAAAAGAGAAATTGTGCCTACTAGTTGTAAGGCAGCTATCCGCGAGGAGGTTCAGCATGACAGCCATACATAATTTGATGCGCTACATTACCATCGCCTGTCCTTTTATAGTCACTTTACTCGCTGTAATCATAGATAAAGAAGCTGAGCAGAGACGCAAATGGCTAGGGTTGGGCACAGCTCTGTTGGGATTCCTGGTCTTGTTTCTGACCAAGGGAGAAAACTGGCTGTTTTGGCTCATCCCAGGTGCCCTCGCTTTCGTCTATTGCTGGCAGATGCGGGGCCTTGGTAAGTGGCTAGTTATTGGTTGGTGGCTGATGATCTGCAGTGTAAACTTAAGCAGTCTATTGCAGGCAGCGAAGTTGCCCCACTACGCCTACTACGGCCAAGCCCTCCTATTACCTGGCAACCTCGCCTTTTGGACAGTGCCACCCCTAACTATCTGGTATCTGTGGCACAACCTGCCCTTAGCCTTTGACGTGCTCCGCGGTGGCAATTGGACCGAAACAGGCACGCCTTTATTAGTAAAATATTGACTACTAGCAGTTATTGTTTTTATTTCCCTTGCGGCCAACATATTCCTTTTTATACAGGAAACAAACTCTAAATCAATAATTAACGAACAAGCAGACTTAGCTCAACACGAAATGTACATTAGCCTTAATCAACTAAACTACCTCTTTAGCGATGCTGCTGGCGACCAACTGCAAGACTGGCTGGGCAATGCCTTCAATCACATCCGTATTTTCAATACCAGCGCCCAGCGCTTGGTTGCGCTCCATCGTATACATTGTGAAATCGACGGCCCTCTCTACTTCTTGATTTTTTCTTTGTCTGAAGGTTTGGTGCAAGCGGCGGAGCAAAGGGACCAATTGGACTCCGACGATATCGCTACTATAAGTTATATACTGGAAGCTTTAATAGACGCCATTGTCGGGGCCCGCAGGGGTAGCCCCCACCAGTTGTCAAATACCTATGCGCAAGCTGCCGCTACCATCGTAGCGAAGCTACAAGACAGCGACCTTATCCGCTTTTTCGACCTGCAATATACTCCCTAGAGAGAGGTAAGTTACATGAAACAAGAATATCCGCGCTGGCTTAAAATTCTCGTTGTTGCCATGTTGCTGCCCATCGGTTGGCTAACCTACACAATTCTTACCACCGACATGGGGTTGACATATACCCTGCTCGATGAAGGGGTGCAAATCGAGCACAAAGGCTTCCTCATTATGCTCGCTGAAAAGAAGCTGATCCCCTATGACGACATAACCGACATACAAGTGCTAGAGCGCGTGCCGAAAATGAGAAAACTGTACGGTCTCGACGGCTTGCGCACTTGGATAGGCGATTTTACCTCCCCGGAATATGGGCAAACAGAAACTGGGCCGCTATTATCATCAAGACTAAGAACCAAACCTACGTCATTACGCCCGAACATGCCGCCCAATTCGCCCGGCAAATGCAAACGAAATGGGAATTACGACCTTAACATTACGACCTCAATTGCAATCAAAAAAACAGCCAAGGACGGCTGTTTTTTTGATTGAGCCCTACCCTATGGCCTCTGCCGGCGCAATACCTGGCCAGCCAACACCTCAGTCTGCTCCCCTTGCTCTAAGGCCAACTGACCATTGACCAAGACATAGTGTATGCCAGTAGCATAGCGATGGGGGTCTGTAAAAGTCGCTTCGTCGCGAATGGTTTCTGGATCGAAGATGGTGATGTCGGCGTAGCAGCCTGGGCGCAACAAACCGCGATCCCAGAGTTGGAACCTGGCAGCAGCCAGGCCTGTCATTTTGCGTATGGCTTCTTCCAGGGTGAGCACCTGGCGCTCCCGCACATAGTGTCCTAGAACGCGCGGGAAAGTACCGTACGCTCTCGGATGCGGTTTTCCTTGGGCCCCTGGCCCTGCCGTCAGGGCACCAGAATCCGATCCGATCATTACCAATGGGTGGCGCATTACATACTCCACATCTTCCTCACACATCGAGAAACGCACCATACGCGTGCGGAAATCTTCTGCCAGCAGCAGGCTTATGGCGGCCTCTAACGGCGCCTGCCCCGTCATGGCACCAATTTCTTCTAAGTTCTTGCCTTCGAACTGCTTATTTTCCTCTAAGAAACAGCGTGAGACAACAATGGCATCCCACCGTCGCTGACTAGCCTGCATTTCTTCCCGGATACGAGCCCCTGTGTCTGGATCTAACAACCGCTGCCGCATGGCTTCTGGACCATCGGCATGCGCCCATTGGGGAATTATCGACCTCAGCCCAGTAGAGCTAGCGATATAAGGATACTGATCCAGCGTAATATCCTGCCCCGCCGCCCGCTGGGCGTCGATGAGGGCCAATGATTCGCGCACTTTGCCCCAATTGGCCTCACCGGTAGCCTTATGGTGCGAAATATGCACCGGAATGCCGGCTTGCTCGCCGATGGTAAGCGCCTCTTTCACCGATTCCATTAGCCTGTTGCCCTCGTTACGCATATGGGTAGCATAAATGCCGCCGTAAGCCGCAACAGTTTTAGCTATCTCGATTAATTCGGCCGTACCGGCATATGCACTCGGTGGATAAATAAGTCCACTGCTAAAACCAAAGGCGCCCTGTTGCATAGCAAGCTCGGCCAGCTGGCACATAGCTTCGAGTTCGGCGGGGGTTGCCTGCCGGTTGGCCATACCCATCACTATGCGGCGCAGGTTGCCATGGCCTATCAGGGGAATAACGTTTACTGCCACTCCCTGCTCTGTCAGCAGGTTCAAATAGTCATCCATGCTAGTCCAACGCGCATCTTTCGCAGCCGCCTCGTCTTCACCCTCTCCAGCCGCACGCGGAGCAGCCGAAGTGCCACATTGACCAATTACCTCGGTAGTCACGCCCTGATAAATCTTGCTAGCGGCTCTGCCGTTGTTAAGCAAGTTACTATCAGAATGGGAGTGAGAGTCGATAAAACCTGGTGCCACCACCAAACCACTGGCATCGATAACCCGCTTAGCAGCCTGAGTAGATAGGCGCCCCACTTCAACAATTTTCTCGCCTTGCACGGCCACGTCGCCGTAGAACCACGCATTACCAGTCCCGTCAATCACCTTGCCATTCCTAATAATCAAATCAAACATTTGCCACCACCCCTTTCTCACTACCTTAAAATAACATTCGCGACGGTCAGGACATTTCCTCCAAATACTTTGATACTAGCTCTTGCAATCCTCCTTTTTATAATAGTTATAAAAATTTCTGTCATTGATAATAGAAACCACTATTGATATACTGCAGTTAACCAAATAACCGAACTAGTTAGAAGGAGGAATCGACACATGCTAGTTGGTAAGCCAGCACCAACCTTTACAGCCAAAGCTTTCCACGAAGGCATCTTTAAGGATGTTAGTTTAGAAGACTACCGGGGCAAATGGGTAGTACTTTGCTTCTACCCTGGCGACTTTACTTTTGTCTGACCGACCGAGCTCACATCGATAGCGGTCCGCTATCCCGAATTGCAGGCTCTAAACGTTGAAGTACTAAGTGTTAGCGTTGACAGCGTCCACTCGCATAAGGTATGGCAGGAGGCCGAGCTCAGCAAAATGGTAGAGGGCGGCGTACCTTACCCCATGTTATCCGACCAAGGTGGAAAGATCGGCAGCCTCTATAAGGTATACGACGCTGAGGCCGGAGTTAACGTACGAGGCCGCTTCCTCATTGATCCCGACGGCGTCATCCAGGCTATGGAGGTGCTAACACCGCCAGTCGGCCGCAACGATGCCGAATTATTCCGTCAGATAAAAGCCTACCAGTTGCAGCGGGAGACAGGCGAAGTCATCCCTGCTGGTTGGCAGCCAGGCCGGGCCACTCTCAAACCTTCACCCAAGTTAGCTGGTCGCGTTTGGGAAATCTGGAAACCGGAAGTTTAATCATATTCGACAAAATATTCTTTTCTTATATGCTATTGACAAGCGAGTTTAGAACTGTATAATACCAACTAAGCCAAAAAACGATGACCGAGAAGAAGTAGAGGCCTATTACTTCCTGACAGAGAGCGACCGGTTGCTGAGAGGGGCGAGGAAGCAGGTCTTGAATACATCTCGAGAGTTGCGCACCGAAAGAGTAATCGAGTAGACTGCTGCCGGGACCCGCGCCCGTTATAGCGCTAGAGTATAACTGCCTCTTGGCAGCGTACTCGACGAGGTTGGCATCGTGAGATGTCAGTGAACAATGGTGGTACCGCGGTTAACCCCGCCCTTTGGTAAAAGGGCGGGGTTTTTGCCTATCTAAAAGGGGGTGGTTTCGCTGGATGTCGACTATCCATATCCGTATTTGGCAAGGAGAATAACAACGAGATCAAACAAGGAGGCCAATAGCAATGACAAACATCAAAATGTGGGGTGGCGAAACCTTCCCCGTAGAAATGCATAAAGTGCGCATCGTGCAGAAAATCTCTCTACTGCCGGTGACAGAACGATTGGCAGCGATTACGGCTGCGGGCAATAATAACTTCTTGCTGCAGAATAAGGACATCTTTTTAGATATGCTCACCGATAGTGGTGTCAATGCTATGAGCGACCGTCAACAGGCAGCTATGCTCTTGGCTGACGACAGCTATGCTGGTAGTGCCAGCTTCACTCGATTAGAACAAAAGGTGCGGGAACTATTCGGCTTTGAGCATTTCCTACCTGCGCATCAAGGCAGGGCTTGCGAACATTTGCTGGCGCAAGTATTGGTGCGCCCGGGCATGATAGTTCCTATGAATGTCCACTTCACCACTACCAAGGCACACATCACCTTGCAAGGTGGGCGTGTGGAAGAACTCATCTGCCCAGAAGGCATGGAGACAAGCAGCAACTATCCTTTCAAGGGCAACATGGATATCAAGAGGCTGGAAGAATTGGTCGAGAAGGAAGGGCCTGAGAAAATCGCCTTTGTCCGCATGGAAGCCGGTGGCAACCTCTTGGGCGGGCAGCCCTTTTCTTTAGCAAACCTGCGTGAGGTGCGTCGGGTTTGCGATCAACATAACCTTCTTTTAGTACTCGACGCCAGTCTTTTAGCCGATAACCTCTATTTCATTAAGCAACGGGAAGAGGCCTACGCCGAGCTCGGCATCAGAGCCATCACTAAAGAGATCTGCGAGCTGTGCGATATATTCTATTTCTCGGGACGCAAACTCGGCTGCGCCCGCGGCGGTGGGCTATGCCTGCGAGACGACAACCTGCATGAGCAGCTGCGAGAACTAGTGCCCTTATACGAAGGCTTTCTAACCTACGGAGGCATGTCGGTTCGCGAAATGGAAGCGATGGCCGTGGGGCTAGAAGAAACAATGGATGAAGACATGATCAGCCACAGCCCCCAGTTTATCCGCTATATGGTGGACGAACTCGACGCCCTCGGCATACCAGTAGTCAAACCGGCTGGCGGTTTAGGCTGCCACCTCGACGCTGCTGCTTGGCTGCCCCATCTGGCCCAAAGTGAATATCCGGCTGGCGCTTTAGCTGTTGCCATCTATATAGCTAGCGGCATCCGGGGTATGGAGCGGGGTACCTTGTCAGAGCAGCGCAATCCCCAGGGCGAAGAAGTTTTCTCTCCCTTTGAATTGGTTCGCTTAGCCTTACCACGCCGGGTGTTCACCCTATCGCAGGTTAAATATGCTATCGACAGGCTGCACTGGCTCTACACCCATCGGCACCTTATTGGCGGGCTAACTTTCACCCATGAGCCCCAAAACCTACGCTTCTTCTTCGGCAGGCTCAGGCCAACTTCCGACTGGCAGGAGGCTTTGGTAGCCCAATACAGGCAAGACCTCGGGGAGATCTAGTCAACAAGTGACGTTGCACGTAACGGCCACTGCAAAATGGCCCCTGTGCGCTTCTCGCGTACAGGGGCCGATTTATTTGAGCACTACTGCTCTTGTCGCAGGTCACAAAACCTGATTATTTCTTCGGTCAGCCAGGTGATGTTCCTCGGCTCCAAATGCACATCTCGAGACGAATGTACGTTGGGCACATAAAAACTCTTGCCTATGGGCGCTGGATTAGCAAAAATCACTCCGGCTGCACCCTCGCATTTGAAACTAAGGTGGTCCGATGGCAGCTTGCCATAATCAGTATCGCTGCGGCTAGATTGCAGGTGACGAAATAGGGCCTCACTCTTGCTGCGTTCTCCAGCAGAGCAAACCACGGGCACCTGACCCCAGCCGACACAATCAAAGTTGATAATCATCTTTTCACGCAAATTAGCGCCAGCTTCCAACCAATGTCGCCGCAAATGTCGCGAGCCGTGCAGCCCTAGCTCTTCTAAATCAACGAAGGCCAGCTGCACTTTCTGCTTGAGAGCCGGGTAGTCATTGAGGGCGCGGGCGATGCTCAACAGTGCCAACACACCGCTAGTGTTGTCATTAAGACAATACTTGTTAGGAATAAGCATGATGGCGACTATAACTATGAGGGGGCTGATACCGATAAAGAAGGTTAGCAACAAAGACAGGGACATAGATACACCTATGCGAATCAAGCTTTCGCTAAGTCTCGTAAGCAGGTGCCCAAAAAGAAAACCAGCAGCAAACAGCAACCATGAATTTAAGCCGAATAAGCGGGTGAGCAGCCCCCCTATCGGATCCCGACCAATAGTATCATAATGAGCTAGCAAAATGATGTCAGGATCGGGGTTTTTGGTCACCACATTGTGCGACCTGAGCACCCTGCCCCCAGTCACTACTTCTGCTTCCCACCCCAAATCGGCCAATTCCTGCAACAAGAAAGTGCGAAAAGCCTGCTTTTGCTTGCCCGCTAAGCGCGCAGGAAACTCGGCGGCAATGCGCCGAGCCATAGAGGAAATATATTGCACCACCTTAACTCCTTTCCCACCCTAGTAACCAATGCTGTTGGGAACAACTGGGGAGTGGCCAATTAGATCAGCGGGCCCCCCTCTGCTGGCTCATCCACAAAAGGGCAGCCTGCTCCATTTGTTTCACGAAAGCATCTTTCCCCTCGCAATAGGCTTCGATATCGTAAGGAAACTGCTCAGCCAGCCGGCTTTTTAGTGCACCATATTCTGCAGCAACTGCTGGATGGGCCCGCAGGTAATCTCTGACAGCCAGATGCCTCTCAATCTCTGTCTGATTCGTGACGTCAAACATATGCACGTGATGGGTTCGTTGCTGGCCGCCCTTGCGAAAATAGCGCCTGCCAGGAATGCCGAATTCGCCCGTACATTCGTAGCCGATAGCTGCAAACGCGAGGTTAAACGCATCCACTCGTGCAATCTGGCGCACTACCGGCATTATGTCGATGATAGGTTTTGCCTGCAGTCCAACAACTGCCGTACTCCCAATGTGATGGATTTCAACCAGCTCGGCGCCAAGAATTTCTCTTATTTTCAGTGCTTCCTTCTGATAAAGCTCTACCCACTCTGGAGAATAGGCGCATACCCTTACGTGCATAGGGTCACTCCTTTCTAATGCTAAGTTCGCTACATTGGCTACAAGGCTGCTAGGGATCGGGGCCAACACACCCTCCCCCTTATCTCCAATAATAATTTAAGTTTAGCAACAGGGGAATAGCAACAGACAGCGAAGTAATAGATAATAGTTAATATGAGAACTAATTTGTTGGCTATGTAAGAGAAAAGGAGTAGATGCTCGGTGCTGGCAAAAGCCCTACGCAAACTAGGCGCAGAATTACGTCGCAAAACATTTCACCTAATCTGTGCCATGGCTATCTGTTTTTTGCTCAATGCCGCCAGCTCGTGGCAAATGACTATAATCGCAGTAGTGTTATTTGCCATTGTTATATACCCTATCCTCGCCTTGCTGGAACGCTTCCCCCAATATGCGAGATTCTTTTCGCAACGCCAGCCCGGGGAAGTCAAAAGCAGCCTGATTCTGCTCTGCCTGATGGTGGCCCTCCTGACTGCCATCTTTTGGGGTTGGTTAGGGGCCAAGTGGAAATACATCATCATCGTGGCGATTATGGCTTGGGGCTATGGTGATGCAGCGGCCTGTCTGGTAGGTAAGACCTTTGGCCGCCATTATCTTGAGCATCGCCTCATTGAAGGCAAGAAAACTCTAGAAGGCACATTGGCGATGGTAATCGTATCTGGCTTAGCCGTATTTTTTACAACTGTAAAGTATACTTCGCTATCTTGGCATGTGTGCCTGCTCGTGGCGCTTCTGGTCGCGCCAGTTTGCGCGCTAGTTGAGCTTTATTCTTTGCGAGGGATAGACACTATAACTGTCCCCTTCGCCACAGCCATTTCTACATTCGTTGTTATCCAGCTATTTACCGGAATGAGGGTTTAGCCATGGAACGACCTTTAACAGAAAAGAAGACGCAAGGCGAAAGAACCTTAATCACAGCCTTATTACTTAGCTCCCCTGGGCCTTTAGTAACCGGCATTTCTGCTGCTATGAGTTTGTCTACCACTCAAATTGCCGATTTCCTACGGCGCAGCACCGAGTTGGTCGCCGTCTTCGTGTCGTGGTTGATTTATCGTAAACTACATTATACCGAGCTTACCACTACCGAGCAGCAACGTTGGGAGCGATTAGCAGACCTATGCGTTGGTGTTGCCATGGCAGGCGGTGGGGTAACGATGTTATTGTTAGCCACGTCTCGTCTGTCTAGCTATGAAGCAAGCGGCCGAGTGAGCATGGGATTGACAATTGCTGTGCTAGGCTTGTTAACGAACACCTGGTTTTGGTTACGCTATCGCTTTCTGGCACGAGAGCAAGCAGATGTGGTTATCGCAGGACAAAGAGAGCTCTACCGAGCTAAAGCTTGTGTAGATGTCTGCGTTGTGACTGCTTTAACAGCCGTGGCTATCGCGCCTTTGCATCCAGTCACCCGCTATGTGGATCTAGTGGGGTCCATCACTGTATCCGCTTACTTGTTATGGAACGGGGTTAAAATGATCCGCCCCAAAGCTAACCTGCCCGCGGGGAACGGCTAGTGTGATCCTACGCCGCAGCTTGCGTTAAAGAGCAAACGATGGCTATTATCTGCGTAACCCACGACCAGGAAGAAGCAATGCGCATGTATGAAACCATTCATTTGACGGATAATGGACCGAAAATACCGACGGGGTGAAAAAGTGTTCTATTCCTCGTCAGGCACAGCCACGGTCCAAATGCGCTTCAGCGGCAACTCGGCTTTTATATCTTCGTCTAGATCATCGTAATGGGCAAATAGAGCTTCCAACAGTTCTTTCTGAGACCACAATCTGACACGGAAGAAGCTGGGGGCAAATTCCTTGATCACGTTGCCTTTATAACCGCTCCAGGAGACAAAGAGGCCTTGATGAGCGCGAAATTTATCAACAGCCCCGAGCAGCTTATCTACGGTCGGGCGGTCGACAGGGGTATCACCAGACTTTACTTCTACACAAAGCCGAGGCTCACCAAAGCCCATAGGACCGGCGCCAGCTAGAATGTCAGCGCCACCATCGGCACCCTCGGGGCTGATATAGGTGGTATAGCCTTGCGCTCTGAGAATGGAATCTACTAAGCGTGTAAGTCTATGCCCCTTAAACCTAGCCGCAATCAGGCGGGCAATCTGGTCTTGTGCCGTTCTTTCAAGATCAATGACCTCAGAGCTAGCACCTTGCTCGGCCGATGGATCGATGGGTTCGATTACGTCTACCGTTTTTTCTGGTTTCCACCCGTTGTTTCTCATGTTAGCCAGGCGTTCTTCTGCATTGTTGCGTTGGATACGACAGATGGTCATAAAGGCGCCAAAAGAATTTAGCAAGTCTTGCCCAAAGTTGCTACGAGGGATGGCGTCTCCTATCCATTCAACCGCACGCCAGTGGAAAAAAGGATTAGGCCCCTGGGGTTCAAACTGATAATCCCCCTTCACCTCTCCTATCTGTATGGCAGGCTGGGTTTTCAGCGGCAAAATTACCAGGTCTCCCTGGGCAATTTCGTGAGCAAATGGCCAGACCTGGCTTACCCAATTTTGAATCGTTCTGGGCTTGCGATCAGGGTAGCGCTGTTCCATTTCGGCGGTCAACGCACTACGCTCGGCCAGCTTACTTATATCTACATCCAGGTCTTCCCACGTTAGGTAGACCCGGTTTTCCTGAATAAATTTCTGTTCATACTCTCCATGGGAGCCGGCACGAATAAGCCACACAGGCACCAAGAATCATCCTTTCTGTAACAAGTCATGTCCGAGGAAGCATTTACCCTGTAATCATATTCGCGCCCTAGCCCACCCCCACCTGCACCCACCAGCGGTAATTTATTCCACCGGCATATTTGCGCACATGCAGGCGCGCGATTTTCTCCTAGGAGTAGCTAAGAATTTAAATTCACTGTATCCTTATTTATAAAGCTTGAAGAACCAATGGGTATGCCCGCTGCGAACCTATCGCTTAAATTGGAGGTGGACAGACTATGTGGCAAAGCAATGTTTGGTTTGCCTTTTTGCTTACCTTGTTTGCTGGTTTATCTACTGGCGTCGGGGGAATTGTTGCTCTCCTGAGTAAGAAGGCCAATACCCGTTTCCTGTCTGGTGCACTCGGCTTTTCAGCGGGAGTGATGATCTATGTCTCCTTTGTAGAAATTCTACCTAAGGGGCAGGAAGCTCTAGTCGCCAGCCAAGGTGCTGTAGCTGGTCCGTGGATAGCAACGGCAGCCTTTTTCGGTGGCATCCTGACCATTGCCGCCATCGACTACTTGATCCCAGAAAGTACTAATCCGCACCACAATATGTGCGAACCGGGCGCGCTTGACTGCGACCCAGAGCCAGCTGTGCAAGACAGCAGTCTGGCCCGCATGGGGCTATTAGCAGCCTTAGCCATCGCCATTCACAACTTCCCAGAAGGCTTGGCAACCTTCGCCTCCACCTTAAAGGATCCTAAGCTAGGAGTGGCTATAGCCGTAGCAGTAGCGATACACAATATTCCCGAAGGCATTGCTGTAGCCGTTCCTCTGTTCTATGCCACTGGCAACCGACGCAAGGCTTTCAGTTACGCCTTGCTTTCCGGTCTCTCCGAGCCTTTAGGTGCTCTAGTAGGCTATTTGTTGCTGGCCCCCTTTTTTAACGACACGGTCTTAGGCATCTTGTTTGCCTTTGTTGCCGGCATCATGGTTTTCATCTCCCTGGATGAATTGCTACCAGCCGCCCGCGCCTATGACCAAGAGCATATTCCGATCTATGGCCTCGTAGCTGGCATGGCAGTAATGGCCATAAGCCTCTTACTATTTGCTAGCTAGAAAACAACCCCCCCGGGCCCTGTGCCCGAGGGGGTCTTGTTTTGTAATTTAGAAACGAGCAAAGCGTTCACCCGGTACGCCACAGATGGGGCAGCGCTCGGGTGCATCACCTTCGCGGGTGTGGCCACAGACGGGACAGACGACTATAGGCACATCTGGGAAGTCTTGGCCATCAGCTACCAGGTCGGCCGCTTTGCCGAACAGCTCGCTGTGGTTCTTTTCAGCTTCTAGGGCATAGCGAATGGCTCGCAAAGCGCCTTTTTCACCTTGCAACTCGGCAACGGCTGCAAAAGCTGGATACATCTCGTTAATCTCATAATCTTCGCCGGCCTTAGCCCATTGTAGGTGTTCTACGACCGTGCCCTTACCAAAACCAGCCATAGCAGGCACTAAGAAGTCGCCGGTGATATTCTTTAGTTCTTGAAAATGAGCATGGGCATGAATCTGTTCAGCATAGGCCACTGCTTCGAAGAGGCGCGCTACGTGAGGGAAACCTTGTTTCTTAGCGTCGGCACCCCAAGCTAAATAGCGCATGTGGGCCATGCTTTCACCACCGAAAGCAGATCGCAAATTAGCTGCGGTAGTATTGTTCTTATTCATGTCAACACCCCTTTTTAGTTAATCTGAGCGCAATAGCCACCAGGCACTCTTTACCTATATTCTCGGCTACCCGTCTACATACCTGCTCCACAACAGCAAGAGACAAAAAAGCTCAACTACCACACTGTTAGCAGTAGAAGAGCTTGAAAAATAGGCACATCTATGCACACTAGGCCAGCAGGGTTAACCACAGCCGACCCAGGCTCACAACTATCATAGCGGTTACAAGTAATATTGCAAGCTGCTTCATTACTATCACACCCTTGCCATTGACATTCCTTATCTTTAGTTTATGCCGATAGGACAAGGGTTTCAACCCCTTTAACAGAATCTTAAAGCAAGCATTTGCGGATCACCATGCCATGGGCACGCAACATGCCGAAGCGCTCATAGAAAGGTTGCATAAGCAACACTTTAGCGTTGCGGCTAATGGCCAAATCTACAGCCAACCACGGGCAGTAGCGCCACTAATAATTAGACATCCTAACAGTTGTCTATAGGCTTCCAAATAACAATCCGAACGAACGGCGACTACTTTAGGCCCGCGCCGCTCTACCGTTGGAAATAGGGTGCACATATGAGCCATGCTAGTCAACTTTGTAGTAATTTCAAACTCGATCGGGCCTGCAATGCGATGGGGTTTCATCTCATCCAAGCGTGCTAGAGCGCGCTGAGCAGCTTCTTTGATGAGTTTTTGGCTACGTTTAGGTGTCAATAGTTTGGCAGCAAAACGGTCGATAGCTTCTTTTACAGCTACTGTCTCTATATTGCCGAGGAAATGCTACGCCTCGCGGCAGAGAACATCGTCACCCACTACTAAAGCTACAGGCACTCCGTAAGCACCGGCGATACCGGCGTTAATAGCCGTCTCACCCACCACTTCGCCGTTGCGTTTTATTTCCGTCACTGCCCCGCCATAGATAGTATGGTTCATAACACCATCAGCGTTACCCTCGTAGGCATGATAGCCAACAAAAAAGACGGCGTCGAAACTAGCATCGAGGCCTTCCATCTGCAACAGCTGCTTGTTACTA
Source organism: Bacillota bacterium (assembly GCA_012735505.1). Taxonomy (GTDB): domain Bacteria; phylum Bacillota; class UBA994; order UBA5500; family UBA5500; genus JAAYHE01. The sequence goes on from JAAYHE010000014.1 coordinate 26,474, forward strand.
CCGCTAATGAGAGAGGCCCGTTCATCGAGTTCTTCGATCAAGATATTGGTCATGCTGCCGTGGGCATCGTTCACTAATACTTCGGTCGCACCGGCTGCAAAAGCACCCGCAATAGCAGCATTAACGTCTTGCGTCAGCAGTTTACACATGCGCGTATAGCCAGCATCACGCATATGCTTGGCACTAGCTATACCAGTGCCACCTTCCATGTCAACAGAAATATATATTTTCAAGCCCAAACACCTCCTAGATTTAGATTTCTACCGGAGGTCGGGCACTTCCTGCTAGCGCTCGCAACGAATGGCCATATTCTCCACCAACTGCCTAGAGCAACACCTCTTTCTGCAAAAGGCGTTTACAAAAGGAAAAGGCTCAACTACCGCCTCCAAGCAGTAGAAGAGCCTTGTTATCACTAATTGCATCACCCAAGAGGGATGGCTAAGACTGCCTCCTGAGCAAGTTTGCTATGCTATACTTTATGCCTCGTGTATGATTATGGCAACAGTAGTTGCAATTTCTTAACGAAGTCAAGCAGGCTAAAGCTCTATCCGATCGTAAAGAATAGCAGCTTCATGCAGCAGCTGCTGATGCTGATAGATGGACAAAGCTGCCAAGAGCAAAATGATACATATCAGCGCAGCAGTATAGTAAGGGTGCAATAAGTAAACCATGGCTGCGGCCACAGCCATTACCCCTAGCAAGATCAGGCGAGCATACTTTTTTCCCATCCCCTTAAGCGCCTGCTTAGGATCCTTCCAATCGAGAACAGGATCGGCCAGGTCATGGGCTAGGGTAAGATTCACAGTATACCAGCTTGCAAGACTACCAAGAAGCAGGCCTAGCAAGACATCCAGCAGATCTGGTTTAACCCATATAACCCATAGCAATACGACTAGGAAGCTGGGCAAAGAAACAGCTACGAATGCTAACAATAATTTGCTCTTGATTTGCAGCCGGTAGTCTACAGGTATCACCTTCGAGATATAGAAACGCTGGCCTTCCCGCGAAACGCCAGCACTGGCTACCCGGTTAGAAAAGGCAGTTACCGCCATCAAACCGCCAATGCTTAACGCCATCACTCCAGGAGCAGAAGCAGAAATAGCTGTTAGCAACGGGGCCAAAGTTGCTTGCGTGCCTTTTTGATAAGCAAGGATAAGAAAAAGCACTGGCGTAGACAAGCTAGTAAGGGAATCTAGGAGAAAAAGCGGTGTACGCCGCAGGAGCTGCCACTCTCGCCATAAGAGAGCCTTTAGCAGGCGTCGCTCCCCTCCTGCCTGCTCTGCTTCGACCAGTCTCGGTTTCGCCACAATAAGCTCGTCAGCACCGACAACACTATGCAAGTACACTCGGCTGCTAAGCAGATAAACCGCCGCACCAGCCAACACGATAGCACCGACAAAGAGTAGCAAAAACTCTAAGCCCACCCAAGTCCCCGCTAAGGCCAAGGCGCGCGTAGCCCATACACTGGGCGGAAAAAACCGCCCTAGACGGCTGACGATGTCGTACCCGCTTGCCTGCCAATTTTCCAACAAAGTCATGGCACTGCTACCTGCTTGGTTGAAATCAACGAGGCGAGTACAGAGCCCGATAATTACCCCCAGCAGAGACAAAATACTAACCAGCCACTCTCGCAGGCGCCGATCTAAGTAGCGTGCTAAGGGAAGCAACACTAGCAGAGCCAACAGCAAGGGCAGAATCGGTAGCAACAGCAACACCAAAAGCCCAACCAGCCAGTGCACCCCACCCACATGCAACTCAACAGCGTAGAACATCAGGGCCGGGAAAAACACCACGAAAGCCACTGCATACTGCCCTAGCAACACCGCCACCAACTTCGCCCCTACGATATAAGGGGCCGGAAGTGGCAGGCTAAGGAGCAAGTCGTTGTCGCGAGAAAAATACAAGGTAGAGGCTAACTGGCTCAGACCCCATAGAAAGAGGATAATTGACACAGCTAAGATAGCCGTCACATACACCAATTCTGCTTGCCCAATGGCTATTCCCAGCCGCACTAACATATAGGCAAGATACAGCATCGCGGCAAAAAGAGCTACTCCAGACAAGGACATCATAAACAGGCGCCAATCGTCTTGCTCTTGGTCCCGATGCTCCTTAACTCGAGGGCGATACATATTCTTACAGTTGATCACAACCAGCGAGTGAAACTGGCGCACAGCCGGCAGACGCAGTGCTGCCGACCAATAGAACCAGCCACACAGGACAATAATGGCCAATAACAACCAAACCATGCACATCCCCCCTGGCAGATTGCTAGTTACCAGCTTCTACTTCTACCTACGCAAGTCCTGCCAGAATGTTGCCAACTCTCCGCGGGATCCCCTACCGGTATCCCAAGCACTCCGAGGTGACCCTGAGGCGCGGCACCCCAACAAGCGGCGGCGCGCGTCATCCGTAAAGCGTATGGGAGCCATAATCATAAGAGTGAAGGAGCCAAGGATAAAGGAGCGGCCAGCAGTAAATTGGGGCCCCCTGACTTCTGGCCGTTCCCCTTGGCGACGAAGCTCTTACCAACAGACGGTGGCTGCCAGCGCGCGAGGATGACCGTTACGCCGCGACAAACATAGCGCACGAGCATGACTGCAACCTGCACCAGTAAATAGGTTGCATGAAAAGCATTCTATCTGATACATTTTGGCTAACCGATGCAAATTCCTATGCAGGGGGAAGTTTATGATTTTTCTCAAGGCCATATCGCTTAAAACGGCATCACAAGCAGCCACAAGCTTTCCACTCAACCTACCCCTATTTGGCCCCGACTTTAGGCTAGAATTTGATACGCCTGTGACCTTCTTGGTTGGAGAGAACGGAACAGGCAAGTCTTCCTTGCTCGAGGGCTTAGCTGTGGCCTCGCAGCGGGTGGTGGCTGGTGCCGACGAACTCGCTCACGACAGCAGCTTGGCTTCCGCCCGTCTGCTCGCAGATCAGCTCCGGTTAAGCTGGAGCCGTAAGACCGGGAGAGGTTTCTTTTTGCGGGCTGAAGACTTCTTCGGTTATTGCCGCCGGTTAAGCCAAATGCACCACGACTTAGCCAAGGAGGCTAGTCAACTAGCCAACAACTATAGTCAACAAGGGCGTAGCGACTTAGCTCTCAAGCTCGCCGTAGGCGCAATCCGGGGTCAAGCGAGCCAACTGCATGAACAGTATGAGGCGCTCGAACATCGCTCCCATGGAGAAAGTTACTTGCACTTTTTTAGTCATCGGATTGTTGCCGGGGGACTTTACCTACTCGACGAGCCTGAAACTCCATTATCACCACAAAACCAGTTAACGTTTATGGTAGTGCTTCATGCTGCGGCACAAGCAGGCAGCCAATTTATTATCGCTACCCACTCTCCGATCCTGATGGCGTATCCCTATGCTACCATCTATAGCCTAGATACAGTTCCGCCTCAGGTGGTCAAGTATGACCAACTGGAACATGTCAACCTAACCCGTAGATTTTTGAACAACCCGGCAGCCTATCTAGAAGGTTTACTCAGGTAAGAAGCACGATTTTCCCATAAATAAAGAGCATAATCTAGCACATATAAAAAGATGCGAGGAACCGGCTCCCAAATATCGTCGCTACCAGTGCCCTTATCGGGGGCAGCGTTAGCTTCGATTAGCCAGTAGCGCCCCGACTTATCGCGAGCCAGGTCGATACCAATTTCAGACATGCGACCTATACTTTCTTCTAAGCGGGAGCCAACAAGCAGCGCTATTTGGTGCAGGTCGGCCAGCACAGCTGGGGCCTCATCTGCTGGTACAATCAGAGGCAAGCCTTCGCCCAGGGGCGCATTACGCGAACCTTGATGCCAGTTGGTAGTAAAGCGACCGGGACTCGCCATGCGCAGGAAACCCTGCGTCATTTCCCACTCCCCTCGCCGATTCTTACTGATTACTACCCGCATGTCGCTACGTTCTTGCTGACTGGTTTCAGCTAACTCAATCTCCTGTTGAAGCAGCAATCTGCCCGGGTCGGCATAGCTTGTGCAGATCATATATGCTTCCAAAAGCCCTAGTCGCGGCCAAACTTTGTTATGCTCCGACAGCTGTAGGCGGTAACGATTACGGCCCGAGCGGCTGATGCGGCAAATACCCCGTCCCCAACTACCAGCATCAGGCTTACTTAGAATCGCCGGGTGCTGGCGCAACATGGCCCGCATACTGCCGGGGCCACGACAAATAATCGTGTGCGGCAGCAAGGGTGCTGTATCAGGATAGCGTTTAAGCGCTTGATGAGTTTGCCATTTGGGCAAAGCCAAGACCGGGTTTAAAGGAATAGCAGTTTGGCGCAAACGACGCCGAACGCTACGTAGAGGCTCGGTACGATTAAGATGTGGAAGTTTAACCTGATCATAAAACACATGCGGCCAAGGGACACTTTGCTTGGCCCACCTTTCGCCCGGCTGGGGAATCCAACCTTGCACCCTTTGGCGACGCAGGTCGACGTCTCGCGGGTGAAAAAAATAGACTTGCACACCATAGTGTTCTGCCGCCCGTGCATACATCAGTGCATCAAAGATGCCTTCTTGGCTGGCTAGCGCCCGCGCCCACTCCCGATTGATTAGTACCCCAAAAACAAGTTGCGGCACAATATTACACCCCCTTCAGGGTATCCTATTGTGCCGCTATGCTTACACGTGCTACATAAGAGCCTCTTTATGAAATTTTACTTAACCAAATGGCAGGCCACTTGATGCCCCCCGCCCACGTCGTGGAGCTGCGGCTCCTCTTCCCGACAGCGAGCAGTAGCATAGGGGCAACGAGTATGAAACCGGCAGCCGCTGGGCGGATTGAGGGGGCTAGGCACTTCTCCCCGCAACATAATGCGTTCACGCTTTTGCCCTGGCGCTACTGTCGGGCTCGCAGCCAACAAAGCTTTGGTATAGGGATGGGCTGTCTCGAGGAAAATTGCTTCTCTGCTACCCATCTCTACTATTTTGCCCAGATACATGACAGCCACCTGCTGGCTAATATGCCAAACTACTGACAGGTTGTGTGAAATAAACAGATAAGAGATTCCTTGCTGCTGCTGCAGTTCTCTTAGTAAATTAAGCACCTGACCCTGCACAGAGACATCTAGAGCCGAAGTAGGTTCGTCGCACAACAGAATATCAGGTTCGGAAGCCAAGGCGCGGGCTATGCCTACGCGCTGTCGCTGCCCACCGCTGAATTGGTGCGGATAACGGTTGATCATTTCCTCGCTTAGGCCTACAGCCTTAAATAGCTCCCGTACCCGCTGCTTACGGTCGCCCGCATAGTGGCGCACGATCAAAGGTTCCTCCACGCTGTCGCCTACTGTCATCCGCGGATTCAAAGTTGCATAGGGATCTTGAAACACCATTTGTGCCGCCTGACGCAAAATATGCGGTGCCTCTTTGCTGCCAAAATCTATTTCCTGGCCATGCAGAATTACGCTACCGCCCGACGGAGTCTCCAAGCCGGCCAGCATGCGGGCGACAGTTGTTTTGCCGCAACCGCTTTCGCCCACCAATGCCAGGGTCTCTCCTGCCCTTAGCTGGAAGCTTACACCATCAACGGCCCGTACCTCGCCGCCTGCAGAACGGGAAAACAAGCCTCGCCGCAAGGGGAATGTTTTTCTTAGATCTTTAACTGTTAGAGCTAGCTGCTCGGCCGTAGCTAACATTATCTTGCACCTCCTGCGGGATCTGGCTGTCGCTTTGTGCCCGATGGCAACGCACGGCCTGGGTAGAGGAAAGGTTCTTCATCCTTTGCGGGCCATGACAGTCTGCGCTTACCTGGGGACAGCGGTCTGCAAAAGCGCAGCCGCTGATACTGCCTAAATCTCTTGGCACCGTGCCCGGAATACTATAGAGCATATCTTGCTGCTCTCCAAAACGAGGCAAAGAATTCAACAAGCCTTGTGTGTAGGGATGGGCCGGGCTATTGAACAATTCGGCAACTGTACCTGTCTCTACTACCTCGCCAGCATACATGACTACACCCCGATCGGCGTTCTCGGCAACTAAACCGAGGTCATGGGTGATCAAGATCATAGCCATGCCGGTCTCGGCCTGCAAGCGTTGCAGCAGTTCGAGAATTTGCGCTTGCACTGTGACGTCTAGGGCCGTAGTCGGTTCGTCGGCGATAAGCAATTCTGGCTCACCTGCCAACGCCATGGCGATCATCACCCGCTGGCGCATACCACCAGATAGCTCATGGGGGTAACTCCGCAAGCGACTCTTGGGATCGGCAATACCTACTCTAGCTAGATAATCAGCAGCCGCTTCCGCGGCTGTCTTTTTGTTCATACCTCTATGCAGCATCAATACTTCTGAAATCTGTTGTTCTACCGTATACACCGGGTTTAAGCAAGTCATGGGTTCTTGAAAAATCATGGCCATGCTACTGCCCCGCAAGCGGCGGCGCTCCTCGGGTGTGAGGCTGGCGAGATCCTGACCGTGTAAAAGAATCTGCCCACCAGTAATACGCCCTGGCCTACTCAGCAAGCCCATAATGGCCAGTGCAGTTACACTCTTACCACACCCGCTTTCTCCTACGATGCCTAGGGTTTCGCCGGGAGCCAAGGAGAAAGAGACCTGGCGCAGTACCTGTCGCTTGGCAAAATGAACCTGCAAATCTTGTACCCTTAGTAGTTCTGCCACCAGAATCACTCCCCTTCCACTAACTTGGGATCTAACGCATCGCGTAGACCATCGCCCAACAAGTTAAAGGCCAAAACAGCCAACATGATTGCCACACCTGGGAAGGTAGCTACATGAGGGGCAGTCTGAAACACAGACCGCCCTTGGCTGAGAATACTACCCCAACTAGCCTGCGGTTCCTGAATACCAAAGCCTAAAAAGCTTAAGGACGACTCTAACAGAATGACATTAGCCACGTTTAAAGTCACCATGACGATCAGGGGCGACCAGCAGTTGGGCAGAATGTGCCGCAGCAAAATGCGAGCATCGCTAGCCCCATAAGAGCGGGCTGCCTCCACAAAAGGCTTTTGTTTAATGGCCATAATTTCACCGCGCAGCACCCGCGCGTAACCAGTCCAGGAAGAAAGGGCGATGATGACCAAGACGCTGGTGAAACTAGGCCCCACTATAGCGACAGCAGCGATAACGAGCAAAAACTGCGGAATAGTCATAAACACTTCGGCCAAGCGCATTATCAACATATCTAGCCAGCCGCCAAAATAGCCAGCTAAGGAACCTAGGATGATACCCATCCCCAAGGAAAGAACTCCGGCTAGAAAGCCAACTGCTAAAGAAACGCGAGCGCCATAGATCATCCGGCTAAGGATGCAGCGCCCCAATTGGTCTTGCCCCAAGGGGAATTGTCGGCTGGGACCGCGCAAGCCCTCGGCCGGGTAAACAGCTTCCGGATCGTTAGGTGCCAGCCAAGGAGCAAACAGAGCCGCAGCCACTAGGAGTACTAACACGATAGCGCCGGCGAAAGCCAAGCGGTGTTGAAACAAGCGGTGCACAAAACTAGGCATCTGTCTCCCTCCTTAACCCAATCTGACCCTCGGGTCGACGACTGCATACATTATGTCAACTAAAAGGTTAGCAGCCACAACAGCTACAGATATCATGAGAATTATGGCCTGCACCAGGAAGAAATCCTTTTGCAACAAGGCTGTCGTCAGTAGACGACCTAAACCTGGCCAAGCGAAAATGGTTTCGACGATGACCGTGCCTACCACCATATAGGCGAGCCAAGTGCCAAGAACAGTAATAATAGGAATCAGTGCGTTACGCAGTGCATGCCGAACTAAAACCACTCGCTCGCGCAATCCTTTGGCCCGGGCGGTCCGCACATAATCTTCTCTTAAGACCTCTAGCAGGCTGGTACGCACCATACGCATTAAACCTGCGGCCCAGCTAAACCCGAGAGCAGCAGCCGGCAGCACATAGTGTGCCCACGTTCCAGTGCCACTGGTAGGGAACCAACCTAGCTTGACAGCAAAGACGATAATCAGCACCAACGACAGCCAGAATCCAGGCATCGACATCCCCACTAGAGCGAGGGCACTGGCAGTATAGTCTATCCAGGTTTGCCGCTTGGCGGCGGCCAAAATTCCGAGAGGGAAAGCCACTGCTAGACCTAACAAGGTAGCCCAAAAATTGAGTTTAAGAGTATAGCCCAAACTGGACTTGATTAAGAAAGAAACCGGCAGCTGCGAAATAACAGAACGTCCCATATCACCCCGGAGTGCCCGCCCTAGCCAGACGAAATACTGCACCAAGAATGGCTTGTCGAATCCCCATTCTCGGCTAATAGAATCAATTACTTCCTGAGTGGCTTCGCGCCCAGCCAGGATCCGCACCGGGTCGCCTGGCGCTAAATGCATCAAGCCAAAAACTACGAAGCTAATCCCTAAAACCAGCGGTATGGCCACCAAAATGCGCCGCATTACATATTTGAGCATGGTCTCTCTCCCCCTCTCACCGATAAATGGAAACGGGCGAGACAGGGTCTCGCCCCCTTTAATTAGCCAGCAACTTGCGTGTGCTAGTCGACAGGCTGCACCTTATAAAGGAGCTGCGCTTGGCCGACCGGTCCCTCGGTCATACCTGTAAAATTCTTGCTCAGACCACCTAATATCTTAGGATGATAGAGGAAAACAGCAGCTACGTCTTCTGCTAAGATGGCCTGTACTTGGTCGTAAATTTCCTTACGCACAACCGGGTCGGTTTCCCGTCGTCCTTGCTCCAGTAACTTATCTACCTGGGCATTACTGTAACACCAGTCATTGAAGCCGTTATCAATAGCAGTGCTATGCCAGTAGTTATACTGGTCGGGATCGGCAGTAGGCGTCATCGAAAGCATCATAGCTTCGTATTCCCGATGATCTAAACGATCGTTCATGACCGACCAATCTAAGAACTCGAGTTTTAAATCAATGCCAACATCCTTCAACCATTTCTGGATGAGGACGCCCTGGCTGCGCATAGTCTCGTCACCAGTAGCCAGAATCACGCTAAAGCTAAAAGTCTTGCCGTCCTTTTGTAGGAAGCCGTCACTGCCCATTTCCCAGCCTGCTTGGGCCAGAAGGCTTTTTGCCTTCTCGGGATCATACTCGTATTGCTTGACATCAGGATTAAACCATTCGCCGTTAGTAGGCGCAATCGGACCCGAGGCTGCAATGGCGGCTTCTTTCCGCACATCGCGCACAATCGACTCCCGATCGATGGCATAGGCTAAGGCCTGCCGCACCCGCTTATCAGCAAACAACGGATTCCGGTTGTTGTGTCCGAAGTAAGCGAAAGCTAAGCTCTGCACTTCAATACCAGTTACCTTATTGCTTTTGGCTACTTTAGCATAATCCTCTGCCGTCAGGCGATCGGCATAATGCACTTCGCCTTTTTCCAGAGCCATAGCCCGCACTGAAGCCTCGGGAATTGGCTTAAAAACGAGCGTTTCGATAGCTGGTTTGCCGCCCCAGTAGTTGGGATTCGCTTGCAGCTTCACATGATCGTTGGGTACCCACTCTACCATCATAAAGGGGCCAGTACCAATAGCTTTATTATTGTAGTCATCCATGCCCACCACAGACACGTGATGTTTAGCCATGATAGGTATCTGGCTCATCTTGTCGAGAAATGGCCCGTGGGGTTCACTCAAATGAAAGACAACCGTAAGCGGATCTGGCGTTTCAATCTTTTCGATAACTTGATAGTTAGCACGTTGCACCGATTTGGTTGCTGGATCTAACAGCTTTTCATAAGTGTACTTGACATCTTCCGAGGTAAAGGGCTGGCCATCATGCCATTTAACGTTGGGGCGTAGCTTGAATGTCCAGCTCAACCCACTAGGATCCATATCCCACTCGGTAGCCAAGGCCGGTAGTATCTCGTCATACGTATCTTCATATTTGACCAAAGGTTCGTGGATTTGCCGACTAACGGTAGTAGAAACAACGTTAGTCAACCGCACCGGCAGCAAGTTGACAATGTCGGCTTCTAGGGCATAAACGAAGGTATCTTTCGGTTGAGCCCCACCAAAGCAGCCAGTGAGCAATAAGCTCACAGTGAGCGCAAGCAACATAGCTTTTTTCATTCTCACTCTCTCCCATCTTGCAACTACTCTGCTACCTGGCATCGGCTGTCGGTAACAAGCCCGACTGCAACCCGCTAAGGCAAACAGTTTCGTCGTTAATACTCATTAAGCATAAATATACACCAGACTTGGTAATTATGCAATAGGCAATTTAATATTCCTCCCCGCATAAACATGAGCGAGGAGGAAGGTAACCGATGCCGAAATTTATCTGGGGCCTAAACCTACTGTTAGTCATGGCCCTTATTTCTAGCTATGTTGTACCGTTAGAGGCCGCCCTTGCACCCACCAACTTAACTGAGGTTTATTCCCTCTTGCAACACTGCTGGCGGATAGCTGAAGATGAATACCAAAAGGCGATTGTTAGCCTGGTGGAAAAACACCTGAACAATTACTATACTACCGGCGGTTATGGAGATATGGGAATTTATATTGAGGAAATTGGCAGTGGCCTTCAATTCGGTCATAATGCCGAGCGCACAGAGCTACGGCCCGATGGCACTCGTATCGGCTATTTCCATACAGCCTCGGTCGCTAAGTTGCTCATTGCTTATGTCTTTTACCATCTCGATGATCTGGGCGAAGAAGACATTTGGTCCATTCACGTCGACCCTGTAGTTGGCCAGCAGCAACAATGGCAACCTCTCATTCACCGAATGATCACCCATTCTGTCAATTTACACCATAACATAATGCTCCGTTACTTGGGTGCTGAACGCGCGACGGCCACCTTGCGCCGCTTAGGCCTAACCCATAGCACCCTTACCCGCGAGCTAGCACCAGCTCCAGGTACCTCTAACGCTACTTGCTGGGAACGCTATGGCACCCTTGAACCGCCTCGAACCTCCCCGTTTGATCTAGGACGCCTTTTGGCCAGTTTAGCCCGGGGCGATGTCTTGTCAGCAGAAAACAATGGGCTATTCTTGGAAGCCCTTACTTCTACTATTTACAACAGCCGCATTCCCCAGGCGATCAATTTTGTGGTTCCCGTGGCACACAAAACCGGTACGAAAGATTGGGTTTACAACGACGCCGCCTTAGTGCTGTTGCCTGAAAACGAGTTCGTCTTAGTTTTGCTAACCTACGGAGCCCCCGGCCGGATACAAACGGTCATGCGAGCGATAGCACGCGACGTATACGCTCTCCATTGCCAGCGTCGTGATAACGGCGAAGCGGCGCGGGCCCGCGAGTTAGCTGCATGGCTAAAGGAGCATTAAGACACAGACTACAGAAAACTGAGGGTACGATCAATGAAAAAACCTGGCAGGATAAGCCTGCCAGGTTTTTAGTAAAGGCTACCGAGATTTCTTCTTGGAGCCTTTATTATTGCCCGTTCCTCCGGTAGTGTTTTGCAAACCGGTAGACCCAGTCGACCCGGTGCCAAAAGTCTGGCTGCTCAACCCAGTCGTCTGACTGTTTAAGCCAGTCGTACTTGCACCTTGGGTCATACCAGTCATCCCAGTCGTACCAGCAAAGCTATTTGTCCCACTTTGGTTGCTCATTCCCAACTGGTTACCTTGCTGGTTGCCACTTGCACCACCGCTAGTCGGGCCGCCGGAAATCTTATAAGTGGGTTCTTCCTGCTCCATATAGTTGACGCGCTGCTCCAACTGGGAGGTTATCTGCGCCAACTGTTGGCGACACTGGTTGTACATCTGCTTAGCTTGCTGGTCCTCCGTATCTAAAGCAAAGGACTCGAACTGTCCCTCTAGGCTACGGAGCGAAGCTAAGGCTTGATGCACTTTGGTACCAACTGTCATTTGCTGCATCACCCTCCTTATGAGATTCCACACCTAGTGTCTGCTAGTGGGCGATGCAATATGAAAGCCATTATCTGCCCCCAGCGCTATTATGGGGCAAATCATACAGATTTTCAGCCAAGAGTCGCCGGGCGCGCTCAGCAGTACGCGCATCGCCTGCCAAGGCGCTCTGCAAGAACTGGGGATTGTTTAACAAAAATTGACGCATGCTCTTATACGGATCGGCCAAGTATGCATTAACCAACTGTAGTTGCTCTGGTGTTAAATAACCTTGGGCTGCAGCGGTAGCAAAAAGGCTGGCTTCAATGCCAACTAGTGCTTGTAAAGGTACTTGTTCCTGGGCTAGAGCAGCACCACCACCTTGGCGACGGTCAACGATGGTTAGTGTTGCCACCATCTTTGCTTGCAGACGCTCGAGGGCAGGTATCCATGCTCGCAGATAACTGGAAGCTTGGGTCACCAAGTCAGAGATATGCAAGACTTTCGCCCCGGGGAGGGAAGGACAAACTGCTACCCTGTCGCCGTCTAATAGAATAACTCGTTGGTCTTTAAAAATTGTTAGGTGCGGCTTACCCAAAAGCAATGCTGGCATGAAGGAGAAAAACCAATCGCGTCGCTCTCCCCCAGAAATGTAATCGATACTGCTTAAATCGTAACTAGCCTGTAGCACCTCAACTAGAGCGTCTATGACCTGCCGGAAGATAGAACTATGTCGGTAATGTTCTTCCACCGCAGCTCGCACTTCTCTGGTGCAACGCAGCGGATCTGTGCGAGTGTTATCGATCAAGGCCAAAAGCTCATTGGCTGCCTGCTCGCTACCCAGTAAGAAATGGGTATTGATGTAATAGGGACCAATTAATCCAGAGGTATACCAAAATGGCTCCTCCGCTGGTGAAACCTGGATAGCCCTAGTCTCAAACAGCCACCTGACAATTTTATCTACCATAGCTTGTTCCGGCATGTTTTTTCCTCCCCATGTAGTGTCAATCGATAATTTCTCGCAAGCGAGCTAAACTAGGTATTAATACTTGATTGCGCCTCACTGCTAACAAACCTGCTTGCCTGAGCTCGGCCAACATACGCGTAAAAGTTTCGCGGGTAGTGCCCGTTAACTTGGCCATTTCCTCACGCGTTAGATCCAGGTCTAAGCGGATGGAGCCATTGGCCTCCTTACAACCTTTTGTCTCAGCCAGATCAACAATCAATTGCACCACGCGTTCATAAGCATCCTTGAGGGCTAGGTCTTGTACTTGACGCTGGGCCATTCTCAGGCGACGGGCCAACAGTCTAAGCAAATTGATAGCCAATTCTGTATGCTGGCGCAGCAAGTCAAACAAATCTTGATTTTTCAGCACGCCTACCTGCGCCGCCTCCATCGCCTGCGCCGACGCCGGATAGGAACCGGCATCAAACAAAACGACTTCGCCGAAAACCTGCCCGACAGACATCACATGCATAATCTTCTCACGGCCATCTGTAGCCGTTACCGATATCTTTACGCGGCCACGAGTTACAAAGAAAACCGCGTCGCCAGGCTGACCCTGGGTAAAAATAAACTCTCCCGCTGAGTAATCACGAAAGGAAACCAGTTCGTAAATCAGCTCTAGCTGCGACACAGGTAAATCTCGAAAAACATTAACCTTTCTTAGGTCAAGGGGTGATAGCACTTTCTTCCCTCCCCACTAAAACAAGGGAGCGGCGACATAGGGGGCAAAGTGGGGGATACCCACTCTGCCCCCTCAGAGCACCAACAGGCCGCGCCTTATTTGCAAACCGCCTATGCTTGCTGCATCTTTAGTCCTTTCAGCAAGTTCTTAAACAGTAACACGGTAGTAACAGAGCCTACGCCGCCTGGCACCGGGGTGATATAGCCGGCGACTTCTTTGACTGCGTCAAAGTCAACATCGCCCACTATGCCATCATCAGTTTCGTTTATGCCAACATCAATCACTACTGCACCAGGCTTGATCATATCGGCTGTAATCAAGCCTGGATACCCTGCCGCCGCAATGACAACGTCTGCCTGACGAGTATGGGCGGCCAAATCGCGAGTGCGAGAATGCGTAGTCGCCACTGTTGCCCTTCTCCCAAGTAACATAGGCAGCAATGGTTTACCTACGGTTTCGCCCCAACCTACTAGGACAACCTCTTGGCCTGCCAACGAAATCTGCAAACGATCCAAGATCTCTATACATGCCATGGGCGTAGCTGGGAACAGGCCATCCATCTCCGAAGCTAGATAGCCGCGGTTGAGCGGGTTCACACCATCAACGTCCTTTAGCGGGTGTACAGTAGCTAATACGCGATCTTTGTCAATCCCCTCGGGCAGGGGTAATTCTACCATAATGCCATGTACGGCAGGGTTGTCATTCAATTCTTGTACCAAAGCTACGACTTCGGCTTCCGTAGCAGTGGCTGGCAAACGGTGCCAAACATAGTCGATATCTACCCGTTTGCTAATCCGTTCTTTCGCCTTGGCATAATAAACGGAAGCGGGGTCGTCCCCTACCAAAATCACGTCTAAACGCGGGGCTATACCTCGCTCCCGCCATGCGGCAACTTCAGTCTTTATCTCCTCGCGAATCGTCTTTGCGATTTTCTTGCCGTCTATAATCGTTGCTGCCATTATGTAGCACCTCCTGCTATAGTTACATGCTTCTCATTATAACCTTTCCTCGTATCTAAGGGAAATGCACCTGCGATAAGCGCTATTACTTGCCCGCATAAATGTGAACGTGATTGCTTTGTATTACGGCTAGCCAAGGTATTTCTCCTTGAGCCAGAGCTAGGCTGACGCCTTTCGTAAAAACAGAAGTATCTAACATGCCTAGAGGCTCTCCACTGGCTATGTCGATAATAGCTAGGCGCGGGTCGCGGCTGCCAAGATAGCTATACACGACAACCCCAGCTTCCAACCCGGCAACTACCTGAGGTTGTAGCAAGTCTAGCCCGGCTACACCCGAGCGGCCACTAACTATATATGGTCGTTGCCACTGCAGGATAGCATCGTGGGTAATATAAGCTATTTTACCGGCAGGTGCATTGCGCTGACCGTTCAAGTTTTCTGCTACCACGATCCAGCCGCCGGGAACACCTGTCACCCAACCCTGGTAGGAACCCGACCGCAAGCCAGGGTGCAAAGCTACAAGCTCTGCCTGATCATCACCCACGTTAAGGTGCAATTCACCGTTGGTGTCTAACAGGGCGTATCTGCCGCTAGTGGCATCATAAGCTAACTGGTCGCTACTGATAACATGGGGCAAACGCAGCAGTTCGTTACCCTGGTGGTCAAATACAAAAGCATTGTCGGCTGCTACGACAGCCACCCAAGTATCTTGGGCCGGTAAGAAGCGTACATCGTCGGCCGCTACAGGCAAGGCGACACTTGCTTGCACGGGGTGTCCGTCAGCATCGCAGGTGTAAACTTGTCTTGATTGACGATCATAGCAAACTAAGAGGCCGTTACTCAAGTAGGTAAAGCTGCCCCTAGGCTTAGGTAACACCCACTTTTGAGAGGTTAAACCGAGCCTTTGGATCGTATCTGCAGTGGCTAGCAAAAGATCGCCATCCGGCAAGATGGCTACTATCTCCCCGTCGGATGGCAATTGCAAAGTACCAATAGTGGTGTTAGTAGGGCGAGGATGATCTGGCTGGGCGACATAATGCACCAGCCCAGAATGGTCAACCACTACCCAAACATCCGCATCAGGGGCGCTAGCTATGTGGGTAAAAGTGCCACGCCTAGATTGGGCTAGGTCAAAGGCATATTTGACCCCCCCTGTCTTTAACGACAGCAGCAAGGCTAGAGCGGCAAAAATAAATATCAGGCCTACGGCTGTGCCTACCAGCATGAACTTCTGCTGACGACGATCGCGCTTGGCGTCGCTCTGGGCCAATTGTCTAATAACCTGCATCCGAAGCTGCGGTGGAAGCGCAAGCCCTTTTGTCTCGGTTATCGCTGTTAGCGGTAGCCGCAAGCTGCGAGCTAAAGCCTCTGCTATGAAGGCCTCTGCGTCCCCAGCACCGGGAAACCGTTTAGCCTGCACCTCTAGACGCCGCAAGGCTTTAACAATGCGCGCTACCTGCTGTTGTTGGGGCAAACTGGCTAAAGCTGCGAATAGACGCGGGCCAAAATGATCCAATATATCAAGCAAGCGTTCGGCATCGCCTGCTGCTAACTCTTGCAGCCACAAGTGCATATCTTGCATACTATCCCTCCCGACACAAGGCCGGTCTGACGATCAGGTCCGACCCGTTCGCTGTAAAGTATGACACCTACATAGAAACGACGATGCGAGTGTCGGCCTCGCTGCGAGGATGAACACTGCCTACGACAGCAGCCTGTATACCTGCCTCGCGCATGGCAGCAACGACAGCTTCAGCTTCATTAGCTGGTATGGCTGCTAGGAGCCCACCGGAAGTCTGAGGGTCAAAAAGCAGATCTTGGTATGCCAAATTCACATCGGCAGCAAATGTGATAGAGTTGCCGTAAAATTCACGGTTACGGTAAGCACCGGCTGGCACTAAGCCCATTTGGGCAACTGACAAAGCCCCTGGCAAAGCGGGCACTTCTGCTGCCTGAATATGTAGGCAGATAGGATCGTCTTGCACCATTTCCACCAAATGCCCCAAAAACCCGAAACCAGTAATGTCTGTACAGGCATGTACGGTGGCTTGTTGGCGCAAAACATCGGCAGCAGCCCGGTTAAGCATAGCCATCGACTGTACCATAGCCTCTTCTTGCTCTCGTTCTAACATAACTGCCTTACCAGCTGTTGCCATAATGCCCGTCCCCAAAGGCTTAGTGAGCACTAGCACATCGCCGATCTGGGCACCCGTATTGGTCCAGATCTTTTCGGGATGAACAATGCCAGTCACAGCCATACCAAATTTAGGCTCCGGATTCTCAACAGTGTGGCCGCCCAACAGGATAACGTTAGCCTCCAATAGCTTATCGGCCCCACCCTGCAAAATTTTCCCCATTTCCTGTGGCGTTAGGCAGGTGGGAAAACAAGCTATATTAAGAGCCGTAAGGGGCTGCGCCCCCATAGCATAAACATCACTGAGGGAATTAGCGGCTGCGATTTGACCAAACAGATATGGGTCGTCAACTATAGGAGAGAAAAAATCAACCGTTTGCACTAGAGCCCGTTCGTTATTCAGCAAAAATACACCGGCGTCATCATTTGTTTCAGGCCCGACTAACACGCGCGGGTCATATATTCTAGGCAAACAATTTAGCACTTCATCAAGGGCACCCGGCCCCAACTTAGATGCTCAGCCAGAAGTGGCCGACATTTCTGTTAGTCGTAGTTTCTTTGTCATTCTTTTTCCCCCTTCATAGCATGTGACAAACCTTGCCGCCGTAAAAAGCTCAGTAATTCTGACGCTGCTGGTGTCTGAAAGCGCGTCCGATGCGCTACTACATAAAAGCCACGGCTCATTGTCAAGCCCTTTATCCGGGCAGTGGCCAAGTGCCCCAAAGTCAGGGTATTTTGCAGCGCCCATTGGGAGCAGAAAGCATAGCCCATGCCTGCTAAGACTGCCGTTAGTACAGCACTCGTACTGCCTGCGCAAAAGACAGTCGGGAGGCTATCAGGATCCACACCGATTTGGCGCAAAGCAGCTTCATAACTGGCACGCGTCCCAGAACCTTCTTCGCGTTGGATAAAGGGATAGTTTGTTAGTTCATGCGGTTCGACTTCTTGGCCCGCCCAAGGATGATCTGCGGCTACAGTAATAAGCAGCTCGTCGTCAGCCAATAGGCTATATTCATACTTACTCCCGTCTTGCCGTTGGCCCACTACACCGAAGTCGATCCGCTTGTTATCTAACCAAGTATAAATCTCATCGCTGTCACCAATATCTAAGCTAAACCTAACTTTCGGATGCTTCGCTCTAAACGATGCTAACAGAGTCGGCAAAATATACTCGCCCGGAATATTACTCGCCCCCACCTGCACCGGTCCGCTTATTTCGCCACTGAGCTGACTCAGTAAGGCTCGAGTCTGGCGCAAGCGTTCAAAAGTATCTTCCGCAAAAGCGACCACAGCTAAACCAGCCGGTGTTAATTCACATGTCCGCGCATTACGTACTACCAGCTGGGCCCCCATCTCCTCTTCCAAAGCCTGAATCTGCAGGCTCACTGCCGGCTGCGTCAGGCCGATTTGCCGCGCTGCCGCGGAGAAACTGCCATACTCCTGTACAGCTAGCAAAGTCTGGAGGTAATTGATGTTCACCGCTATCTCCCTCCATAATCACTTCTTATAATATTAACCAAGCTGATTATATACCTTAGTCTTTATTAAAAACAACTATCCACTACCGTTCTTGGAAACAACAGGTTATAATAAACTGTATGAAAAGTGTTTGATTTATACAGCCTAACTATTAAATTTCTGTTACAATAAATATAGTATCTAACTTTCGCTCGGGTAGACTCCCAGCAAGGTTTAATGCTTGGAGGTGAAAGAAGTTGTTAGCCAAAGAATGGAATGATTTCTTAAACCTGATTCCCCGCTTACGTAAGAAGATGCATGAAGCATCGCGCAAGGCAGCGGAAGATTGCGCTACCCATTTTACTCCTGCCCAAATGGATACCCTATATACTATTGCAACCAGACCAGAATGGCGTATGAGTGACCTATCTGAACGGCTACAAGTTTCGGCCGGAAGTTTAACCACCATGGTCAATCGTTTAATTGAAGCTGGCGTAGTAGATCGTTATCGCAGCCGCCTGGATCGACGTGTAGTAGTTATTAAACTAAACGAAGCCGGAGAGGAACTAGTAAGGGCCAGTAGGGAAAGAATTATGCTCAACTTACAAGAATTAATGGCCGATTTGTCTGATGAAGACAAAACTAGATTGACAGAAGCAATGGGGATTGTTGTTGACATTCTTTCCAAGATAGTTTAATCCTACCGCCGTGGTAGGCGGACACTCCCGGCCCAAATGCTATCATAATAAACATAACACAAGTAAATGAAAGGCGTTCTAGCGTGCCAATTGGCCTAGAGCGCCTTTCCTTTTGCTACCCGCACCAATTCTATGCTTTATGCAACATACTTATCTGCATTATTGGTACATCATGAACATTAGACTAGATATCTGCATAATACGTAGTAGCGACAATATGTAACTCGATTGCGTACTTCATAGAAAGGAGGAGGAGGAGAAAAAAAAATAAAACACGCAATCTTTATGTTAGACGAAATGACGGTGGCGAGCCACTTTTATCGAGCTATTAGCCAAGTGCCAGCCTACGCCACCTGCCTGATTACCTGTGGCTCCCAACTGACCGAGTTGGAGTTAACTGCCATTAACCTCAGACAACTAGAGCCCGTGCCAGAAACAGAACAAGAATACATTGCCGGGCTCCCCAGTTTCACTACTTACCATGTTTGGTTGGCAGGCTCCGATATCGAGCCCCTCCACATCGGCAGTTTCGACGCATGACCTTCGGTTCCTATGTCGCGCGCCTCGAGCGCGGAACTAAGTGTTTGCACCAGGGCACTACGTGCACTCTGACTACGGTTAAGCTTTTCGCGATACATGCGGTCATCGGCGCGTTTGAATA
>JAAYHE010000078.1 GCA_012735505.1 Bacillota bacterium
ACGGTGAGTGCCCGATACTAATAAGGATTCCATAACAATATGTTAAATCCCTTGTCTAATAGCAGCCTTGTTTGTAAGGTGAAATAAAAAAGCGCATCGCGCCACGTTTACCAGGAAACGTTTTGCGACACGCCGCTAGAGCTCTAGTGGGCTAAATATTCTTCTAGGCAGAGATTCAATTCTGTCATAATGGTAGCATGTTCGACGCCTACATAACGGAAGTGCCAGGGCTCGAAGATGATGCCGGTTATTTCTTGTTTATCATCGGGATAGCGCAGAATGAACCCGTATTTATGGGCATTGGCCGCCATCCACTTGGCTGCCTCTGTTTCTGCAAAACCTCGATCTAGCCTTTGGTAGGATGGCGTTACGATGTCAGCCGCTAGGCCTGTACTATGCTCGCTGGTACCCGGGCGAGCAACTCTAGCAGCTGCCTCTATGGCAGCGTCTTCTTCCGAATAACCCTTTTGGATAAATTCTTGCACCTTATTGTTATACAAGCGCTCCTGGGTTTCATAGGGCCTGTAGGCAGAAACGACCAGTAGATCAATTCCCTCTTTCTTAGCGTCAGCCATCATCGCTAAGAGGGCATCGGCAGCCGTTTTCTCGAGCTTAAAATTGCCTTGCACCGTTTTTAGCTCGGGCTCCAATTCTACTGGCAAGGGGTTATCGGCGTTGACTAGGATTAGATAGGGGTATGGGTCGGAAGTGCCAGGGTCGGTACTTGGCTCAGGATCTGGCTTGGGTTCGGAGGTGGTAGGGTCTGGCTCAGGCCCGTCGGTCGGCAAACCAGGTTCCTCTACTGGGGTGCAACCAACAACCCCTACCAGCATGAGCGCAATCAGGGTCAGCAATAATAGGGTTAGTTTGCATTGGGAGAGTTTTTTCATCTGATCACCACATTCCTGCTTGTTACCTTAATTTTACCGTAGCCCTGGGGAGTTGTCATCAACAAAACGAGGCAAGGCTGCCCGCCGGCACCCTGCCCCGTTTTGCTATAGTCGGCGGGCTAGCCTGAGGTTGCGGCCGCCCCCCACCCGTTTGAAGGCGAATTTGCGTAGCAAACGCTGGGGAGCATAATTGCTACGCCTTACTCGCGCGTAAACATAGCGTCCACCGGCTCGGCGCATAATGCCTAACACCCTGCCAGTGGCCCGCTCGGCTAACCCTCGCCGGCGAAAGCGGGGCAAGATCGAGAGATGAGCGATTTCGTAAACACCCCGCCCCCGCCGCTCATAACCAATCCAACCTGCTACCTTTCCCTTGACTACGACAGAAAAATGAGGCTGAGCTAACACCCGCCTTGCGCTTAAGGTCACGCCGTTGTAGCGCTGTACCCCTCTAGCTACCCGCTTGGCTAGACGATAGTCGCGTATGCGCTGCAATCTCATTCGGCAACAACCCCTCTTTTCCGACAAAGCCACTTCTGCGCTAGGCACAACTAGGCGCTAACAGGATCTAGGCATTGGCAGCAGAAATGCAGCTTCGTCTTATGTAGATGGAATGAGCGCGCGCCAGCAGCGGCAAAGGCGCAAAACTGGTAGCAGCCCCATTCCCAGCTAGCCTTTGACCCGGCTTATAGGACTATTAGGTGCCAGAATGTCGGTCAGATCGGCATAAGGAATACGGAACTCTGGAATTCCTACCGAGTAAGGGGTGTACTCGTAGATTTGGAAATAGATTACCAGGTTCCCATACTCAAGATAATAGCCCTGGTTGGGACTGATACTTTCAAAGGTGCGAATCAAGGGTAGCTCTTGCTCTTCGATTTGCTCCTTGATGATGTTATTGATGCGTTCGATATAATTACTACCCGGCTGAAATAGGTCGGATAGTTGGTAGAGCCTACCAGTGGCTAAGTTAAAGGTAAACGAACGCCGCAGCGTTAGACCATGTGCAGCACCCTGTTGGTAACCGTAAATATCGGTGTAAGAACTAGAGACCCCGTTTTCATTCACACTATTAGTAAAGGAAGGATAGACGTTTACATCGCGCCGCCCATAGTTTAGCTGCCGCAGTGCCTCCCGCAGCTGCCTCTGAATAACCCGGTTAATGTGATCTTGCACCCGCCGTCGGGGCAAGCCTTGCACGCGCGGTAGCATCAAAGCCTGTAAGTTCCGACTGGGCAAAAATAACACCTCCTCTCCCACACTAATGCAATATATGCGAGTCTAGAGAAAGAAGGTGCACGCCCAATCTACAACCCTAGGTTTTCTAGCAAGGGAGACCCAGGGTTTTATGCTCTCGTCTTGTCTTCTTAGCCACCTCAGCAAACAGAAAAGTACAAGCTGATAGTTGCTACGCGGCCATCACTTTACTAGCCCGCAACACTTATGTGTTGCTAGTAGGTAAGCTAAATACCCGCACCGTCAAGGCCCCATCTTGTTAATGGCACACCCTGCTGCTGCCTTCGGTGGCAGTGGTTAGCTAGGCACTATCTCCCACTCGTTAGCTTTGATCAGCAGGATACTGCGCCGGTCATGCCGTCGTCCCAAGAGGTAAAAAAATGGAGAGAAGAAATGGAAAGAATTCTCCTTATGTATAATTCAAATAAAGTTCACTCCATGAAAATAAAGTTCGCTCTATAAAAATAAAGTTCGTTCCAAAATCCCGTAGTAGATGCAGGAGAAATCTTCATTTGCTGCGGGATTATGTTTTTTAGGAA
>JAAYHE010000079.1 GCA_012735505.1 Bacillota bacterium
CTCATGATCGGTCCTCCCGGCTCGGGCAAGACCCTGCTCGCGCGCCAGCTGCCAACCATTTTGCCCAGCATGACCAGGGCTGAGGCCCTAGAGGTAACCAAGATCTATAGTGTCAGTGGTCTGCTGCAAGGGCGCGAGGGGCTCATCAGCCAGAGGCCCTTTTGTGCTCCCCACCATAGTATCTCCTACGCAGGCCTCATCGGCGGTGGACGTATTCCTAAACCAGGACAAGTTAGTCTAGCCCATAACGGCGTGCTATTTCTAGACGAACTACCTGAATTCCCTCGCCGCATCTTAGAGCAACTACGCCAACCCCTCGAAGACGGAGTCGTCTATATTTCTCGGGCCCAAGCCAGTTTGACGTATCCAAGCCGTTTCATGCTGGTAGCTGCAATGAATCCTTGCCCGTGTGGTTTTTACCAGGATCCCTACCGCGAATGTACTTGCTCACATACCGAGATCCACCGTTATCTAAGCCGCCTATCGGGCCCCTTGCTGGACCGCATTGACCTGCAAATTAATGTTCCCAGGCTTGATTATGAAGAAATGACTAGGGCTGAAGCAGGCGAAACATCTAGGGTTGTGCAGGCGCGGGTAGAAGAAGCTCGCCAACGCCAACTGCGGCGGTTCGCAGGCAGTAACCTGAACTGTAACGCAGCTATGAACACCCGTATCCTACGCGAAGTCCTCAATCTGCATCCAGCCGGCGAGCAGATGATACAAGCAGCTTTTACCCGCCTTCAGCTATCAGCTAGAGCCTACGAACGCATTTTGAAGGTTGCGCGCACCATCGCTGATTTGGCTGGCAGCGACCTGGTGGAGGCCCAGCACGTGGCCGAAGCCCTTAGCTATCGCGCCTATGATCGACACGGGATGATGTAATACTGAAAGGTCTAATGGCAACAAAAAGGCTGATCCCGGCTTTGGGGACCAGCCTTTTGCTTATCAGCAAGAATGCTAATTCATCATACTTAATAAGACAATAATACTCAGGACTAAAACAATACCATCAATACTATTGGGAAAGAAGACCAAACGGATCATTTCCAGCAGCACAATAACTGCGCAAGCCCAAAATGCAGCTAGATCTAATAAATTGCCCCATACGCGCTGTAACCGCGGCCGTTTCTTCACTAGCTTTCCCTCCCTCGGTGAGCTAGCTCTACATTAGAATTTCACCCAACATATTTATATGCAGGTGCAAGCTCACACGGAACAGGTTAGCCAATATTCTTATAATGTCTGATTGACAAAGTCCGCAAAGTCTTAGGTTCAATGTCGACGGCGACGGCGTCCAAGCGTATGCCGCGGTGACGGGGAGCACCTTGAGCCAGATAGATGGCAACCAATTGGCGCATCTTTTGCAGTTTACGCCAAGTAATTGCTTCTTCTGCTTGCCCATACCGCAGGCTGGTACGAGCCTTTACTTCTACAAAAACTAGCTGCTGTCCCTCTAGCATGATCAAATCTAGTTCACCATAGCGGGTATGGAAGTTGCGCTCCACCAGACGATAGCCTTGGTCTTCTAAATAGCGCAAAGCTGCGTCTTCCCCATAACGTCCGACTTGGTTAGCTCTCATGGTTTTCTACCTCATAGAACTTACGCAGAAATGATTGCCGATGTATGGGACACGGTCCTAAGCGATGCAAGGCTTGGTAGTGTTCGCGACTCGGGTACCCCTTGTGCCGTTTGAAGCCGTAGCCAGGGTAAACACTATCTAATTCCACCATCAGGCGATCTCGGGTTACTTTAGCCACTATCGAGGCAGCCGCTATACTACAGGAACGCCCGTCGCCTCCTACCACGGCCCTGCTGGCAAAGCCCCAATCAGGCAATAAATTGCCGTCTACTAGAGTCAAATCTGGCGTTTGCGGCAGGCCTTGCACGGCTTGCTGCATAGCTAGTTTAGTTGCCTGCAATATGTTATGAGTATCGATGCAATACTGATCCATTATCCCGATGCCAATGGCAAAGGCCTGCTCGCAAATGGCAGCGTATAATTGTTCCCGCCTCTTTTCTGACAACTGCTTAGAATCGTTAAGACCGATGATAGGCACAGGCTGCTTGAAAATCACTGCCGCCGCTACGACAGGTCCAGCCAAAGGTCCTCGGCCCGCCTCGTCCACACCTGCTACCCAGCGATACCCGTCTTGCCAAGCTTGCTTTTCCAATTGCCACATCTGCTCAAGCCGCTGCAGCTCAGAGCAACGGCGGGAATGGGCACGATCATAACGTTCAACCAATTGCCTCACCGATACCCGGGCATCTTGACGCAATCGCTGCAGGTCTTTAGCTGTAACCTGCCCATCCCTAACCTGTAACCAGTCTTTAATCTGAGCCACCGTCATTGCCTGCAAATCATGCATCTTGGTCACCTTGTTGGTCATGACTAGGCGGTCTTTCCAGCGTAATCGGGCCCATTTTCCCCGTACGAAAATCGGCCAACACAATAGCAGCTGCACGCAGCAAATCTACTTTACCACTGGCAACCAAGCAACCGCGTGCCCTGCCAACTTGCTCTAACAGTTGCTCGCCAGACAAAGTATAATCCTCTATCTGGTAGCGGCCAAGGGCAGCATGGAAATTCCTTGCTAGAAACTGTAAAAACCATGCGGTTAACTCGTACTCATCAAAGCCACCCTGGCCAACTGCGCCAGTGACCGCCAACAACCTAGCTACGCGAGTGTCATCTAGCCTAGGCCAGAGAATGCCAGGCGTATCCAGTAACTCAACCCGGGATGCCAGTTTAATCCATTGCTTAGTGCGGGTCACTCCCGGCAGCGCCCCGGTTTTGGCTCTAGCCTTGCCGCTTAAAGAGTTTATTAGAGATGATTTGCCCACGTTGGGAATGCCAACTACCATCGTCCGCGCCGGGCGTAAGGGAAAATTTCCCTTTTTGCTTTTTGGCACTAAAGGTTCGGACAAAGCTTGAATGTGTGGCAGCAAAGCGCGAGTAGCAAGATTCGTTTGTTTTAAATTCAAACCAACAACAGTTACTTGTTCCACCTGCTCCATGTAGTCAATCCATTGACGCGTTAACAGCTTGTCGGCCAAATCAGTCTTCGCCAACACAATGATACGTGGCTTCTGCCCGATGATCTCATCTAGCAGAGGATTGGCGCTAGCTAACGGTATGCGAGCGTCGCGTAACTCAATCACTACATCAACCAATTTTATGTTTTCTAACAATAAACGCTTGGCTTTCGCCATATGACCCGGGAACCATTGAATTGACATCTGTTTTACACCCCCTGAGGGCTGATTCCCTACCGACTAATCACCCGCATCATATGTAAGGGCCAATAGACCAAGATAGCCTTGCCCCGAATGTTCCCATAGGGCACCATGCCTACCGAAGCATCGCGGCTATCCATACTGAGGTTACGATTATCACCTAGGACAAATACGGTGCCTTCCGGCACAGTAACAGGGCCGTAATTACCCAAGGTAACTCCACTAAGATATGGCTCCGACTGCACTTTATTGTTTATATACAGCTTACCATCTTTAATTTCAACCTGGTCTCCTGCAATACCCACGACACGCTTAACAAAATCGCGCCAGGGTTCACGAGTATATTTAAAGACGATAATATCTCCTCGCTGGGGCGACTGCCCTAGCTTCTGGCCCAACTTATACACTAAGACCCGATCTTGATCGTGCAAAGTGGGCAACATGGAGTCACCGTCTACAATATAGTTGTCAATTACAAATATACGCAGAACTAATGCAAGTACGATTGCCAGTAATAGGGCTTTCGCCCACTCTTTAAGCTCGTTTTGCCACCGCGGCATGGCCATCTCTCCTTTAGCATCAAAAAATGCACTGGCGATTCGCCAGAAGTTTGCAAAAAGGGACCTTGCGGTCCCTTAATAGCGGGTTAGCGGCGGCGAATATCTTCGATACGAGCTGCCTTCCCGGTGAGATTACGGAGATAATACAGCTTGGCTCGACGCACACGGCCGCGACGCATAACTTCAATTTTGGCTATCCGCGGAGAATGTAGTGGGAAGACACGTTCTACGCCAATACCATAGGACATACGGCGGACAGTAAAGGTTTCCCGGATGCCACCACCACGGCGAGCAATGACAACGCCCTCAAAAACCTGAATCCGTTCACGGGCCCCTTCTACAACTCTAACATGAACGCGCACGGTGTCGCCCGCTTTAAAATCGGGAATATCGGTGCGCAGTTGTTCTCTTTCTAGGGATTGCAAAATATCCACGGTCAAAACCTCCCTCCTGACAAAAAATTATACCATATCATTGTCGCTTGTATACTCATTCTTGCTGCCGCAACTCTGCTAAGAAAGCACGGTCAGCAGCGCTTAAAACCGCTTTTTCTAACAAATCGGGCCTTCGCTCCCAGGTGCGCCTCAGAGACTCCTGCCGTCGCCAAGCGGCAATCTTTTGATGGTTGCCTGATAATAAGACAGCAGGCACTGCCAGCCCTTTATATTCTGGAGGACGAGTATAGTGAGGGTATTCCAAAAGTCCATCGCCAAATGAATCTTCCCTGGCAGACTGCTCTGACCCCAATGCCCCGGGCAGCAGCCTTACTACGCTATCGACCAGAACAGCGGCTGGCAACTCTCCCCCAGTCAGGACATAATCGCCGATAGAGATTTCTTCGTCGACATAAAGGGTGCAGACCCGTTCATCAACGCCTTCATAATGCCCACAAAGGACAATAAGATGCTCGTATTCCGCCAGCTCCCAAGCCTTCTGCTGCGTCAGCACTTGCCCCTGCGGGCTCATATATACAACCCGCGCATCAGGACTGCTTTGTCGAGCAGCAGTAATTGCTCTGCCAATAGGCTCGGGTTTCATCACCATACCGGCTCCGCCGCCATACGGATAGTCGTCCACAACCCTATGCTTGTCGAAAGCATAATCACGGATGTTGATGGTATTAAGCGTTACTAGCTGGCGTTCTACTGCCCGTTGTAGAATGCTGGTAGCAAAAATGCTGTCGAAAAACTGCGGGAACAAAGTGAGAATATCAATTCGCATGGGATTCATCCTCGATGTCTAATAGCCCTGGCAAAGGTCGGATGAGCATACGCTTAGCCGCCAGATCAATATTGAGCACCACTTGTTTAATAGCCGGAATTAACAGCTCGTGCCCTTGAGAATTCCTTACCACGTAGACATCGTTAGCCCCGGGCTGGAGCACATCCACTATTTCGCCAAGTACCACACCAGCCTCTGTTTCTACCTGTAAGCCGATAATCTGAAAGATATAATATTCACCGGCAGGTAGCGGCAGCACATTCTGCTTTGAAATCTGCAGTTCACCCCCGATTAGGGCTTGCGCCTGCTCTCGAGTGTTGATCCCCTCTAAGCGTAAATACCAGAAAGAACGTTGCTCTCTCGCTTGTAACACCCGGTAGGGATCGCGAATCCCGTCCTTGTAGACAAAGACCTGCAAGTTAGGAAGGGTCCGCAGACGGTCTGGGTGATCGCTAGTTGGTGCCACCCGGAGCTCTCCTCGCACTCCAAAAGTGCCGCTGATGATACCCACAGTGA
Source organism: Bacillota bacterium (assembly GCA_012735505.1). Lineage (GTDB taxonomy): Bacteria > Bacillota > UBA994 > UBA5500 > UBA5500 > JAAYHE01. Next base: position 5,533 of record JAAYHE010000079.1, read on the forward strand.
CAAACATCGATCATTAGCTCCCTGAACTCGACGGGCCAGCCTCACGGATCTCTACGACAATATCGTCTTTGAGTATTATTTCGGTGCCATAAATCTCTTTCCAGTTCTGGCCAACCTCTACCGTCCATTCGGCTTCAACCGTGCTATGCACGACTTCTTGCCCTAGCTCTAGGGCATCAACTGCTTGCATTTTTTGTGCTAACTCTTTCTTGGCGTCGAGACGCTTCTGACGCTCGGCCTCAAGCTGTTGCTTAAAAACGTCTATTCGCTCCGACCCCTGCTTTTCCAAGTCAGCTAGCAGCCTCTTGCCCTCGAACTCGAGTTGTTGCAAATCGAGTTCCACCTTTTGCATGGCCTCTTGCAGATCCATGAGTAGCTCATCCTTCAGTCCATCGGTAACAATGGCCTTTACCGTAACTGGGCGACGAATAACTAATGCCAACTCTCTCTCTCCTTTACGGTTAATCGGAAAGGATGTCTACCATGATGCGTCTAGGTTCTCTACTGGAAGCAGCTTTGACAATAGATCGAATGGCCCTAGCAATCCGACCCTGCTTACCAATAACCTTCCCCACATCTTCTGGCGCAACCTTGACCTGTAATATTAAACCACGTTCGCTTTCGACTTCAATAACCTCAACCTGGTCAGGGTGATCAACTAGCGAGCGACTGATAAAAAGCACCAACTCACGCATGAGTACACCTCCTACACACTAGCCGTCATCACGGCTAAGCACTCCTGCTTGCACAAACAGGCGGCGAACGGTGTCCGTCATTTGTACACCTTCTTTCAACCAAGCTGCAGCTCGCTCGTGGTCAACTTTGACAGTAGCGGGATCGGTGGTAGGGTCATAATAGCCGATTTCTTCGATAAAACGCCCATCCCGGGGCGAACGAGAATCTGCAACAACGATTCTATAGAATGGCGCTTTCTTAGCACCCAACCTACGCAAGCGAATCTTAGTGGCCATTCACTTTCACCTCCTTTCAAGAATAGTTATTAATTAAAAGGGAAAGGGGAAGCGACTTCTTCTACGTCCACCCTTATCTCCCAATTGCCTCATCATCTTTCTCGTCTGCTCAAACTGCCGCAACAAGCGATTGACGCTTTGAATACTAGTTCCGCTTCCTGCCGCTATTCGTCGGCGCCGACTACCATTGATAATCTCTGGCTGCCGGCGTTCGGCAGGAGTCATGGAATAAATAATAGCCTCGATTTGTGCCAAATGCTTTTCATCAGGCTGTAAATCCTTAAGTTGCTTAGCTTGGGCCATACCCGGGATCATGCCCAGCAGTTGATCTAACGGGCCCATATTGCGTACCTGTTGCAGCTGATCCAAAAAATCTTCCAAAGTAAATTGAGCCGAACGAATCTTCTTGCTCAATTCTAACGCTTTTTGTTCATCTAGAGTCGCCTGAGCCTTTTCTATAAGCGTAAGGACGTCGCCCATACCTAAGATACGGGAAGCCATCCGGTCAGGGTGAAAAACTTCTAATGCGTCCAGCTTTTCCCCTGTAGCGGCAAACTTGATCGGTTTGCCAGTTACCGCCTTAACGGAAAGAGCTGCCCCTCCCCGAGTATCGCCATCTAGTTTAGTCATGATCACCCCATCGATACCCAGGTGCTCGTCGAAAGCGGTAGCTACATTGACAGCATCCTGCCCGGTCATGGCGTCGACTACTAACAATACTTCATGTGGCCCTACTTCTGCCTTGATGCTAGTTAGTTCTTGCATCAGCTCTGTATCAATATGCAATCTGCCAGCAGTATCAATAATCAAAACATCTCGGCCGTCGCGCAAAGCCTTTTCTAAGCCAGCTTTGGCAATGTGTACCGGGCTTAATTTGTCTCCCATACTAAAAACCGGTACTTCGACTTGCTCACCAACTATATGCAACTGCTCGATGGCTGCAGGCCGGTACACGTCGGCCGCTACCAGTAACGGGCGGCGACCATTCTTGCGTAAATGGTTGGCCAATTTACCGGCAGTTGTGGTTTTACCAGCACCTTGCAGACCCACCAACATAATAATCGTGGGGGGCTTGCTAGCCATCTGTAAACGCCCGGCCGTGCCGCCCAACAGTTCAATCATTTCCTCATGCACGATTTTAACCATCTGCTGGCCAGGAGTGATGCTCTCCATCACCTCAGCCCCGATGGCCCTTTCTTTTATAGCAGCTACGAAATCGCGTACAACACGATGGTTAACGTCGGCCTCTAGGAGGGCCAAACGCACCTCGCGCAGAGCCGTATTTACATCTTTTTCAGTTAGCTTGCCTTTGCTCCGCAAGCGCCTAAATGTTGCCTGCAACTTCTCGGTTAAGCCGGAAAATGCCACGCTGCTCTCCCTCCTATTTACTCAACTCAGCCAGCAGGGCAAAAACCTGCTGCCAGCGGGGGTCAGCCTCATCATCTCTCAATTGTTTTAATAGTTGATCCAACTTGGCCAACTGTTCTTGTCGTCTAGCGTAGCTCTCGGCCAGCCCTAATTTTTCCTCATAGGCCGTGAGTGTCTGCTCAGCGCGTTTTAACAAATCATGAACGGCCTGGCGGCTGATACCGAGCTCACTTGCAATCTCAGCCAAGGACAAATCATGACCAAAATACCACTCCACCGCTAGACGCTGTTTTTCGGTCAGGAGTTGCCCATAAAAACTAAATAACTGGTAGACCCGGATAAAGTGTTCCATAAACAATCTCATCCTGTTAAGTCATTTGCCTTGACAATGATAGCAAGCTAACAGCAACCTGTCAAGCACAAAACCTTGCCACTCGCAAATTTAAGTAGCTTGGTCAAACAGGGCTTCCACAAATTGATCGGGGTCAAAGTCTCTTAAATCGTCCATACCTTCACCAACGCCGATAAATTTTACTGGCAATTCTTGCTGGCTAGCGATAGCGAAAATTATGCCTCCCTTGGCAGTGCCATCCATTTTGGTCAGCACTAGTCCCGTTAAAGGAACACTTTTCCCAAATTGCTCTGCCTGGACTACAGCATTCTGCCCAGTAGTAGCATCGATAACCAACAGGACCTCGTGGGGAGCACCCTGACACTCTCTACCTGCTACTCGCACTATTTTTGCCAACTCCTGCATCAGGTTGCTCTTGGTATGCAAACGCCCAGCTGTGTCGACGATTAACACGTTAATCCCGCGTGCTTTTGCCGATTGTACGGCATCATAGACGACAGCAGCCGGGTCGGCCCCTTCTCCGTGGCGCAAAACGGGAACGGCTAATCTCTGCCCCCAGATTTCCAACTGTTCTGCAGCCGCGGCTCTAAAGGTATCGCCTGCAGCCAGCATCACCTTTAAACCCTGCTTCTTATACTGGTGCGCTAGTTTCGCAATGGTAGTTGTCTTGCCAACCCCGTTCACACCAACCACTACTATGACGTTGAGTCGCCCCGGCTCGATATTCATCGGCGCCGGCTCTCCTAGAAGTTCCCGCAGTTGCGACTTGAGCAAGGCTTTTAGGCTATCGCCATCAGCCAACTTTTGTTCTTTAGCTGCGTGACGCAAGGATTCCACTAAATCCAAGGAGGTATGTACCCCAACGTCGCTAATAATGAGTAGTTCTTCCAACTCCTCGTAAAGGGATTCATCGATCTTACGACCTGTAATCAATTGTTCGATTTTGCCTACAAAACTCTGCCGTGTCTTCTGCAGGCCCTGCTTCAACTTACTGAAAAAACTCATGCTAGCCACGCTCCTTTTTTCATTGATCTTCTTCATCTGTTAACTCTACTGCTATTAACTGGGACACACCTTGTTCCGGCATAGTTACCCCATAGAGGGTATCAACTGCTAACATGGTTTCCTTAGAGTGAGTAATGATGATAAACTGTGTGTTTTGCGCAAGCCGGGAAATGACACGCATAAATCTGCGTATATTGGCGTCGTCTAGCGAAGCATCTATTTCATCCAGCAAGCAAAATGGTGTTGGCTTCACCTCTAAAGTGGCACATAGGAGGGCAATGGCCGTAAGCGCCTTTTCGCCTCCAGACAAGAGACTAATATTCTGTAGTTTTTTGCCAGGTGGTTGGGCCATTATTTCGATACCTGTAGTCAAAGGGTTATCCGGGTCGCTCAGGAGCAATTCTGCTTCACCGCCACCGAACAATTCATGGAACATGCGCTGAAAGGCTCTCCTCACCTCTTCAAAACTATCAACAAAACGTTTGGCCATCAGCTTATCTATTTCTTGAATTATTTCCTCCAGCGACTGGCAGGATAAGACGACATCTGCCTCTTGTTTGCGCAAGAAATCAATCCTCTGGTTTAGCCTTTCTAGTTCCTGTAAAGCACCCACCCGCACTGGCCCCAACTCCAGTAACTCCTCCTGCAAACGACTCAACCTTTCTTCGCCCTGAGTGCGGCTGGATAAGGTGGAATGAAGCCCTTGTCGGTCTTCTACACCAAAGTCGCGTTGGAGACGCTTCAACAAGCCCTCCCAATCGGCGTCCAGGCGGGAAAGGCGTAATTCTACATTGTATAGCTGTGTCTTACTGGCTTCTAACGCTTCTCGGGCTGCTCTGATCTGATTCCGCATCTCCAACAAACGCTGGTTAGCCTGCACGATAGTCTCTTTCAAACTCGCCACTTGCCCTTGCCAAGTTCTTTCGGCCCCGGCTTGTACGGCGATTGCCTTCTCTAGCTTGTCCAGCTCGAGACTATCCTGCTCCGTTTGCTGGGCGAGGGTTTCCTGCTCTGCCACCACTGACTGGATAGCAGCTTGGATTTCTCGCAGTCGGGATCTAATTCCATCTAATTCGCGGATGCGGCTCGCCTCCTGTTCGCGCAAGCGTGCCAAATTCAATTCGGCTTGATGCAGTTCTGCAGCCAAAGCCTGGCGTTGTTCATCGCGTCCAGCCGTCGCTTGCTGTAGCGCCCTCAGAGATTCTTCTTGTTGTGCATACGCCTCGATTGCAGCCTCCAGCTGGACTTCTGCCTCTCTATAAGCAGCCTGACTTTCCTCCAATTTCGAGCTGAGGGCCTGTAACGCTTGTTCGCCTTCATGCAATCTTTGTTCTTGCTCTGCCTGTGCCCTCTCGGCCGCGGCCAGCAGCGCTTCCGTTTGGCGCAAGATCTCAGCCTGTTCGTTCAATTCCCTTTCTTGCTTTTGCAAGGCGGCCTGCACCTGCGCCAATCTGTCTTGCCGTAACTCTACCTCTGCCTCTTGGCCAGTCAATAAACCGTCTAGCTTGCGTAGGCGAGCATCCAACTGAACTAGTTGCCGCTGGCGACCCAGCAGTCCACTACCCCGTTGCTGACGACTGCCGCCAGTAATAGAGCCCCCAGGCATCAAGACGTCACCTTCAAGCGTGACCATCCGCACCTGATGACTTGTACGGCGAGCGATCTCGAAGGCCTGCTCCAGTGTCTCTACAATAACGATATTACCTAACAAGTGGTGAACCACGCGGTCCAAGTAAGGGTCATACTCGATTAAGTCTGCGGCAAAACCTAGTGCGCCCGGCTGCCCAACTGCTTCCAGGTCAACCGACCGCCGCTGCCGCGGCGCAACCACATTCAAGGGCAAGAAGGTAGCCCGTCCCTTTTTGTTAGCCTTCAGCCAATTTATCCCGCGCTGGGCATCCTGCTCAGTCTCAGCAACCAAAAACTGAACACTGCCACCTAGGGCGGCTTCTATGGCTGTTTCGTAACGAGGACTAACCCGCAGCAAATCGCCTACAGCACCTACTATACCCTGCAGCGTCTTTTCGCCCCGCCTCTTGGCTTGCAACAGGTTACGCACCCCATACTGATAGCCTTCCTGCGAGTTGATCAGCTCTCGCAATAAACTAGCCCGATTCTTAGCAACAGCTATTTCCTGCTGTAAACGCCGTTTTTCATCTTGCGCAGTTGCCAGCTGTTCCTGTGCTGCTGTCCGGTCATGCTCCAATCGGCGCAATTCTTCCGCCAGCTGCTGTAACTTATCGTTGGCGCGCTGCCTAGCTGCCGCAGCCTGGTTCGCATCTGCTTGCAGGCTCCTATAACGATTTTCACTTTCTAACTGCTGCTGCCGCAAAGTTGAAAGCTCGTTCTGCAATCGCGTTCTGCGATCATGCCAGACACCTAGATTTAATTCAGCCGCACTCCGAGCTGCTGCTAGTTGTTCCAAAGCTGCCCGCTCTTGCTCTAGCTGCTGAATCAGGTGAGAATCGGACAAGTTCTGTAGCTGGTCTTGACAAGTACTGATGGCTGCTTCATGCTCGGCTTTAGCCTGCGCAATCGAGGACAAATCAGCTAAGCAAGCCTGTTCTTCTCGGGCTTGATCTGCCTCATTAGCCAATAGCTCTGCTTTCCTGCTCTGCAACAGCGCCCAATGGGCTTGCCGGTCTTCTTGTCGGCTGGCCAAAAGACGCTGTTCACTACCCAACTGTTCCCTTTTGCGGGCAGCTGTCAATAAAGCCTGATTGGCCTTCTCTAAATCTTCCTGTAAAGTTGCCGTCTGCAAGCGCAAAGATTCTTCTAAGGCCTCTAATTGCAGAAGTTCAGCCTGCTGCTGATGATTCTTATCCTGCAAATCTTCCTTCTGCCGGCTGTCGCGTTCGCGTCGGCGCTCTAGCATATTGAGCTCGTATAGTAACAAATCTTTTTCCGCGCTCTTAATAGCCGCCTCGAGACGCAAATATTCCCGCGCCCGGGCAGCTTCTTCTTCCAAAGGTTCTTGCTCGGCCTCTAACTCGTATAGAAGATCCTGAGTCCGAGTCAGGGCAGCTTGTGCATCCTTTAGCTTATTCTCGGTTTCTCGCTTCCGCGCTTTATATTTGGCGATACCAGCCACCTCTTCAAAGATAGCCCGCCTATCCTCCGGCTTCACCGATAACAGCTCGTCGATACGCCCTTGGCCAATAAAAGAATAGGCATCTTTGCCTATACCTGTATCTAAGAAAAGATCCTGAATATCTCGTAGACGGCACTTAGTCTGGTTGATGTAATATTCACTTTCACCCGATTTAAAGAGACGGCGGGTGACGGCTATTTCATTAAAGGCGAGGGGAAAGCGCCCACTCTCGTTGTCAAAAATCAAGCTAACCTCAGCTAAACCGACTCCCCGTCGCGCTTCGGTTCCAGCAAAAATTAGTTCATCCATACGTGAACCCCGCAAAGCTTTAACACTTTGCTCTCCTAGAACCCATTTGATTGCGTCAGCTAGGTTACTCTTACCACTACCATTAGGGCCAACCACGGCTGTTATGCCATCTGCTAATTCCAGCTCAGTCTTATCAGCGAAAGACTTGAAGCCTTTTAGTTCCAAACGCTTGATGTGCATGGCAGCCCTCCTCTCTAAAAAAAGGTATACAGGTTTAATATTGGCTGCCCCGTTCTAAAAACCTCTATTCCCCAGCGGCAATTACTCCGACAGTATCTGACAAATATAGTCCCTAAATAGTATTAAAGCCTGCCTCAGCGGCAGGCTTTACCTTTTGTTAGCGTGGTGCGACAATGAATTTTATGGCTGTACGCTCTTCTCCATCGATGTTAATATCAGCAAAGGCAGGAATAGTGATTAGATTGATTCCGTTGGGTGCTACATAACCACGGCAAATAGCGATAGCCTTTACAGCCTGATTGACAGCCCCTGCGCCGACGGCTTGTATTTCAGCCAAACCACGCTCGCGCAAAACAGCAGCCAATGCTCCAGCAACAGATTTGGGTTGAGATAAAGCAGAGACTTTTAACACTTCCATTCGTTCAACCTCTCCCTTTTCGATTTTTGCGACGTAGCATGCCTCCAGTGTTTATGAGAGCTCGTTTCGTCTTGACAGTATCTACGTACGCACGGAAGAAAAGCACCTCCCGCAATTCCCTCTGGAAGTATCGGCCGCCCAAAGGGTTGAGGCGGAAGACGCATTATACGTAAGACACTCCCGAGCTCTCCTCCACACATTTGGCTTTTGCTAATAGGTATATGCAACAAACGGCTGAAAGTGACTGGAAGAAGAAAAACAAAAGGACTGCCTCGTCGTTAGTGTAAGGATCACTGCTTACGGCAACCAAAATTCTGCAAGGCTTCCTTTGCAGCCATTTGTTCCGCTTCCTTCTTGCTTCTGCCACTACCGCGCCCGAGCACCTTGCCTGCCTGTGTCAAAGCTACAAAAAAAGTTTTGGCATGATCAGGCCCACTTTCGGCAACTACATGGTAGGCTAATTCTGCACTAGGCTGCTCTTTCTGCACCAGTTCTTGCAACTTCGTTTTATAATCTCGCCACAGCTCACCCCGCTCGAGCGCGAGCATGGCTTTAGCAAATAACCGGCTATAAACCTTAGCTGCAGCGTCTAGACCACCCCACAAGTAGACTGCCCCCAGCAATGCTTCTACCGCGTCCGCTAACAGCGAAGGGCGCTCTTTACCACCCGTTGCTAGCTGACTCTTGCCTAGCTGCAATAAATCGCCCAGCTGTAGCTGGGTAGCAATTTGCGCTAAAGTCGGCTCACACACCAAATTGGCTCGCATTCGAGTTAGCTCGCCCTCGGGCAAATCAGGATAACGCTCATAAAGATGCTGGCTAACTAATAATTCCAAGACAGCATCACCTAGAAATTCTAAGCGTTCGTTATGAGCAACGTTCTCCTCATTGGCATATGAAGAATGTGTTAAAGCCTGCCAAACCAAATCTCGATCTATCTGGGGGGTTCCCAAGCTGACTAGCAATTCGTCTAACAACTGCTCGTTCCGCGACACCTGTAACCACTCCTACTTTTTGACTAGCCCCCTTATCACAGAAAAGAGCACGCGTTTATCGTGCTCTTTCAACGCTACCCCTTATTCAATATGTTTCTTGATAAAACGGATCGCATCTCCTACCGTCTTGATACTTTCCGCTTCCCCTTCGTCAATCTCTATGTCAAACATTTCTTCCATGCCCATGATCATTTCTACTAGGTCTAAAGAATCTGCCCCGAGGTCATCCCTAAAGGATGATTCTAACGTGATCTGTTCTTCGTCCTTATTGAGGTGCTCGGCAATCATTTTCCGCACTTGTAGAAACAATTTGTCTGACATCTGACTTGATCCTCCTTCATAAGTTACTCTTGCACCGGCGTAGCGACAAAGCCGATGGTGCCCGGGCCGGTATTAACACCTATGACTGGCCCGACAGAAGTGATGATTTGTTCTCTGACCGTATATTTCTCCTCTAAAAGCTTAGCCACATACTCGGCTAAATCGGGTCGCTCGGCATGCACAATACCTATATAAACGGGTTGTTCTGTGCTTACCAAGTCGGTCATAGCTGTTACCATTTGTCCCAACACCTTCTCCATTTTGCCGCGCAGTTTGTCATGGGGGGTAATAATCCCTTCTTCTAAACGCAATACCGGTCGCACATTTAGCAAGCCCCCGAGCATAGCGCTAGCTTTACCGATACGCCCATTTTTATGTAACCACGTGAGAGACTCTACTGTCAAGAGAATTGCCTGTTCTGCAGCCGCCTTTTGCACCACCTCGATAACCTTGTCCAGAGGCTTGCCTTCTTCTATGGCGCGGGCTGCCAGAAGCACTATCCAACCTAAGGCAATAGAAGCAGACCTACTGTCTATAACCGTGATATCAGCCTGTGGGAAAAGATCTTTTGCCATCAACGCGGACTGGTAAGTGCCACTCAATAAAGAAGAAAGGTGAATGGAAAGGATATGATCATACTCTCCTTGCAACCGATCGTATACCTGGGCAAAATCACCAGGTGCAGGTTGGGACGTACGAGGGTGATGCTCGGTTTCTGTCCTTAACATTGTAAAGAACCGCTCGGCATCTATAGTTACTCCATCATGGTAGTTTTTATCCCCAAAGATGACGTTAAGGGGAACAGTATGGATATTGTATTTCTCCAAAAAAGCTGTCGGCAGGTCACACGTACTATCTGTCACTAAAGCAATACGGCCCATGTCAGTTTTCCCCCTTTACTCTTCTGGCGGCTATAGCTTGAGCCATGACTTCCGACGAACGATTTTCCACAAAGCGCTGAGCCTGTTGGAGGCCGTTAGCAATGGCCCGCGCCCGCGAGCTGCCGTGGCATTTAATCATAGCTTGTTTTACCCCTAGGAGAGGGGCGCCACCATATTCGGAGTAATCTAGACTATCCTTGAGACGGCGCAAAGCAGGACGCAAAAGGCCAGCGCCTAATTTGCTACGCCAATCTCGGATAAACTCGTCCTTCATCATTGCAAATAAGCTGGCAGCCATGCCCTCCATAAACTTGAGTACTACGTTGCCCGTAAAACCATCGACAACGACTACGTCGGCATGCCCTGCTAAGAGATCGCGGGCTTCGATGTTACCCACAAAGTTAATCGATTGGTCAACGAGCATCTCGTAAGCCTCCTTGACCGCCATGTTACCCTTGCCCGGTTCCAAACCTACATTCAACAGACCAACTCTAGGTTGGGATCTTCCTAACACTTGTTCAGCATAGACAGAACCCATAATAGCGTATTGCAGCAGATGGTCTGGCGTAGCATCCATATTGGCTCCCACGTCGAGCAAGACTACACCTTTCCCATCTACAGTTGGCAAAACAGGAGCAAGAGCAGGGCGCCCTACGCCAGGCAGCCGGCCTAAAACTAAGAGGCCAGCAGCCATAAACGCTCCCGTGCTACCAGCGGTCACTAGTGCTTGCACATGCCCTTCCTTCAACAGTCGTGTAGCTACTACGATAGAGGCGTCTTTCTTACGCCGAACAGCTATTGCTGGAGCCTCATCATTCCCGATGACCTCACTCGCAGGTACAATGCTAATCCTGTCCCGCACCGTCTGGTCTGCAGTCGCCACCAAGCTTTCTAGGGCCGACTGTTGCCCGACTAAGTGGACAGCCATTTGCGGCGAAGCGCTAAGAGCTAGAGCTGCACCGGCCACGATTTCGTCTGGGGCATGATCGCCACCCATGGCATCAACCGCTATCCGTATCACTCCGCTCATCCTTTCCGATTCTTGAATCATTGCTAGTATATCTCGATGCCAACCAATGCTGCAAGAGAGTTGCGCAAAAATGTGCACATACCCCAGAAAAAAACAGGTTCCACTCTACAAGTGGAACCTGTTTGACTGCTGCTTAATCGACTTCTATAACCACACGGTTCTTGTAATACCCACAATGCGGGCAAGCCCTGTGGGGCAACCTTGCCTCATGGCACTGGGGGCATTCAACCAAACCTTTAGCTCGCAATGCAAAATTAGCGGCCCGACGCCGTCTGCTACGGCTCCTAGAAAGCTTTTGCTTGGGTACTGCCATCGTCACACCTCCTCCAGAAGCTCCCACGAATATCCGAACATTTATTTCTTACCCTTTTCCAGAAGTTGCCCTAGTTTGGCCCAACGCGGATCAATTTGATCAGTAGCACAGTCACAGTCGCCCTGGTTGAGGTCCTGACCGCAAACCGTACATAGGCCACGGCAATCTCGTCGGCAAAGGGGTTGCAATGGGAAGTTTTCCAGCAACACCATCAGACTAAACTCGCTCAGGTCGAGTTCATCTGTTTCCTGGTCTAAGAATAGCGACGTCCAGTAACCATCGGGATCGTCGTCAGGATTGAGAGGGATAATCTCACTAACTTTGTAGCGCACCGGCTGAACAAACGGCGCGGTACAACGGCTACAAGTCAGCTCCATCTCGGCCACTATCTCACCGCGCACCAGCAGTGAAGATCCACTACTAGTTAGGTGAAAAGAAAGCTGCACCGGACCTTTGAACCCAATGGTCTGCCCCTGAAAAGTAACGCTATCCCAAAGCTCTGATTCGGTAACTGTTTGCTCCTGGCCGTCTACTTCCCGCCAATCGCTAAGAGATATCTGCATGGGAAAATCACCTCAACATTATACAGTGGGGCAAGAGGCTTTGTCAATCAATTACCCGCGAACTAGCTCTACCGTGTCTCTAGCGATCATCAACTCTTCGTTGGTGGGTATGAGGAGGACGCGCACTTTTGCATCATCCGCACTCACATCTACATCCTTACCCCGCACATCATTCTTGACCGGGTCGATGGCTACACCCAGGAATTCAAGCCCTTCGCAGATGCTTTGCCGCATGGAGGCAGAGTTTTCACCCAGTCCAGCGGTAAAGACGATGGCATCTACCCCGCCCATGGCTGCTGCGTAAGCGCCAATGTATTTCCGGACACGATACGCAAACATTTCCATAGCCAATTCGGCGCGTCTATTGCCCTGCTGGCTGGCTTCTTCTAATGAGCGGAAATCGCTGCTAACTCCAGAAATGCCTAAGACACCTGACTTCTTATTGAGCAGGTTGTTCATTTCTTCGCTGGTCAGGTTTTCCTTTTCTTGCAGGAAAGTAACGACGGCCGGGTCTAGGTCTCCGGAACGGGTGCCCATGATTAAGCCTTCTAGTGGTGTAAAGCCCATGCTAGTATCAACAGATTTGCCATTCTTAACTGCCGTCACACTTGCCCCATTGCCGAGATGGCAGGTAATGACCTTCAGTTCGCTTAAAGGACGACCTAAAAGGCTAGCAGCGCGCTGGGCAACATACTTGTGCGATGTGCCATGGAAGCCATAACGGCGTACCTTGTACTTTTCATACAGTTCGTAGGGTAAGGCGTATAAGTAGGCATAGTCGGGCATGGTCTGATGGAAAGCAGTATCAAACACAGCTACATGTTTAACGTCAGGCATTAGCCTTTGAGCTACTTCAATACCCATAATGTTCGGCGGGTTATGTAGCGGTGCTAAATCTACACATTCGCGGAGAGCAGCCATCACGTCATCGTCGATCAGCACTGAACGGGCATATTTTTCACCGGCGTGCACCACACGGTGGCCGACAGCTTCTATTTCGCTTACGCTAGCTAGGACGCCATACTCTTTATGAGTGAGGGCATCGAAGACCAGCTGAATAGCAACCTCATGGTTCGGAATTTCTGCCTCGACCGTGATTGTATCCTCGTCGCCACGGCGATACTTGAGGAAGGCACCATCAATGCCAATACGCTCCACGTTCCCCTTGGCTAGCACGGTTTCAGTTTCCATGTCGAACACTTGGTACTTGAGGGAGGAGCTCCCACAGTTGATAACTAAGACTTTCACTTGATAACCTCCTTTAGAGCTTGGCAAACTACCCTATATTATATATCCTGTCTCTAAAAAGGGACAAGCCGCTCACTATTTTGCAGCTCGCAACTTTAGAGAGGAGAATATACGGAATGAAGATTCTAGGATTGGTTGTTGAATACAATCCCTTGCACCTCGGTCACTTGCATCACCTACGAGCGGCCCAATCACTTGTCCAGCCTACGGCCACTATTGCTGTGATGAGCGGTTCATTCACCCAGCGCGGAGAGCCGGCCATAGTTGACAAGTGGGCCCGGGCAGAAATGGCTCTCGCAGCCGGGGTTGACTTAGTGATAGAGCTGCCTACCGCCTGGGCGACCCAGAGCGCTCCTAATTTCGCCGCCGGTGCTGTCCGCCTACTGGCTCTAGCAGGTGCGACCGACATCTGTTTCGGCAGCGAGCAAGGGCATCTTGCTCCTCTGCAAGAAGTAGCTAACATACTACTAACGGAGCCCCTCGCCTTTCGGGAGACTCTACACGCAGCCTTGCAACAAGGTCATTCCTATGCAGCGGCTCAAACTATAGCTCTGCAGGCTACCAACCCAGATCTCGATGCCGACTTATATAGCTTGCCTAATAACACTTTAGGCGTACAATATCTCTTGGCCATCAAGAAGTATGCACTGCCGCTGAGGGCACATACTATCCCCCGCATCGGGGCTTATCATAGCTTAGACTATAGTGGCCCCCTGCTATCGGCCAGCGCCATTAGACACCGCCTGTTAGCTACCGGACAAGCTACAGCTATGCCTCCTGCCGCCACAGAGATACTCCTTGAGCGGCTGCGCCAAGGACGAGGCCCAGTGACCTGGCAGCAATTAGCCCCCTATCTTTTTTACCGCTTACGCACTCTGCCGAAAGCTGCTATGAATGACTGGCCAGAAGCCTCTGCCGGGCTAGGCGATCGCCTGTGGACGGCGGCCCGTTCTACTAACGACTGGGATGAATTTATCAGCCGCTGCCAAACGCGACGCTTCCCCCTCACCCGCTTACAGCGAGTCCTCACTTATATATTGCTAGGCCTGGGATCCGAGGCACTAGAGCGAATTAACATTCACGCACCGCCACCCTACTTGCGAGTTCTGGCCATAAATACGCGGCAGGCCGCTATACGCCAACTGCTCAAACAGAGCCAAGTCCCCCTTATCTATGGGGCTGCCCGACTGCCCGCCCAGACGAACGGCCGCTTGCAGGCTAGCTTGCAGCTAGATACACAGGCTACCGACATTTATACTTTAGCCTGGAAACAGGGTAGCCGAGCCGGTTTAGATTACACCCATCCCATTGTCACTAGTTGAACAGGCAGATGTAGGCTTGTCATAGTTCTGCCCACCCTTCATATACATAAGTGAAAGTGGTAAAGCAAGACCGCTTTCATAGAGGGAGGGTAACTAGATGCAATGGACTATTGCCTTACTACTTTGTGCCCCCGTTGGCTGGCTTGTGATAACACGGCAGCAGCTGTTCCGACGCTATTTTGGCACCTTCTTTTTAGCAATCCTGGGCGTGGCCCTAGCTGTTGGCATGGTGGGAGCACCGGAAGACGCCTTTGCCTCCGCCTTAGAAGGGCTTAAAGTTTGGTGGGAAATAGTTTTCCCAGCTTTACTGCCCTTCTTTATTGGCTCGGAAATCCTCATGGGGCTAGGCGTTGTCAATTTTATGGGGGTAATATTAGAACCCCTGATGCGTCCTCTTTTTAATGTACCTGGCAGCGGATCATTCGTCATGGCTATGGGTTTAGCTTCTGGTTATCCCATCGGCGCAATTCTAACCAGACGCTTATACCAAAACAACCTATGCAACAAGGTAGAAGCGGAACGACTCCTATCATTCTGCAATACGGCAGATCCTCTCTTTATGGTGGGAGCCGTTGCCGTTGGTATGTTCGGCAACGTCAAATTGGGCATTATTATAGCTATAGCCCATTACATCTCCAGCGTCCTAGTAGGCATATGTATGCGCTTTTATGGACGGCACCAGCCAGCCAGCGAACAAATTGGTGGACCCCGCGGCAACATGTTAGTCCGCGCCACAAAAGAACTGTATCGGGCTCGTCAGCGAGATGGCAGGCCCTTTGGGCAACTCTTAGGCGATGCTGTTAAGAACTCGGTCAATTCACTGCTCATGGTCGGTGGTTGTATCATCTTGTTCTCGGTTATCATGCGTATGGCCACCGTTTATGGAGTAGTAGGCATGATCGGTAATGGCATCACCGGCTTGTTGCGTCTTTTTGGTTTATCACCTGCACTCGGCCACGCAACTGTAACTGGCTTTTTCGAAATCACCATCGGCTGCAATGTAACTAGCCAAGCTCTCGCCCCCCTTATGGACAGGGTGATCTTGACTAGCGCCATCATTGCCTGGAGCGGTCTGTCGGTGCATGCGCAGGTTGCAGCCGTTATCCATGATACCGACATCAAGCTGCGGCCCTACATATTGGCGCGCGTACTACAGGCCTTGCTAGCAGGGCTGGCTACTTGGTTACTTTGGGATCATTTCCCGCATGTAGCCGACGCTATAGTATTACCTGCATTTCTCCAGACCCAACCTAACGCAAGCATCGGCTTCTGGTGGCAACGCCTGACTTTCACCGGTGCCAGGGCTGGCTTAGCTTTAGGAAGTATCATAGCCCTATCGTTAGTCTTCAATACCCTAAGCAGTCTACGTTGGGCTATTTGGCGTCGCCGCGCATAATAGCCTGTCGCATCCGCTCTTCCACTAGCGGCGGTACGAGTTCACGCACACACCCGCCCAGACGTAGTACCTCTTTTACTAAACTAGAACTCAGGTAGGAATAGCGACCGCTAGTCATCATGAATAGCGTCTCTATGTGCGGATTTTGCTTGCGATTCATAAGAGCCATTTGAAACTCATATTCGAAATCAGAAACCGCCCGCAAGCCTTTTACTATCACTTGAGCGCCTTGTTCTTCCACATACTTAACTAGCAGCCCCTCAAACTGACTTACCGTTACGTTAGGCAGGTCGCTCGTACAAGCGCGAATTAACTCTACCCGCTCTGACAAAGAAAAGAGCGGGTTTTTGTTTGGGTTATGTACTACTGCCACGTTTAACTCGTCAAATACAGCTGCCGCTCGCCGGATCACATCCAGGTGTCCATATGTAATCGGATCAAAACTACCGGGATAAACAGCTTTAGCCACTCCTTCTCCATCCTCTCATGATCTTTTGCTTGCCGTTAGAAACGTCAAGGCTGTATCGCCATATTGTTTGTTTTGTACCAGATGCCAATAGCTACCTAAGTCGAGCTGTAAGCGACTCGGATGTTCCAAACATAGTATCCCGTCAGGCTGGAGGATACCCGCCTCGGCCACCAGCGCCATAATGTCAGCATACCAACTAACGGTAAATGGTGGGTCTGCATAGATGATAGAAAATCGCTCTCCCGAAAGCCGTTGTATAGCCTGCCGCCAATCTGCTCGTAAGCAAACAGCATCGGTAAAACCTACTAGCTGCAAATTCTCCTGCAATAGGCGGTAAACTTGCGGGTTCTTCTCCACGAATACTACTCGCTCTGCACCGCGACTCCAGGCTTCAATGCCTATCGCCCCACTACCAGCGAACAGGTCCAAAAAGGTGCTAGTGGGAACAGAAGGTGCCAAGACGTTAAAAACAGCTCCCTTCACCTTATCGCTGGTTGGACGCACAAGCTTCCCCGTTGGGGTTTTCAGTTTTCTACCCTTCGCCTTCCCGGCAATTACGCGCATACACATCACCACGCTTATTGTACAACTTTCGTGTCGTTCTGCCAAAAAATTTACATGTTAATGTATAGTTAGCTTTAGAGACAGCCATAATAGACACGGAAGCAACAACATTTCCCCATAAGCTCTTCCTCCGGTTTCTCCTCTCCCAACTGGTGGCATTAGCCACCAGATTTTTTTTGCACAAAAAAACCCGCAAGGCCCAACACTGCCCTACGGGTCGGACGCAGCATCGCTAACGCCCATTATTCAACGGATACAATATAATGATAGACCGGCTGGCCGCCTGGGCGCAGCTCTACGTCCAAATCTGGGAAAGCTACAGCCAGTTGTTCGGCAACGTTCTCTGCTTCCTCAGCAGTAACTTCAGCACCGTAGAAAAGACTCAACAATCCAACCTCGTCATCTACCATAGCAGCGACTAGATCATAGACAACCTGGTTCAGATCGGAGCCAAAGACGATAATGTCGTTTTCTAGGATACCAATAAAATCGCCTTCTTTAATCTCCCCAGCACTGCCATTATGATCTCGCACGGCAACCGTCACTTGCCCACTCTTGACTTGGGCCATATTTCTCTCCATATTTGCCACCATTTGCTCGAAATCGCTGGGCTCGCTAGTGTATGCCATGAGAGCGCTTAAGCCTTGGGGCAGGCTGCGCGTAGGAACTACGCATATCGGTTTGTCGATAACTTCTGCCACCTGTTCTGCCGCCATCACAATATTCTTGTTATTAGGCAGAATAATGACTCGCTCAGCCCTGACGTTGGCAGCAGCCTTAGCCAGATCTTCAGTGCTAGGGTTCATAGTTTGTCCCCCGGTAACCACCGCATCTACACCAAGGCTGAGAAAGATCTCCTCCATACCAGAACCGACGGCGACTGCTATAATACCTACCGGCTTAACAGGTTGCACAGGCTCTGCTGAAGTGTTCGCATATAAGGATGTATGCTGCTCTCGCATATTTTCTATCTTAATACCAGTTAGTTGCCCGTATTCCAACCCAATTTGTAGAGCCTGGCCAGGAGCATTAGTATGCACATGCACCTTTAGGAGATCAGCATCACCAACGACTAATAACGAATCACCTAAAGATTCTAGGCGTTGATGTAGTTCATCCTCCCCGACATTAGGAGACAGAATCATAAATTCGGTACAATACCCAAACTCAATTTGATCGTCGGCAGGGGTGGTCACTAGCGGCTGCGTGGCTACTTCGGGTTCTGCCGGACTAGCCAAAAGTTCCTGGCCCTGAGCGGCTGCTAACCACCCGCCAAAAATATACACTAAGCCTTTGCCGCCGGCGTCAACAACACCAGATTGCTTTAACACTGGCAGCAGCTCTGGCGTCTTTGCTAGAGTTTTTTCTGCTTGGTCCACCAAAGCCTGCAGGGTTGATAACAATTCGTTATGACGGCGAGCTGCAGTCACCGCTGTTTGTGCCGCCTCACGCATTACCGTCAGCATAGTCCCTTCCACGGGCTTACGCACCGCCTTGTAGACAGTTTGCACACCCATTTCTAAAGCTTGTGCTAAGTCGAGGGCGGTGACTTCAGTTTTATGCCCAAGGTAATTTCCAAACCCGCGAAACAACTGGGACAAGATAACGCCCGAGTTGCCTCGAGCTCCCATTAAAGAACCTGTAGCGCAAGCCGCGGCCAAACTCCCCACAGTGGGGTCAGACAATTGGTTAACCGCTTTAACAACGGCCTGCATAGTCAAATTCATATTAGTGCCAGTATCACCATCGGGCACAGGGAAAACGTTTAGAGCGTCGACTGCGGCACGATTTTGCTCCAAGTTTTGTGCGCCCATCAGCATCATCCGCTTAAACAAATCAGCCTGTATTTTTTGCATAGGCTTGGTGTCCCTCCCTACTTGACCTGACTGACGCGCACTCCCTGCACGTTTACGTTGACTTGGTCAACTTTCAGACCAATCAGGTTTTCCACCGCATACTTTACGGTTTCCATAACGTTTTGCGCGACCTCGGAAATTTTAGTCCCATAGCTGACTATGATAAACAAGTCAATGATAACCTTATCATCATTAAGGGAAACTTCCACCCCACGCGAGAGGTTCTCCATACCGAGTAGTTCGACGAAGTTATCCTTAAGGCGACTACGGGAACACATACCGACTAAACCATAACATTCGAGTGCGGCAATGCCAGCTACCGTTGCAATAGTTTCTTCGGAGACCACTATCTGGCCAAACTCGTTCACTATGACTTGGCCCATCAATAACCCCCCTATAGGCTCATGGCCAATAAGCTTATTCCTACGCATGTAGGAAACAATCTGCTTTCTAGATTTTCGTTACATAGCCTTTACATTATACCACAGCTGAGCCTGATGCAGAATTAACTTCTCTGACGACCCTATTCCTTAAACGCTTGTCAAGCGCTCATAGCCCATGGTACAATGTCAGGGTAGCAAAGGAGGTGCGCTCATGAGCTCAAAATGCGATATCTGCGGCAAGACTCGTTCTGTTGGTCATAGAATCACTAGAGCTGACAATAGGGTAAAGAGAATATGGAAGCCTAACATTCAGCGAATCAGAATTGTTGTCGATGGTCGCAATGTCCGTAAGAACGTGTGCACAACCTGCATCCGCTCTGGCAAGATCACACGGGCAATTTAGTATAAGAAGCCAAAAGCACTGGCGTACCAGTGCTTTTTTGCTGTTCATTTGGAACGAATAAACAGCCGCAACAGACTGCGTAAGAAACGAGGAACACGAAATACATAAAAACGCATTCAACCTGCCCCCTCTCCCACATTCCTCCGGTTAGCGGTAAATCAGCCGATTACCAGTAGAAGGCCGCAGGCAATACAAAACAGAGCCACCAATCCCCAGAGGGCCCAAGGTGGCATCAATTTTAGTAGGATAAACACCCCGCCTACTACTAGCAAGCTACCAATAACTAGCCTACTTTCGCTGTGGCGCCCTCGCCTTGAAATTCTTCGAGGTCGGCGCATGTTTGCCACCCCCCTCCATCTATCTATACGCAGGCATATTTTGTCCACATTACTGCTTGGCGCCAAGAAATTCGCCCCCCAGATCTGCCGCATCTGGGGGGCGCTTTTTATAGACTTCCTTTCATCTGCTGCACAAAAACAGTCTTATCTTCGGACCGGAAAAAAGCAGAGCCGGTGATCAAAATATTAGCTCCGGCCGTGCGCAGTTTTTCTACATTGGGGAGACCAACGCCGCCATCCACCCAAATAGGCAAATCCAAACCCTTTTCCTGCAAGTACTGGCGTAAAGAAGCTATTTTAGGCAACACCGCTTCGATGAAAGGTTGTCCCCCGAAGCCCGGGTTAACGGTCATGATAAGCACATAATCAATTAGCGGAAGCATGGGCTTTATAGTTTCCCAAGGCGTAGCGGGGTTGAGAGCAATACCTGCTTGGCAGCCGCCGACCTGGATCTGTTGCACCGCCCGGTGTAAATGGTAGGTGCTTTCTGCATGCACGCTAATAGCTCTAGGTTTAGCCGCTAAGAAGCTAGCCAGATGCCGTTCGGGTTTTTCAATCATCAGATGTACTTCCACTGGCAAATGGGTAGCAGACACTACTGCCTTGGCCACATCAGGCCCCATCGATAGGTTAGGCACAAAGTGCCCGTCCATCACATCGACATGCAGCCAATCTGCCCCAGCCTCTTCGGCCAGCCTGATAGAAGCTCGCAAATCTAGCCAGTCAGCGGCTAGGAGCGAGGGTGCAATCTTGAGCATAGTTAGTATCGCCTCTCCCTTTCATCTAACTCCTGATATAACTGTCGGTAACTATCCATTCGCGATTGAGCAACCAAGCCTGATTGCAGCGCCTCCTGTACAGCACAGTCGGGCTCCTGCAAGTGCGCACAACTGCTGCCAAAGCGGCAATTAGCAGCGAAACGCCGCAACTCGGGAAAATACTGATCTAGCTGAGCCGCCTGGAGATCTGCCGGTAACTGCAGGCGGCTAAAGCCAGGCGTGTCTACTAAGAAGCCGTCGATAGGAGGGGGCAAGGGCAATAGTTCTACATGCTTGGTGGTATGCCGTCCTGTCCCACTTCTCTGACTAACGCTACCAGTTTCAGCAACACGTTCAGCCACCAGCGTATTCAGCAAGCTAGATTTGCCAACACCCGACTGGCCAGCCAAGACAGTCACATGCCCGCTTAAATGCCGCTTTAACTCCTCTAAGCCACCCGCTTGCTTTAAGCTGAAGAAAAAGCAAGGGTAGCCGATATTTTCATATAACCTTTTCAAGGCTGCCCCAGTTCCTTCGGTATCTAAATCTGCCTTATTAACTCCTACAATTGCCGGTAACTGCATAAATTCTGCCGTCACCAACAAACGGTCTATAAGACTGAGGTTGGGAGAGGGAGCAGCAGCAGCACACATTACCAAGACCTGATCAACATTAGCTACCAAAGGGCGCTCCAGATAACTCTGGCGCGGCAGAATCTCCTCTAAGACACCAGTTTCATCCGTCAACAGACTACATCGCACCCGATCGCCTACCAAAGGCTTAGCTTCCCCTTGTCTAAATCTGCCGCGCGCCCGACAAGTAATAAGGCCAACCTCTGTTTGTACGAAATAGTAACCTGCCAAAATTTTAGTGATGATACCTTTGATTAAGGATACACCTCTTCCTTTACAACCTGTCCATCATCCTTAATTGTAATGCGCAAGAAACCAGCTCCAGTGAGATTCCACTGTATCGTTTCTCCGCGCTTATGGCGTGCCGAATACTCTAAAACAACACCGTTTACATCTTCCCGATACACTTCAATCTGATGATTGTTTCTTTCGCTATTGGCTGGAACCGTATATGATGCAATAGCGGTAACCTCTTTCGGTCCAAACTTGAGGGAAATTGTTTGGCCGGGTAGCACAGGTGTACCCGAGGCTGGTGTTTGTTCAACAACGATCCCATCTACCATGGGGCCACTGGTATCCCCCAAGACTAAGCCTAATTCAGCCAAGTGCTGTTGCGCTTCCGTAGCCGTCTGACCGCGGAAGCTAGGCAAAACAAAAGGCTGCGGGGCAGGACCTTGGCTAACAGTCAACATAATTGGCGTTGAGCGTTTAAGCCGCGTATTACCTACCGGATTCTGTCCCACCACTTCATCTACCGGCTGGTCTGAATAGACGCGGTTGATAGGATCAGCAACAAAACCAGCGTTTTGCAGTTCAACTTGAGCGATGCGCAGCGGTTTACCCACTACATCGGGCACTTCTGCATACTCGGGTCCCTTGCTGATAACCAGAGTGATAGTCCGCCCGGCCCGCACTTTACGACCTTCTGGCAAATCCTGACTCAAAACCACATTAGGTTCTGCATCACTATACTGTTCGCTACCAACGATAAAACCTAGACTGCGCGCACTCAATACACGTTGCGCGTCAGAAAGAGTCATCCCTACCACATTAGGGACTTCCACAATAGCACCAGGCCGAAACCACCAAAACAAGAATATGAAGCTGGTTAACAATAAGACGCCGCCAGTAGCTATGATATATTGCCACCACGGGCGCTTCCTTGCTTGCGGCCGGCTTTCCCTGCTCTCCTTAGCCGCCGGCTGGTGTTCAGGCCCCGCAATAGTTTTCTCTAGTGCGCTCGTATCCGCCTGTGTAGAAGCGGTCAGATCATCCACCAAGGCGGCGAGATCGTCCGTCTGTTGCTCCTCTTGTAGCAACTTCTGCAAATCCGCAGCCAGCTCATCTGCCGTCTGATAACGGCTAGCTTGATCCTTGCTCATAGCTTTTGCCACTACTTGCTCTACTCGGGCAGGAATGTCAGGGTTGATCTCTCGCAAAGACTTAGGAGTCTCCTGTAAGTGTTTCAGAGCAATAGAAAACATACTATCGCCGGTAAAGGGAACTTGCCCTGTCAGGAGTTCATACAGCACTACCCCTAAGGAATAGATATCCGAACGTTCACCGACTATACCCCCCCGGGCTTGTTCGGGCGATATATAGTGAACTGAGCCCATTAATGCTCCCGAATCAGTCAGGGTAGAAGTAGTGGCAGCGCGGGCAATACCAAAATCTGTTACTTTAACATGCCCGTCGGGTGTCAACATAATGTTGTGCGGCTTGATATCGCGATGAATGACCCCGTATTTATGCGCCACTTGCAGTGCCTCGGCAATTTGCCGCCCAATCTGCAAGGCGTCGGCAACAGCAAGCGGCCCCTTTTCATTTAATACCTGCTTCAAAGTCTTACCATGCAAAAATTCCATGACGATGTAATGGACATCGCCATCTTGCCCTACATCATATACGCTAACAATATTAGGGCTCGAGAGCCTAGCTGCCGCTTGCGCCTCCCGACGAAATTTACGTACAAAATCTTCGTCGCCAGTAAAGTGAGGGCTTAAAATCTTGATGGCTACAATGCGGTCTAGGAGTAAATCGCGGGCTCGATAAACAAAAGCCATACCGCCCCCACCTACGCGTTCTAATAGCTCATAGCGGTTGCTCAGGATGCGTCCGGTCACTTGCTCCACCCCCACCTAGCCAACACTACGGAAATATTGTCGTGCCCGCCCAGCTCGTTGGCACTTGCTACCAATTTCTCCGCTGCCGCTTGTAGATCATGTTCGGTGGCTAAGTGCGCAGCTAGAGTAGCATCGTCTAGTAAAGAAAACAAGCCGTCAGAAGCGATTAAAACGATGTCGTCGGGCTTAATTGCACTAGTCAGCAGATCTATCTCCAAGTCGGTATCAATACCAACAGCACGGAGCAGCACGTTACGCTGGGGATGAACCCGAGCTTCTTCTGGAGACAACTCGCCGTTTCTCACCAACTCGCTCACTAAACTGTGATCATTGGTCAGCTGACGACAAATGCCGTCGCGATACAAATATAACCTCGAGTCACCAACATGACCGATAAATAGTTCGTCAGGGGTTAACAAGGCTGCTGTCAAGGTCGTTCCCATGCCAGCCAGACGAAAATCTGAAACTGCTAGGTCATATACCGCCCGATTAGCTCGGCGGATAGCCATTTCTAAGGCTAACAAAGGAGCCGTTTCCTCTCTGAGGGCAGCTAACACTTCTTCTTCTAAGCAGTTGATGGCAGTACGGCTAGCCACATCCCCGGCCCGATGCCCGCCTACCCCATCGGCTATTGCCAGAATCGCCCACTCTTTCCCGCTAAAAGCTGCGGTTCGGGCCAAATAAGAATCCTCGTTGGCCGACCGCATCTGTCCTAGATCGCTCTTCATCCCCAGTTGCAGCATACTTTCCTACTCCTCTCCTTGGAGTCTCCTTCTAAGCTGCCCGCAAGCAGCTTCTATTTCGGGACCTAGTTCTCGGCGTAAGGTAACTGCCACACCTCGTCGTTCTAGGGCCCGGATAAAAGTGCGCACTTGCCCTTCGCTGGGAGTTTGCCAAGGCAAACCTGCTACCTCGTTATAAGGTATTACGTTGACATCAGCCATAATACCTGCCACGAGGTCTGCTAATTTTTCCGCATGCACCAACTGGTCATTAACACCTGCCAACAGGACATACTCAAAGGTAACCCGCCGCCGCGTGGCAACTGCATAATCCCGCACTGCCGGTATCAATTTGGACAATGGATATCTTCGGTTCACTGGCATCAGTTGGTCCCGCAGATAGTCCATGGGCGCATGCAAGGAAACAGCTAGGGTTATAGGGAGATTTTCTTCCGCCAATTGCCGGATAGCCGGGACAATGCCGGCGGTAGAAATAGTAATATTGCGAAGCCCGATGTTATAACAGAGCTTGTTATTAGCCATGCGAATGCTGTTGAGCACCTGGGAGTAATTGTCTAGCGGCTCCCCCATTCCCATATATACCAGATGCCCTACCCGTTGTTGCCTCGGGGCCAATTCCTTGTTAGCCCACCAGATTTGCTCGATAATCTCTGCAGCCGTCAGATCAGCTGCGAATCCTTCTAAGCCTGAAGCGCAAAAAGCGCAACCCATTTTACAGCCGACTTGGCTGGAGAGGCACAAAGTCACGCCATGGTGATAATTTAAGATAACACATTCCACAATCTTGTCGTCTGGGAAGGCAATTGCCAATTTGGTAGTGCCATCAGGTGCTGACTGGCGAGCAATCACCTGCCCCACCCCAATCACAGCTGCCTCTGCCAACTGTTGTCGTAATTTCTTGGGAAAATTAGTCATTTGTTCAAAATCGCTGACCCCATGGCGATACACCCATTCCATCAGCTGCCGCGCCCGATATTCGGGCTGGCCCAAATCGGCAAAGAAATCGGTGAGGGCAGGCCAGGGCAAACCTAGAAGATTTCGCTTAGTCGTCAATTTGGGCTAGCACCTCCTTCTGTATTGGCCTTGCTATCGCCTGCGCCCCAAACGAGCTATGAAAAAGCCGTCTAACCCATGTCGGTGGGGATGAGTAGTCAATGTTCCAGCTTCCAGCTCTGCCCCCCACACTGCCTGCAGTGGTTCTGGCCAGGGCAGGGGCTCAAAGGCTGGTTGCTGTTGTAGGAAGGCGTCAACTATTTCACTAGATTCCTCCGGCTCAGTACTACAAACGCTATAAACTAATACCCCGCCTACCTTCACTAAAGAGGCCGCTTGTTGCAAGATCTTTATTTGTAAAGCGCTAAGCTGGCGAATATCAGCAGGCTGGCGTTGCCAACGAATATCCGGCTTGCGCCGAATTACACCGAGGCCAGAACAGGGGGCATCAACAAGCACGCAGTCGGCCGGCTCCCACCCTTGTTCAGCTAGCTTGGTCGCGTCGATACAACGGGTATTTACACTGTTGATTTGCAGGCGTTTCGCTGCTTTTTCTATCAGCCCGAGGCGCCGGGAATGGATATCGAGGGCAACTACTTGCCCCGTATTCTGCATTAGCTCGGCCATGTGCAAGGCCTTACCCCCAGGTGCGGCGCAAACATCATAGACGAGTTGACCAGGCTGGGGATCTACTACCTGACCTACCAAAGTAGATGCCGCGCCTTGCACGGTGCAGCGCCCCTTCGCTAGAGCTGACAAATGGGGCAAAGAAGCGGCCGTCAGATGTACGCTATTCTTCACCCACCTATTTGCCTCGGCCTCCAGCCCTTCGGCCTCTAATTCGGCCAATAACTCGGCTTGTGTGTTCAGCAGCGTATTGACCCGTAAGTCAATCCCTGGCACTTGGTTATGAGCCTGGCACAAGGCTCTTGTTTCTTCTGTTCCGTAGCGCTCTAACCAGCGAGCTATCATCCATTCGGGAAAACTATACCGAACACTGAGATTGTATGTAGCAGATTCAGTCTGTGGCCAAGGCAGGTCATCTTTACAGCGAACTGCCCGGCGCAAGACGGCATTGACTAAACCCGCTACGCCCTTATGCCCTACCCGATGTGCTAGCCGCACACTTTCATCTACAGCAGCATGATCGGGCACCTGTAAATAAATAATTTGATAAAGCCCTAGGCGCAATACGTTGCGAATAGCTGGTTGTAACTTGGCTAAAGGGCGGGTCAACCACTGGCTTAGCAAATAGTCTAAACTAGCGCGATAGGTAAGGGTGCCATAAACCAGCTGCTTAATTAAAGCTGCATCGGTGCTAGAGACATTCTTGGTAGCTTGTTTTAAGGCCAAATTACTATAGGCACCCGCCTCTAAGACAGCCGTAATCGCTTCTAAAGCTTTACCCCGTGCCGTAACCACTAGTCTCGAGACCGCCGTAGGAGTAACAGACGTATTAGTTGAGCCACAGCAGTAGCAGCTGCCGCTACATAGGTTAACGCCGCCGCCTGCAAAACAGAGCGCACCGGTTTTAACTCGTGTTGAGTTAAGTAGTTACCGTTACTAAGCATAGCAATCGCGCGGGCGCTAGCGTTAAACTCTACGGGCAGAGTAATAACCTGAAACAAGACTGCGCCTAGGAAGAAAAGAATCCCTAAGTCGGCTAAACCGGGCAAGCTCATAGCAAAGCCTAAGACAAAAAGAGGCCAAGCCAAGGTAGAGCCTAACTGGGCAACCGGAACAAAGGCATTGCGCAGCGCTAATGGTGCATAAGCCGAGCTATGCTGTACGGCATGCCCCGTTTCATGGGCTGCGATACCTAAGGCGGCTAGAGAAGTACCATGGTAAATCTCTGGCGATAAACGCACTTTTTTGCTGCGGGGATCGTAGTGGTCGGTCAAACGACCGCGGGTCATTTCTACTTCTACGTCATGTAGGCCATGCTGCTTGAGCAAGGCGCGTGCCGTTTCGGCACCAGTTAACCCACGGCTATTAGCAACGCGAGCATATCGTTCGTACGCAGCCGTTACCTTATTTTGAGCATATATAGATAATAAGAAGGCTAACAGCACAAAAATTGTACCTGGTCCACCAACCCAAAACATACGCATCCTCCCTTTCTAAAACAAATTATCTGCAGGCGTTAACCGAGGCGGCTACCTGGAGCCAAGGCATGGCCACGGGCATAGTCGGTACCACTCATCCGCCGCTTACTTTCGGGCTGTACCTCTTGCAAGAGCAATACGCCGTCACCCGTTTGCACCAAGGGGCCTTCAGACTCTATCTCTATAACACAACCAGGCGATGTTGATCGTGCCAGGGTACCTGTCTCGACCACACGCGTGCTAAAAATGCGCAGCCTCTTACCGTTATGGCTAGTGTAAGCTACGGGCCACGGATTCAATCCTCGCACCTGATTATGAATAGCTATCGCACTCTTATCCCAATCGATGAGCCCGTCTTGCTTGGTCAAATTGCGAGCGTAGGAAACGCCCTCCTGCGGCTGAGGTTTGGGTTCAAGTTTGCCCTCCCGCAAGGCAGCCAAAGTTCTGGACAAGGTCTCCGCCCCGAGCTCAGCAAGTTGGTCATGTATCTGGCCACAAGTGTCGTTAGGGCCGATAGGCAAGACATCCTGCAGCAGGATATCTCCCGCATCTAATTCTTCGCTCATATACATGGTTGTAATGCCTGTTGCCGTTTCGCCGTTGATTATAGCCCAATGGATAGGCGCTCCCCCACGGTATGCCGGCAAAAGAGAGGCATGCACATTGATACAGCCATACGGCGGCAAAGACAAAATCTGGGGCGTAAGAAGCTGGGCATAGGCAACTACCACGATCAAATCCGGATCTAAGGCCTGTAACTGTTCTAGGCACGCTGGCTCCCGCAAGCGCGGTGGTTGGTAAACGGGCAGGCCAAGCTCAAGTG
This sequence comes from Bacillota bacterium, assembly GCA_012735505.1. Classification (GTDB taxonomy): domain Bacteria; phylum Bacillota; class UBA994; order UBA5500; family UBA5500; genus JAAYHE01. The sequence goes on from JAAYHE010000079.1 coordinate 33,486, forward strand.
CTACCTGTTTGACTGGGGGAGCGGTCAAGACTAGGCCTCGACCCTGGGGGCGATCGGGTTGGGTGAAAACACCGACTACCTCAGTTTCAGCCGCTAAGCGGCGTAAACAAGGCACGGCGAATTCAGGCGTACCCATAAATACTGTCCGCATCAATCCTCCACCACCTCGCCTTCCAGTTCTTCTGGCGGCAAAATGCGTGTGGCCCTGTCGATAAAGAGAATACCATCCAGATGATCGATTTCGTGCTGCAAAACTCGCGCCAACAGGCCTTCGGCCTCTAACTCAAACTCGTTACCCGAACGGTCTTGAGCTGTAACTGTCACGTTAGTGGCTCGCGGCACTTCTCCATAGGTATTCGGGATGCTTAAGCACCCTTCCACATCCACCTCTTCCCCAGAGGCAGCTACTATTTCGGGGTTGACTAGTTCCAGCAGCCCCGACTCTCCAGTATCTATTACAATAATGCGCTTACTAATACCTATTTGAGGCGCAGCCAAACCTACACCCGCGTAATGATAGAGACTTTCTGCCATATCATCCAGTAGTCGCCCTAAAACGTCATTAAAACGCTTGACGACTATGGCCTTCTGCCGCAATACAGGGTCACCTTCTGTTCGCATAAATCTGATAGCCACTAACTTTACCTCCTAAGCGTCAAACTCTAGTATAATCTGGGTGCGGCGTTTGTGGTTCCGATATTCCTCCAAGGCTTGCGCCACTATCTGGCGCAGGCGCATACGCTGCCCCGACTTGACAATCAACTGCCAACGCCAGTTATCTTTGATCTTACTGACGCTGCAGGGAGCGGGGCCGATGATTTGCCCTACCCCTTCTAAATGCTGAGCAAGTAATTCTGCTAACCAAACGGCATCTTCTACAAGCTCTGCTTCATCTTCACTCGTAAATAGCAGTGTGATCATGTAACCCAAGGGCGGATAAGCCCCGTGGCGGCGCACAGCCATTTCCTGCCGATAGAAGCCCCAATAATCGTGGTTCTTGGCACATTCTATAGCATAATGTTCGGTATTAAAGGCCTGAAAAATTACCTCACCTGGCCGATCGCCCCGCCCGGCTCGGCCAGCCACCTGGGTCAACAGTTGAAAAGTGCGCTCTGAGGAGCGGAAATCGGGTACATATAGCCCACTATCAGCCCCTACCACGCCGACCAAGGTTACGCGGGGAAAATCTAGCCCCTTCGCAATCATCTGTGTCCCAACTAGGATGTCATACTGCCCCTGCCCAAAAGCTCGTAAAAGGCGCTCATGGGCATCGCGTTTGGTGGTGGTGTCTCGATCCATGCGTGCTATCCGCGCCTGGCTAAACCTCTCGGCCAGGTAGGCCTCTAACTGTTCTGTGCCTACCCCTTGGGCTTTTAGTTGATCACTACCACACTCGGAGCAGACACGCAAGACGTCTTGTTCGTGACCACAGTAGTGACAGCGCAAGCATTGATCTCGCCGGTGATAGGTAAGCGAAATATCGCACCGCGGGCAAAATGGGACTGCGCCGCAATCGGGGCAAAGTAGATAATTAGCAAAACCTCGCCGATTTAGCAAAATAATAGCTTGTTCCTGCCGCACTAAACATTCATTTAAGGCATATTCTAGACGGCGGCTTAACAAGCCCTTATGCCCTGCTCGGAATTCTTCCCGCATATCGACTACGTGTACGGCAGGCAAGGGGCGTTTGCTGACCCGTTGCCTGAGCTCTAACCTGTGGCACTTGCCACTTTCGCTAGCGGCATAGGTTTCTAGAGCCGGAGTAGCACTGCCCAACAACAGGAGGCTGCCAGTTGTACGCTGCCGCAGTTGGGCCACTATGCGCGTGTGATAGCGGGGATTTTCCTCTTGCTGATAACTGTGTTCGTGTTCTTCATCTAAGATTATTACTCCTAAACGGGTTAAGGGCACAAAAATGGCTGATCTGGCCCCGATAACAATTTGTGCTTCATTTGACTTGATGCGCTTCCACTCGTTGAATCGTTCCCGCGGTGTTAAAGCACTGTGCCAAACTGCCACTTGGCTACCAAAACGGGCCTGAAAACGAGCCACCGCCTGTGGTGTTAAAGAAATTTCAGGCACTAGCATGAGGCATTGTTTACCCTGCAACAAAGCTTCCTGAATAAGACGCAAGTAAATTTCTGTTTTACCGCTACCAGTAACCCCATGCAGCAGCCAAGTGCTAGTTTGCCCCTCGGTTAATGCCTCGAGCAAGCTCTGCAAAACAGCCTCTTGCTCGTTCGTGAGAGTCGGGGGGCGAATGAGGCTAGTAACGTCAGAAACTAGCGGTTCTTCTTTAACTGGCACTACTACCTCCCGGGCATAGCCCTTTTTCACAAGCTGCTTGGCCGCTGAGGGAGAAGTAATCTCTGCTTGCGAGAGCTCGCCGCGCTGTAGCAAAGCAGCAAGCAATTCTCTTTGTTTAACTGCCCGAGCTGACAGATCACTCGGCATGGCTTCTACGACCGGAACTAACACTTTCTTAGTTTTAGGCCGTGGCCAACTCGAGCTATCTAAACGAAAAGGAATCATCTGGCGCAGAATCAGGCTTAACGGGCAAAGGTAATAGTCGGCTAAGAGGCGTGCTAGTTCTAACTGTTCTTCGGTAACAACACTATCTCCATTATATAAAACCTCACCTATATTCTTAAGTCTAGGAAAAGGAGATTCTGTGCAGAAACCTACGACAACACCAACGACAGACCGCCAGCCAAAAGGTACGCGTACCGCCTGCCCTAACCGCAGGGTCATTGTGGACGGTATCGCATAGTGAAAAACGCGGTCTACCTCATGTACCGCGACATCAACATAGACTTCAGCAATATTGCCTTCCACTACATCCAACCCCCATAAGCCTCCACCACTTGCACTCCCAGTGGGTAAAAAAAGCATGACTAGGCCGTCATGCTTTGCTCTGCTATCGGTTAACCGGACTAACCTTCCTTTCTTTCTTGATAAGTGTAAGTGATAATACCGGTATCTATCTCCTCCAAAGCCAGCGTCACCGGCTTCTTTGGCCTTACCCCTTCCTGAGGCTTGTTTTGTGTATCCTGCAATTCGCGCGCCCGCTTGGCAGCAGCAACTACTAAGGCATACTTGCTGTCTACTTTACGCATCAAGCTGTCAATAGACGGATAGATCAACATAGCCTAAACCTCCTTTAAGATTGCTTGGAGCTGGGAGAGGCGCCTTGCGACTTTAGCTTTTTCTGCCACAAGAATAGCTTCCACTTCGCCAACAGCGGCATCTACTTGACCCGGGTGATTAACAACAACATAGTCGTAGTTAACAACATGAGCCATTTCTAGTTTAGATTTTCTTAATCTACGTTCTATAGCCTCCGGTGTTTCCGTACCCCGCTGTCGAATGCGGCGCTCCAATTCATCTACTGTGGGTGGCCATACAAAAATAGTTACGCACTCGGGAAACGAGGCTTTTACTTGCATAGCTCCTTGTATATCTATCTCCAAAAGAACATCTTTTCCTGCATCTAGGGCTGCTTGCACCGCGTAGCGCGGAGTGCCATAAAAATTGCCAAAGACCTCTGCCCATTCGAGCAGCTCGTCATTAGCCCGCATGCGCATAAATTCTTCCTCAGAAACAAAGTAATAATTGACGCCCTCTTGCTCTCCCACACGGGGATCTCTAGTAGTAACTGATATCGAAAACTGGATATCAGTCAGTTTCTGGAGAAGCCGGCTGCAAATAGTGCCTTTACCAACGCCCGACGGGCCAGAAATAACCAAAAGAATGCCTTGATTTGGTTGCATGTCTAACATCTCCTATGGCTTCTCAGTCTTCCTCTGTCTCTTTCCCCAAACGATGAGCAACCGTTTCCGGCTGCACAGCAGAAAGAATAATGTGATCGCTATCGGTAACAATCACGGCCCGGGTGCGTCGCCCATAAGTGGCATCAATTAACATACCGCGGTCGCGAGCTTCTTGAATGGTTCGCTTGATTGGGGCCGACTCGGGGCTAACCATTGCTATCAAGCGGTGAGCCGCTACAAAATTGCCAAATCCGATATTGATAAACTTGATATCCACCAGCACACCTCTATTCTATATTCTGAGTTTGCTCCCGTATTTTTTCTAGCTCGCTTTTCATTTCGACAACTAACTGGGCTATCTTGGCATCGTTAGCTTTAGAGCCGATGGTGTTGATTTCCCGATTCATCTCCTGCACTAGAAAGTCTAGCTGGCGGCCAACGGCTCCTTGACGGTCTAGCAAGGGAACAAACTGGGCAAAGTGACTGCGTAGCCGCACTATTTCTTCTGTGATACAAGCTTTGTCGGCCAAGATGGCCACTTCTTGCGCTAAACGAGCCTCATCGATCAAGCCATCAGGCAGCATTTCCTGCAAGCGCGCCGTAAGTTTCTGCCTATAATCGCTAACTACTTCCGGGCTCCGAGCCTCCACAGCCGCCAGTAGTTCCGTTAGAGTAGCCAAGCGCTCTCGCATATCGGCAACTAACCGCTCTCCTTCCTGCTTCCGCATTTCGGTCAGCTGGTCTAGCGCCATTTGCGCCACTTCCAGTAGGGGGCGACGCAATAAGTCGGTATCTACGACCGGTTCTTCTAGCCGTATGACCTCGGGCAGGGTCAGAAGATCTCGGGGAGTCAACTGGCCGGCTAGCTCGGTTTCTGCGTGCAGTATGCGTACTTGCTCTAAATAAGCCTTTGCTAAAGGCAAATTTACAGTCACTGTAGGAGCTTGATCGACAGAAGGCGTAAACCGGACATAAACATCTACCCGCCCCCGCGACAGGGTTTGCCGAATTGTAGCCCGTAGATCTTCCTCTAAAGCATTAAACTCCTTCGGAGCGCGGATAGCAATATCCAGATAGCGGTGATTAACTGCTTTCATCTCTACAACAATCGTGCCGACACTAGTCGTCACCTCACCTCTCCCATAACCAGTCATACTTAATGCCAAAACTATTTCCTCCCCTATATATTACTAAACCACGTTCTACAGGACAATGGTGGCCGCCACCTGTCTTAATATAGCCTTTCAAACTAAATAAAGAAGGACGTTTATCGCCCTTCTTCATTTCGGCTCGCTTTGCTGCTTCTCCTGCTTACGGCTGCCAAAGCCAAAATTGTTGCACGTGCAGGCCCCTACACTGTCTCTACCTGCGCAATTTACGACGGATAGAAATCAAGAGCGTTGGCAACCCGGCTGCCAAGAGCACGACTAGCCACTGTTCAAAATCGAGGGCCACCGTATTAAATAGGTGCCGCAGAGCCGGTATGTAAAGCACCGCCAAAAACATCAGGCTGGAAAGAAAAACGGCACCGATTAAATATGGGTTCGTAAAGAATCCCTTCTCCATTATACCCATTATTTCTGAGCGGCAATCGAAAACATGGAACAGCTGGCAAAATACTAAGGTAGCAAAGGCCATGGTGCGCGCTAGTCGTAAATCTCCTATACACCACATGGTGGAAGAAAAGACAAAAGTGGTGGTAACACCAATCAAGGTGCCCCGGACTAGAATCCGGCGACCTAACCCCCGCGCAAATATACCCTCGTTCTTAGGGCGCGGTGGACGCTGCATTAAGTCTGGATCAGCCGGCTCTACCCCTAACGCCATGGCGGGCAAACCATCGGTTACAAGGTTGACCCACAGAATCTGTAGGGGCTTGAGGGGTAACGGCAAGCGGAGCAGCATGGTTAGCAAGACAGTCATCAATTCTCCTACGTTACAAGATAACAGATAGCGAATAAACTTACGGATATTATCGTAAATTGCCCGCCCTTCGCGGATAGCGGCCACTATGGTAACGAAATTATCATCCTCGAGCACCAGGGCTGAAGCTTCTTTCGCCACGTCGGTACCGGTTTGCCCCATAGCCATACCGATATCGGCCTCCATAAGAGCCGGTGCATCGTTGACGCCGTCACCCGTCATGGCTACCACGTGGCCAGCCTGCTTGAGGGCACGCACAATTTGCAGCTTATGCTGGGGGGCAACCCGAGCGAAAATGCGCCCTTGGCGCAAAGCGGCGGCCAATTCGGCTCCTTGCAGGCGATCTAGGTCGACCCCAGTGTATACTCGCTCATTGGAGTTAATCATCCCGAGCTCCAAACCAATAGCTTTGGCCGTGCGAGCATGATCGCCGGTAATCATTAAGGTATGGATGCCCGCACTGCGGCAAGTTTGCAGTGCTGCTCTAGCTTCCGGGCGAGGAGGATCAATCATGCCCACGGCACCTACTAGCACTAAGTCGGACTCTAGCCTTTCGGCTTGCTCCCTCTGCTCTGTTGGAGCTATGCCACGGTAGGCTACGGCCAACACCCGCAGAGCTGCATCGCCCATTTCTGCCACCTTCTCTTGCACCTGCTGCCGTACCGCTGGCGTCAGGCGGCGTACGGTCGTACCATCGAGATAATGGCTACAAAGGGGCAACAAGACTTCGGGGGCCCCTTTACTAAAGAGCCACCGCTTGCCAGCAGAATCTGTTGTCAGCACACTCATACGTTTTCGCTCAGAATCGAAGGGGATTTCATCTATAACCTCATATTCTTTCAGTAGCCCCTGCCGACTAATACCAGCCTTAGCGGCAGCTGTCACCAGGGCGGCTTCCGTTGGGTCACCTTTAGCTGCATAAATGGTACGCCCTCGCCGCAAAGGCCCTGTCCCAATGGTTTCGGCTATAACATCGGAACTATTGCAAAGGGTGGTAATCGTTAAGAGTCGCTTTAAATCGGGGGCATGCTCAGCGGCCAAGACGCGCCCATGCCTTGTCAACTCGCCTTGCGGTGCATAGCCGTCGCCACTGACCTCCACCCAACCGCTGGCCAACCAAAGGCGCCGCACGGTCATCTCGTTCTTAGTGAGAGTGCCTGTCTTATCGGAGCAAATCACACTAGAGCTGCCTAAGGTCTCCACCGCAGGCAGTTTGCGTACGATAGCGCGAGCCTTAACCATACGCTGCACCCCGATGGCTAACGCTATCGTCACGATAGCCGGCAACCCCTCGGGAATAGCGGCCACTGCCAAGCTGACACCTGCCAAGAACATGGTTGTAGGGTTTTCTCCGCGATAAATCCCCAAGATAACTACGGCAGCACAGACAAAGAGGCAACCCCAAACTATGTATTTTCCCAGTTGCTCTAAACGGACCTGTAAGGGGGTAGGCTCCCGCTCTACCTCTTGCAGCATTTGCGCAATACGGCCCACTTCCGTTTGCATGCCAGTGGCCACTACTAGACCGCTGCCATGGCCACGGGTAATGAGGGTGCCTGCGTAGAGCATGCTAAGGCGGTCATGCACTGGTACCGACTCGGCGACAGCAGCAGCCGATTTACGCACAGGTACCGATTCACCGGTCAAGGCGGCTTCGTCGACTTCTAAGGCAGTAGCTGCAACAATGCGAATATCGGCCGGGACCCGCATCCCTGCTTGCAGATAAACTATGTCACCGGGCACCAATTCCCCCACGTCTACCGTCAGATCACGACCGTCTCGCCTAATATCCACATGAGGCGAGTTTAATTTGGCCAGAGCGGCGATAGCTTGTTCTGCGCGATATTCCTGGATAAAGCCTAAAATAGCGTTGACTAGCACAATGGCAATAATACTTAACGAATCGGCATATTCCCCTAACAGGCCAGAAACTAAAGTAGCAGCCAGCAATACTAGGGTCATGAAGTCTTTAAACTGTTCCAAGAAGATCTGCCAAGCCGATAGTGTAGGTGCCTGCTCCAACCGGTTCGGACCAAACTGCTGCAAGCGACGTTGCACCGCCGCTGTTGTCAGACCTTGCTCAGCATCGCTGTCTAGGAGCATGACACAATCCACCCAGTCGAGGCTGTGCCAACGGGCCTCTGTCTGCAAATCATCTCACCTCACTAACAATCAGCTTCACAGAAGAATATGCGAAGGAGGTGGACAACATGCCTGACCAGAAATTGACCCGAGACAAGGCCCGCGATATACTTAGTCACGAATTGAGAAAGTTGCTAGGGGGGATAAGCATATGGCTTACGATGGGCTGGTGATGGCAGCTATCGCTGCCGAATTGAATGCCTGGTGCGACGCTCGCATCGAAAAAATCTTCCAACCGGAAGCGACTACCCTCAGCCTCCTACTACACCATAGACAGCTAGGCAAAGGGCGCCTTATTCTTTCTGCTAATCCGCGCCTGCCCCGCGTGCATCTGACTACTACCAAAGCAGAAAACCCACTCACTCCCCCCATGTTTTGCATGCTCTTACGGAAGCACCTAGAGGGGGCAAAATTACTAAAGGTCGAGCAGCTAGGTTTAGAGAGGGTGTTGACCCTTAATATTAGCGGTAAGGATGAACTGGGCAACCTGGTAACCTATAGGCTAATAGCCGAGATAATGGGACGCCATAGCAATATCGCCCTAGTCGGCCCCGATAACAAAGTGATCGACTCTATCATCCGGGTGCCACCAGCTATGAGCAGTATACGTATCATGTTACCAGGGATCAGCTACCAATACCCAGGCCACCAGGAGCGGACTGATACGCTCAGCATTACGAATGCTCAAGAGCTACAGGTAGCCCTAGAAAACAGTGCAGGCAACCTAAGCAAAACATTGGTGCGACGCCTAACTGGCATTAGCCCCCTATTAGCTAACGAATTACTTGCCCGGGCCCAACTACCAACAAACATAACGGCTGGCGAACTCACAACCAGGGACTGGGACCGACTGTGGCAAGAGATAGCTAACCTGCAAACAATAGTGCAAACAGCTAACTTCTCGCCCTCCCATTTCGATAACGACTATGCAGCCATTAACATCACCCATAAACAAGCTGCAGCCTGGGCAGATAGTGTTAACGAATTGGTCGACCAGCAGGTACGGCAAAAGCTAGAAGGCAGTGCCCTGCAGCAAACCAAGCGCAGGCTTCATGGTATAGTGAAGCACTTGCTGCAAAAAGAGGCACGCAAACTCGGCAACCAAGAGCGCGAACTGGCGACTATGCAGGAGGATCTTGATCTACGCCTAGCAGGCGAACTAATCTTGGCTAACATGCACTTAATACAACCGAAGGCCACAAAGGCAGAGCTCGTCAACTATTACGACCCCGAGCTTGCTAACGTCACTATCGGGCTAGACCCTAGCTTAGATGCCGTGCAAAATGCACAACGCTACTTTAAACGCTACGAACGAGCCCGCAATGGTATTCCTATAGTAGAGAAGAACATTGCCGCTACCAAGCGCATGTTAAGCTACTTACAGTCGCTAGAAGACAGCTTAGCTAGGGCCGAAACAGCCGTACTAGTGCAAGAAATAGAGGCCGAAATGCAACAAAGTGGCCTCTTACCAACCAAGCAAAAAACTAGAAAAAAGGAGAAGGAACAACCGAGCACTCTTTTGCGCTTCCAGTCGCCCAGCGGTCGCGAAATCTTGGTTGGCCGCAACAACCTGCAAAACGAACGCCTGTTACGTTCCGCTGCCCCGGACGACTGGTGGCTACACGCTAAAGACATACCCGGCTCCCACGTGCTCATTAAAGGCAGTAACGAGCCCGACGCACCAACCCTAGAAATGGCAGCCCAACTGGCCGCCTACTACAGCCAAGCCCGTCAAGGCAGCAAGGTGCCCGTCGACTACACCCGCCGCAAGCACGTGAAAAAGCCCAGCGGTTCCCCGCCAGGCTATGTGATCTATACTGAGCAAAAGACGGTGTTGGTGGAGCCGGTTGGGCATGAGGCGAGTAAACTA
>JAAYHE010000080.1 GCA_012735505.1 Bacillota bacterium
AGTAGAGACATTAAACCAAGCAATTTAGCAATGTCGATTATATGGGCGTTAACGAAATAGGGTGCGACTGTGGCCTTCTGCTCATTGTTGCCTACTGGCTGCGTTAAATCGGGGTTCACTTTCATTTTCTATCTCCTTAATACACTTAGCCTTATTATACCATTCAAAATATTATGCGTAAACCATGCTGATTATCCAGCACTAAAAAACAACGGCAATTGGCCAGAATTGCCGTTGTTTTTCTTAAGTTAGTGGTATGGGAAGGCCTATTCTTGTTGATTCAACACGCGGCTGGCAGCCATCAATATGCCGAGGCGGGCATGAGCGTAGGTGAGGCCTCCTTGGTAATAGGCATTATAAGGTGGCCGCAAGGGAGCATCGGCAGACAGTTCTAAGGAACCACCCAAAACGAAGGTGCCTGCTGCCATAATTACCGGGTCGGAATAGCCAGGCAGATCGCCGGGTTCGGGCCGCACATGGGCGTCGACTGGCGCGGCCGCCTGAATTCCCTGACAGAAAGCTATAACTTGCTCGGCGTTAGCAAACTGAATCGACTGGATAATGTCGTGGCGCAGCTCGTTGGGCAAAGGTGACACAGGAAAGCCTAGCTCCTGAAAGAGAGCGGCCGCGAACACGGCTCCTTGTAGGGCAGCCCCCACAGCGTCCGGTGCCAGAAATAGGCCCTGCAGCATGGGACGCAAGTGGCCAAAGGTGGCCCCCATCTCGTTGCTCAGGCCGGGGGCGGTTAGCCGCTCTGCTGCTCTGGCTACATAAAGTTCGCGGCCAGCTATGTAACCCCCGCTGATGGCCAGGCCGCCGCCAGGGTTCTTGATCAGCGACCCGGCCATAAGATCGACCCCTACTGCTCCTGGTTCTTCCCGTTCTACGAATTCGCCGTAACAGTTATCGATAAAGACGATGATGTTCGGGCTCGCATTATGCGCCAACTCGACTACCTGTCCTATTTGCTCTAATGTCAGAGGCGGCCGGGTAGAATAGCCGCGGCTGCGCTGGAGGTGAATCATGGCCGTCTGCGGCGTGATGGCGGCAGCCACTGCCTCCAGGTCGATCTGTCCCTCGTCGGTTAAGGGGATCACCCGATGGTTGACGCCTAAATCTAATAAAGAATTACCTAAAGGCGCCGGACGCAACCCGATGACACCTTCTAAGGTATCGTAAGGTCGGCCAGAGGCCAAAAGCACTTCTTGCCCTGCTTGCAAGTTCCCCATCATCGCACAGGCGATAGCGTGGGTGCCAGAAACGAAATGGGGTCGCACAAGGGCAGCCTCGGTTTGCATGAGCTCGGCATAGGCGGCATCTAGGGCCTCCCTACCCATATCGCCATAACCATAACCGGTGGAGCCATTTAGGTGCCAGTCGGACAAATGCTGATTTTGCAAAGCGGCAACCACCCGCATCTGGTTATGGGCAACGATAGCCTCAATTTCCTGGCGTATGGGTAATATCTCGGTTTCAATTTTATCTGCTAAAGCTACCAAATCGGGCTGAACGCCAAAGCGCTGCCACAAACTAGTCTGCATAATCTAAGTACACTCCTTCTAGCAACGCCGCAGGCGTTGCGGGTAATGATGTGATGCTTGCCTAACAATTATCTACTTGCTTCTTTCTAAAGTCGCAGGCTCTATTTCCTTCCTTAGTGTAGCACAGCCCTCTGCCCTACCCCAATACCTGGAGCACCCTTTACAACTCTACATGTTCGTCTTATCTACGCCTAGCTCGGTTAGCCAACCGAAACAGTATTGACTACTAATTGATTTCCGCAAGTCGGAATTATCGAATAGAAAAAACTATCAGATAAATAAAGGGGTTTCAGAATAAGAATTGAACATAAAGAAGCGGAGGAGGTGTAACGTGAAGTCAAAAGATGCTTTATCAGTAGTTGATGCCATTCGTCTGTTTCCTAACCGTTGGCGGTTGGTTGCTGCCTTAGCCTGCAACACCTTTAATTCGTTTGCCTTGATTCTCACTGGGCATTTCCTGCGGCTCATGGTGGACGCTGTCATCAAGCGCGACTTAAGCGAACTGCTTCGGTACTTTTTGTTGGCAACCTTGCTCGAGATCACGCGTTCGAGTATTACCTACTTAGGAAGGCTCCTCCG
>JAAYHE010000081.1 GCA_012735505.1 Bacillota bacterium
CTGAGCCAAAGTATACTTGCCAGAATAAGACAGTCTAATAATTTCTCCGGCAGGCAAGCTACCAGCTCTCTCGGCTGAAAAAGGCCCAGCTTGATTGGCGTCATTGCAATCTAGGATACGTCCCCCAGCTATGGGAGCAATCGATATACCGCCACCTAAATGGGCTACAATGTAATTGACCTCAGCTAGCAACCTACCCTGCTTGCTAGCTAAGTACTGGGCAACAGCGCGCATGTTTAAGGCATGACCTAAAGAGCGCCTAGCTACTTGAGGCAGACCAGAAAGGCGGGCTTCTGGCACAAATTCATCTACAGACACAGGGTCTACTACATAGGCTGGAATCTGTCGCGGATCAGCCAGACCGCGGGCCAAAATTCCGCCAAGATTAGAAGCGTGCTGCCCGTACACCCCTTGTTGTAAGTCATAAAGCATCTTGTCATCCACTAGATAAGTGCCGCTGGGCACTGGGCTTAACAGTCCTCCCCTCCCTACAACGGCTGCCAGCAGGGGCATACCAGTTTGTTTGAGAAAGGCTTCTATCTGTCGCAAACGGTATTGATACTGAGCGTCAATTCCGGTGAGCTGTTGAATTTCAGATGTCGGGTGGGTAATAGTAATGCTAGTGATGAGTTCTGTTTCTTGAAAAAGCGCTACACGGGTGGAAGTAGAGCCCGGATTGACAATCAGCAATTGAGCTCTCGCCGACACAAAGCTCCTCCTTTTTGCTAAACAAGTGTCAATCTTCAGTAACGCTAGTCAAAAAAATAATAAGCTCCTGTGCGGAGTTTATTACAGGCTTATACTTTAGCTTACACTTTACGATGATCTTTCCAGCCGCATCAGATCCGCAACCATCGCGATAAACTCAGAATTGGTAGGCTTCCCTCGCCTAGTATCCACTGTAAAGCCAAAAGTGCGGTTGATAGCTTCTATATTCCCCCTTCCCCAGGCAACCTCGATGGCATGGCGTATAGCTCTTTCCACCCGACTCGGGGTAGTCTTGAACTCCGCCGCTACTTTCGGATAAAGAATCTTGGTCACCCCATTGATTAGTTCGTTATCTTCGGTGACCAAGCTAATCGCCTTCCGTAAATAAACGTAGCCTCTAATATTAGCTGGTATGCCTAACTCATGCAAGAAATTACTGACTCTAACTTCTAAGTTGTCAGATTTCTGCACATTACTTGTCGCTACCACTGCCAGCGGCTCGTTATTAACTAATTGTCTGATGCGCGTTGCCAAAGTTTCTAGGTTAAAGGGTTTAAGTACATAGTAGCTGGCGCCCAACTCAACGACCCGCCGCGTCATTTGCTCTTGCCCTAGCGCCGTAAGCATTATTACCTTAGGTTTAGGTCCTTCCATGCCAGCTAGGCGCTCTAGCACAGCAATTCCATCAAGATGCGGCATAATTATATCTAACAACATGACGTCGGCCTTAGTTGTTTGCACCAGTTCTAATGCTTCGGACCCATTAAAGCCAACTCCCACCACCTCAAAGTCGGCTTGCTTAGATAAAAACTCCTCCACCATTTTGGTGAAGTCACGATTATCATCGATAATAAGAACTCTGATCCGGTTTGAATCTCCCACACAATCGCCCCTTTCTGCATACTGCCGACAACTGTTCTATTCGACACTCACGGGGTACCCTCCTGCAAAAATTAGATTCTTCTGCCTTAAAAAAAACAATAATAAAAAAGGCCCGTTAGGGGTAAAGCGCATTGAGAGTCATAATGAAAAGAGTGAAGGAGCCAAGGAGAGCAGCCAGCGGCCGCTCCCCTTGGCAAAGCTCTTACCTACAGTCGCTACTACCTGCGTGCGAGGATGACCGCAAACGCCAGCGGCAAATAAGGAGGCAAAGAACTTCAAGGCTTTTACAGCCCGGCTGCCTGGCGTAAGTAACGCCGATAAAAGAATGTAGGAGCCAACTGCTGGCGCTTTTCCAGCAGCCCAGATTCGCGCACCATCCACTCGGCGAAGACACCATAGCCCGTATCAGGCTTGTTGACAAAAACATGCGTTACGGCCCCTACTAAGCGATTGTTTTGCAAAATGGGACTACCCGACATCCCTTGCACAATACCTCCGGTCTTCTCGAGTAAAACCGGATCGGTAACTCGTATTACGAGCCCTTTACCACTAGGAGTATATTGCTTAATCACGCGCACAATCTCGACTTCGAACCTTTCAACCTTTTCGCCATCGATAACAGTCAAAATTTCTGCCTTCCCGGGAACGACTTCATCGACCAAGGCTACCGGCACTTCTTCGCAATCAGCTGTGATATCTTCGATAATTTCACCGAAAATACCGATCCCCGTATTAGTATTAAAACAGCCCAGAACCCTGTCTTCATCCACGATTACACTACGCTTTTCCCCCGGATGGCCACTGCGACCTTGATCAATTGCTGTTACGCGAGAACGCACAATCTTGCCCTCACGCACTTCTAGTGCCTGGTTTGTCTCCAGGTCGGCGATGATATGACCGAGAGCACCAAAGATTTGACTCTCTTTATCAACGAAAGTAAGTGTTCCTACTCCGGCGGCATCATCGCGAACATAAAGACCGATACGCCACTGCTTCGTCTCTTGACAAAACACAGGTGGGATTGTTACCTGCTGCTGCAGTCCATTACGCTTAATGGTTAGCACAACTTCTTGACCTGCACGCCCAGCTCGCTCCACTTCTCGCGCTACTTGTGCCACTGTTGGGTTAGACAGTCCATTGATACCCGTTAATAGATCACCCAACTTGAGGCCGGCATCCCTGCTCGGCTGCACGTTTCCTTGCGCTGTCTTGATCGTACCATGTCCTACCACCATGGTTGTGGCTCGAATGGTCACACCGATAGAGTGGCCAGAAGGAGTGACCTGAACTGGTGGCACAACGTTAACTTTCAACTTACCAAGAGGCAATATACCAAATAGACGAAAACGCAACTTGACATCGCCCGGTTTTTGAGAAAGCAATGCTAAACGTCCCTGCTCCAGCAAGACTTGATCTGGGGTGATGGGCCTATTATTAATTATCAGACCCGTTTTGTCGGCAGTCACGCTTAACCGAAACGGTAAAGGCAGTTGTAATTCGTGGGGAGACCCGGCTACAATGCGCAGTTCACTAGGAAAGGTAGCCCATACGCGAAATCCCGGCGAACAGCATATAGCTACGAGACAGAGAGCTACGATGATCCCGACCTGCTGTTTTCTGCTCATCCACTACGAACCTCCTCCTAAAAAGAGGCTGCCTCCGTTCCATAAAAAACAAAAGAACTGCGGCAAGCCAGACTCGAGTTCTGTCTTTAAGATGTCCGCAGCTCCAAAAACATATACTAATTAATTTACATAACTCAATCAGATTATTTTACTTATTTGTTAAATATTGCAGTGTATATGAAAAAAGTTCATGTTCGATTTAACTTATTTGGCATGAACTAGTTGTAGCAGTTCGCGGGCATGCTCGAGGGATATCTCGCTAACTTGCCCATCAAGCATGCGAGCAATTTCTGCCACACGTTCTTCTTCTTCCAAGACCTTAACTCTAGTATAAGTTGCCCCTTCTTGCACCTCTTTACGAATTAACACGTGTTGGTCAGCCATAGCAGCAATGCTAGCCAAATGGGAAATGCAAATCACTTGCCGAGTGGTCGCTAACTCTCGGAGTTTTTGACCTACGGCCAAAGCTAGTCTACCACCGAGACCAGCATCAATCTCGTCAAAGATAAGGGTCTCGACCACATCATGTCGTGCGAGCAGCGTTTTTAGCGCTAACATTACCCGTGACATCTCACCACCAGAAATTACTTTGGCCAGGGGTTTTGGTGCTTCGCCTGGATTGGCGTTAAACATAAATTCAACTACATCCTGCCCGAGGCGACGTGGCTTTTTATCTGCCATCGGTCGCACCTGGGCTTCTAAGACAGCGTGCCTGAGGCCTAAATCAGCCAACTGTTTGGCCACTTGCCTTTGCAACTCTTGGGCAGCGGCCTGCCGTTTCGCTGTCAGTTTATCGGCAACAAGCTGGTATTTTTTGACGATTTCAGCCTGTTCCTGCTGCAAACTGGCAATTAACTCGGCGCTGTTTTCAATCTGCCTAATCTCAGCAGCAACTTTCTCTCCATAGGCGATTATCCCGGCAATTGTGTCAGCATACTTGCGTTTGAGTCGTGTTAGCAGGTCGAGGCGGTATTCCACTGCCTGTAAAGTGCCGCCATCATAAGTCAAGTTATCTCGATACTGACGCAAACTACGGGCCACATCTTCAATACTGTAAAGTGCGTCTTGCAAGGTTTCAATCCATACACATAAGTCAGAATCAAAACGTTCCACTTGGGTTAATTCGGCAACGGCTTCCCCAAGCTGATCACAAACAGCAGGTAGTCTATCGCATCCTTGGTAGAGCAATTCATAAGCTTTGCCGACAGCGAAATGCAGGCGCTCGTAGTTAGCTAAGCGTTGCCGAGTAGCTAGCAATTCTTCTTCTTCATCAGCCCTTAGGGCAGCTGCTGCAATCTCTTCGTGTTGAAAACGCAACATATCTAAACGGCGTTGCTGCTCGCTCTCATCTCCCACTAGCTCTCGTAGTTTTCTTTCGTTTTCCCCAAAGAAGGCAGCCAAGCGAGCCGTTTCCTCTAACAAAGCCAAGGTCTCCGAACCAGCGAACTGATCCAATACGGAACGATGTTTTTCCACTTGCAGCAAGGACTGATGTTCGTGCTGCCCATGCAAATCAACTAAAATCTGACCTAGACCGCGCAGAGTGCTGGCCGTAACCAACTGGCCATTAATCCGCGCTACGCTACGCCCGTTTTGATTAAGCTCGCGGGCAATAATCAACTGCCCATCTTCGACCAAATCAGCATACTCTGGGGGAAGGGTTTCAACTTCAAAAATAGCTTGTACCATCGCCCTATCAGCCCCGTGCCGAATCAAATCAGTGGAAGCCCGATAGCCAAGTATCAACGAGAGGGCATCCAAAACGAGGGATTTACCAGCTCCGGTCTCCCCTGATAACACTACTAATCCGGGCTTAAAATCTAAGTCAAGATAATCAATTAATGCGAGATTTTCTACTACTAATTTCACTAACATTGAGCTTTCCCTCACTCGCTATAATGTGGGGCACCACCCAACTTTTGACGCAGCACGTCATAGAAGTTGCATGAATGCAATTTAAGGAAGCGAGCTACTATTGGTGCCCGGTCGACAACAACCGTGTCTAAGGGACTCAGCTTGCAAGACGCTTGCCCATCAATAGTCAATCGGATATCATCACACTCGGTACGAACACTTATTTCTATCTTACTTTCGGGAGCAATAACCATGGGGCGTGTGTGTAAACTATGGGCACAAATAGGCGTGACCAGTATAGCGCTGACATTGGGGTCAACGATCGGGCCGCCTGCCGACAAGCTATAAGCCGTTGATCCGGTTGGTGTAGCTATGATCACACCGTCGCAAGGCAAAGTATCTAACGCTACCTTATCCACCGAAATATCCAGGCGCAGCATGCGACTAAAAGAACCTTTGCTGACGACAACGTCGTTTAAGGCAACTAACTTTTTTCTAAGGTTCCCATCCTGCAAAATCTTAGCTTGCAGCATCATACGCTCTTGTATCGACAACTCCCCCTGCAACACCCTATCGACGCCGGTAAACAAGTCTTTCAGCTCGATTTCTGTCAGGAAGCCTAATTTGCCTAAATTAATACCTAGCACCGGAACGCCCCACAAGGGCTTGCTGCGAATAACACTTAACAGGGTACCGTCTCCGCCAAAAACGATGATAAACCTGCATTCTTGTGCCATTTGCTCTTTTGTCGTTGCCAGATCTTCGCGCCCGAGGAGAACTGCTGCCTCATGGGTTAGTCGAGGTTTTATGTTCCTCGCTTCTAACCAAATCGCAAGGTCCCGACACGCCGACAAGGCCATTGGCTTGTGCAGATGAGGGATCAGCCCAATTCGCATCATTTACTTCCCCCTTTACTGCTAATTTCGCCATCGAGTTATGCAAAACCTGCTATTTAGCCCGCAAACTCAAATGGGCCTGTTGCACTAGGGACGCTATTTGCTCCTCTCCTATGCGCCCTTGGGCCCCTTTCTGCCAACGGGCCAAAAACTCAATGTTTCCTTCTGGGCCAGTTATGGGTGAAAAGGTTAGCCCCAACAGCCCGAGGCCGAGCTCTTGGGCTAACGCCAAAACTTGTTTTAACACCTGTCTGTGCGCTATCTCATCTCTTACGACGCCCCGTTTACCGACTTGCTCGCGGCCAGCTTCAAACTGCGGCTTTATTAAGGCTACGATGTCTGCATCGGCATGCAAGAGCGGTATTGTTGCCGGTAGAATCAAGGCTAGTGAGATGAAAGACACATCTATTGTAGCCGCATCAGCTAGTTCCGGCAGGTCCTCAACGGTAAGATAACGAGCATTAGTGCGTTCCATCACTACCACGCGCTCATCTTGTCTCAAGCTCCAGGCCAATTGATTATAACCTACGTCGATAGCATAAACCCTCTTGGCACCATGCTGAAGGGCACAATCAGTAAAACCTCCCGTTGAAGCACCAATATCTAATAGGATCTTGCCTGCAGGGTCGAAACCTAATTCTTTAATAGCTTTCTCCAGCTTCAACCCGCCGCGGCTGACATAAGGTTGCCGCTGCCCGCGCACTTGAATATCGCTATTTGGTTCTATCTTGACACCCGCTTTGTCGATGCGCTGACCATCAACAAACACTATGCCCGCCATAATAGCTGCCTGTGCTTTCTGCCGCGTAAGGAAGTGCCCTTGCCTAACTAACAAAACATCTAACCGTTCCTTCGCTGCCATACTTACATTTTCGCCACCTTATCTAATATTCGAGTTGCGATAGTCTCGCCTGTCAATCCGAGAGACTGGAGTAATTCCTGGCGGCTACCATGAGGCACAAACTGATCAGGTATGCCAAATAGCATCACAGAAGGTTGAATTTGCGCGGCACTGGCTGCCTCGAGTAAAGCAGAACCACAGCCACCTGCCGTAATACCCTCCTCCAAGACTACTGTCAATTGGTGCCGAGCCATAGCCCGAACTATTGCAGGGTCGAGGGGCTTGAGCCAACGCAAATCATATACCGTCGGGGTGATACCTGCTCGAGTCAATTGCGCAATTACATCCTTTGTTACATCCCAAATAGTCCCGCAGTTGACCAGCAGAACTTGTTCGCCTGCTTGCAGACAGAGGGAACGTCCGATGTTGACAGGCTGCGGCGGCCGTAGCTTCTGCCCATCGGTAGCGCCACGGGGGTAGCGTATAGCTACCGGCCCCTCCATTTGACAAGCCACAGCCAGGAGATCTACGAGATCCTGTGCCTGCCGTGGTAACATTACCGTCATATTAGGAATCTGGCGTAGCATGGCCATATCAAAAACGCCTTGGTGGGTTTCCCCATCTGCTCCAACCAATCCTCCACGATCGATAGCAAATACGACTGGCAAACGCGGCAAACAGACGTCATGAATTATTTGGTCATAGGCACGCTGCAAGAATGTCGAATATACAGCAAAAACAGGCCGATAGCCACTGGCTGCCACGCCCGCCGCCATAGTAACCGCATGCTGCTCGGCAATGCCAACATCAAAAAATCGCCGGGGGAACAACTTACTAAACTCTTGCAGCCCGGTACCATCGGGCATTGCGGCTGTGATTGCCACGATTTTTTCATCTTGTTTGGCCAGTTCGACCAGGGTACGCGCAAACACATCTGTATAAGTCTGTGTCTGGGAAACAGCTATAGGTTCGCCTGTTCTCGGGTTAAAGGCTCCCAGACCATGGAAGCGGTCTGGATTGACAGCTGCTGGTCGATAGCCTTTACCCTTCTCGGTATGACAGTGGACTAACACCGGCCCAGACGTTGCCTTGGCTAGTGTCAACATATCGCGTAAGGCAGCGAGATTATGACCATCAACCGGGCCCAAGTAAGTAAAACCCAATTCTTCGAAAAGCACACCGGGCACTAAGAAATATTTAAAACTGTCCTTGAGGCGCTCACTCACGTCTGCTAGTCGTTCCCCTACCACCGGCACCCGCTGTAACCAGGCTTCGATATCTGCCTTGGTGCGCAGATAACTAGGGGCAGTGCGAGCCCGAGCCAAATAGGTAGATAGAGCACCCACGTTGCGAGCAATGGACATTTCGTTGTCGTTGAGCACAACAATCAAATGACTGCCAGAATCTCCAGCATGGTTAAGAGCCTCCCAGGCCATCCCTCCGGTAAGAGCACCATCACCAATTACAGCCACCACATGATGCTCCTCGCCTTTCAAATCGCGAACTTGTGCCATACCGACAGCCGCTGAAATGGAAGTACTACTATGACCGGCCACAAAATGATCATATTCGCTTTCTTCAGGCTTGGGGAAGCCCGACAAGCCACCGAACTGTCGCAAAGTAGGAAATAGGCGTTGACGTCCGGTAACCAACTTATGAACATATGTTTGGTGTCCTACATCCCAAATTAAACGATCGATGGAAAAATCGAACGTTAGATGTAAGGCCAATGTCAATTCTACTACCCCTAAGTTAGAGGCCAAGTGCCCCCCATTCTTGGCCACCACACGCACAATTTCTTCACGCAACTCGCGTGCTAGAGTCTTCAACTCTATAGCAGATAAGCGCTTGAGATCTCGGGGCGATCTTATACTCGGTAATATTGCGGACATTTCTACCACCAAACCTTTCCTGTCGCCATGTTAGCACATCCGCCACAGCGCAACAGCTACACCGAGCAGTGCACCGACAATTACTTCGAAGGGGGTATGGCCTAAAAGCTCCTTTAAACGTTCCTCGCGGACAGGCTTATTGGCGGCCAATTCACTTACAATCTTATTGAGTACACGAGCTTGCTTACCTGCAGCACGTCGTACACCAGCAGCATCATACATAACGATTGCTGAGAAAACCACAGTAATGGCAGTAAGCGTTGACCCCCAGCCCTCCCGCAAGCCAACACCTGTGGTAAGGGCGACTACCAATGCCGAATGGGAACTAGGCATGCCGCCAGAGCCAACTAATCGCTCTAGGCTGAAACGACCTGTAGCATGCCAAGCCAGTAAGGTCTTGGCCCCCTGAGCTATGAGCCAAGCTAAGAAAGCAGCTTGCAGCACTTCATTATGTGCGATGTTAAGAAAACTCTCGCGCACGCCATAGCCCCCCAACATATCTTTTGTCTAGTATTCCCGCTGCACGAGATACTCGGCCAAAGCTCGCAGAGGGGTAGCCTCCTCACCCCAGGAAGCTAGAGATGCTACCGCCGCCGCCACCAAACGTTGCGCCTCCTCCTGGGCTTCTGTGACGCCATACACTGCCGGATAGGTGAGTTTCCCTAGCAAAGCATCTTTCTGCAGCCGTTTACCTACTTTAGCTTCATCTCCAAAGACGTCCAACAGATCATCTGTAATCTGAAAAGCCAGCCCAAAGCATTTTGCATACTGGGTCAGGGCTTGCAGCTGGGAAGACGAGGCACCGGCTAAAAGAGCGCCAGTGCGTACACTAGCCACAATAAGGGCACCCGTCTTGTGGGTATGAATATATTCTAAGGCAGCAGTCGGTTCACCATCCCGAGCTTGCCCCTTTTCCCAAAGGATATCGACACTTTGACCGCCCACCATACCCTGGGAGCCGGCGGCACAGGCAATCTCGCCAATAACCTGCAATTTACATGCGGCGGAAAATCCCTCTAAATGCTGCGTCAAAATTTCAAAACCTAAGGTAAGTAGAGCATCGCCAGCAAGGATAGCTAAGCCCTCACCGAATACTTTATGATTTGTAGCCATGCCCCGGCGGTAGTCGTCATTGTCCATGGCAGGTAGGTCATCATGAATCAATGAATAGGTATGGATACACTCGAGGGCGCAAGCCGCCGGTAAGGCTGCGGCCAGCGGTTCGCCGGCTATAGCCTGAGCTGCAGCCAAAACCAATATGGGGCGCAATCGCTTCCCCCCCGCCATCACGCTATAACGCATAGCGGTATGCAACTGGGTAGGTTGTTGTTCTGCTGCAGGCAAGTAGCGTTCGAGAGCAGCATTGACCACAGCAGCTTGCTGACGAAGATAGCTATCTAAATCAAAACCCAACTTCAGAGCCCCCCAGCTGTTTAAAAGGTTGGCGTGTGAGCTGGTCATTAGAATCGGGCAATAGTATTTCGATTTTTTCCTCAGCAGCCTGAAGATGTTGTTGGCATTGTCGCACCATTTCAATGCCCTCGGCAAATATCTTGAGCGACTCCTCTAAGGAAAGGTTCCCTGCCTCAAGTTGTTCTACTACCGCCTGCACACGCTGCAAACATTCTTCAAAGCTAGGAGTTGTCTTCTCTGGCTCGGGCAGTGACATCTTAAATCCCCCCTGTGGATATTACTTGACTATGAATACGTCCTTTTGCTAAAACAATTTCCAACTGGTCTCCGACCTGAACAGCATCTGCAGCTCGGATCACTTCCTCCTGCCGATTCAAAACAATGCTATACCCTCGAGCTAAGACAGCCAGGGGGCTCAAGGCCTGTAATTTGCTAGCGTTAGCTTGTAGCTGGTGTGAAGCATGCGTTAACTGCTTATTCATAGCGTTAATCATTCGGGTCTCTAAAGAATCAAGAGTCTGCGTCAAGTTACTTATAGTACGCTCCGGGTGGTGCAAAGCTAGGCGTGCACTCAAGGCTTGAGCAGCCTGCCATTTACGTAACACCAGGTTATATGTAGCTCCGATTAAGCGTTGCTCTAAAGCTTTTAAGCCAGCCTCCAACTCATTTAGAACAGGCACCACGGCTTCGGCCGCAGCGCTAGGCGTAGGCGCCCGCAAGTCAGCAACAAAATCGGCAATGGTAAAATCGGTTTCATGACCGACAGCAGAAACAACAGGTTTAGGGCAGGCATAAATAGCGCGGGCGACTCGTTCATCGTTAAATGCCCATAATTCCTCAATAGAACCTCCGCCCCGCCCCAAAATGATTACATCCACTTCTGGAACAGCACCCAGGTATTGTAGGGCTCGCACAATACTTGGTGGAGCCTCTGCACCCTGGACAACAACCGGTGCCAGCAGGATTTGGGCTCGCGGGAAGCGACGCCTAATTACTGTCAACATATCCTGTAAGGCGGCCCCAGTGGGAGACGTCGCAATTCCTATCACCCGAGGCAAAAATGGTAGCGCTTGTTTGTGCGCAGCCGCAAAGAGCCCTTCGCGCTCTAATTTCTCTTTTAACTCTAAGAAAGCCAGGTGTAATTGCCCCTGGCCGGCCGGCCGCATACTATTTACGTAGAGCTGATATTGCCCGTCGCGTTCGTAAACGCTAATGTTGCCTTGGGCGATTACCTGCATGCCATCCTGGGGTATAAACTGCAAGCCGCTAGCACGGCTGCGAAACATGACTGACCGAATGCAACTTTTTGCGTCTTTCAGAGTGAAGTACATATGACCAGAGCTATGGTGCTTAAAGTTGGATATTTCGCCTTGGATTAACACCTTGGCCAAGACCTCATCCCCGTCTAACAAAGCTCGCAAGTATCTCGTAATCTGGCTTACAGAAAAAACTTTAATCAAAACCTTTCCCCACCACCCTGCCGCAAAAACTTCTCCCGGGCTAACTTTGCCACACCAACCGCGTTATCTGTACATAAGTGTGGCTCAATAAATTCCAAGGTCAAAAACCCCTGTAAGCGATGTGATAGGCGGCGGCGAATAAGCTGATTACTCATCACGCCCCCTACCATCAATACCTGGCGGAGTCCTTCTTCCTCTACTATAGCGCGTAATACTTTTTCCAAAGAGTTTGCCACTACCCGCAAAGTTGCAAAGGCAATTTCTGCCGCATCTTCTCCCTGTTCCACTAGACGCAAAGCAGCACTACATGGGCCCGAAAAGCTAAAGCCGACCCGGGCCGGAGCAGAAGCCAAGGATAAGCGGCCCGTCGCCCCGAGTGCCAAACGTTCCAGGTGAGGTCCGGCAGGAAAGGGTAAACCTAAAGCTACGCCCACGCGATCGATCATTTGCCCGGCACTGAGGTCACTAGTTGCTGCTAAGAGGTCGATGTCAAAACCGACTCCAGCCTTCGGGGTAACACGCAAGGCCTCGGTGGTGCCTCCAGACAAGTGCACCGCCAAAAAAGGCATATGAAGCCGGGCCAAATCAATGCCGGCAGCAATGTGCCCTTCTTGATGTGAAAATTGAAAAAGTGGAGCTCGGCTCGCCGCAGTCATGCCCATAGCCACAGCCACACCAGCAAGAAACACCGGCATGTAAGAACCCTCCACAGGTCTGGGCTGAGAGCTAACACCAACGGCTTTAATCTGCCCCTCGGGCAGATCCGCCTGCTCCAACAGTTGCGTTAGGTTGCGAACGTGATAAAAAACCCCATCCCTTTGCCTGAGACCATGCTCGCCTAAGGCGACAGGTAAGACTATACGCTTATCTGCCATAAGCCTGCCATCTTCATCAAGCACAGCCAGGGAGGTTGTATAACAACTAGTATCAACGCCTATGTACAAAAATTGACCCATATTAACCATCCCGCGCCAAGTTTCCTAGGAGGCCATTTATAAAGCGACCAGACTCCTCGGTACCATAGCGATGAGCCAACTCTACTGCCTCATTGATAATTACCCCTGTAGGTGTGCCTATCTCGGCGAGCATTTCGCCAATAGCCAAACGTAGAATGCTGCGGTCAACGCGCGGCAAACGCTCTAAACTCCAGTCAACGCTTTTGGCCTTAATGATGGCGTCACTCTCAGCTTGGTGTTCTATAGCTAAATTGACTAGATCTTCGGCAAAGGGAATCAGTTCTTCTGACAGCGGAGTTGTTTCCAGAGCAAAATTGAAGGCATCTTCTTTGGTTATATGTCCGATATCCATTTGAAAAAGGGTGCGTAAGGCAACCTCGCGAGCCAAACGACGACTCATTAGGCATCATTCCTTTACATGGAAATTTATAAAAAACCGCTCTGGGGCGGTTTAGTCGTCTTGGCGCCAGCGTCTCACCAGTCGCGCAAACCACCTAGCTCGTCTACACGAGAACAAACGCCATACCCGAGAGCGACTACGGTTATGGTAATAATTGCCGAGGGAGTACCCTGGCTAGCTATTTGGACTTGCCTGCTTCCTCGCTTTTTTGTACAGCAAAATGGACACCTTGCACATGTACGTTAACTTCTACAACCTGCAAACCAGTCATGTTGGCAATAGCATTACGAACGTTTTGCTGCACCGCCTTGGCTACCTCATGAATTCTAGCACCGTGCTCGATGATGATATTGAGATCGACTGCAGCCTGTTTGTCACCGACCTGCACCTTAACACCTTTAGAAAGGTTTTTCTTACCTAGCATCTCTGACACGCTGCCGGCAATTCCGCTACCACTCATACCGGCCACTCCAGCCACTTCGCTAGCAGCAAGGCCAGCAATAACCGCTACAACATCATCAGATATCCGAATGGTCCCCGCTTCGCGATATTCTTCGTAGGTATTACCCTTACTCATTATGTTTGCCTCCTTTTCTATCTCCAATCGACATCCGTGGGAAAATGAGGTTAGCCAGAAAGAATCCACCCCTATTATACTAGAGGTGCTTAACCATCACAATCTTTCCCTTAGGGCACTATTTAACCTCTACATGCAAAAAAAGAGGCCTCGCTCCTGCGACAGACCTCATTGCACTCCGCTTCTCAACTTCTTTCGATCACCCGTACCGAGCTCGCATCCAAATTTAAAGCGCTAGCAACTAACTCGGTAATCTGAATTGCTTCCGCCTGACTAAGACCTGAGGTTTTTACAATTATGTGGGCAATATCGTTATTGATTAGTAGGATGGCATCAGCAAAGCCCTTGCTCATTACTAGTTTTTCTACCGCCATCTCTTTCTCCATAGTTTGGGTCAGTATCAGCCACTCGGTTTGTGCCTGTTGTCTGACAGCATCATTAGTATTAACATTATTGATAATTTCTCGCAGAAGTTCTATTTGCAAACTGCGTTGCTTGTCTCTTTCTAAACGATGTTCGTTAAAGAAGTCTTTAGATAGCTTGCCGATTGAATCAGGCTGGTCGGAGGGCATAAGCCCAGGAGGAATGGGCGCGTCTACTGGAACAACATCATCTGGATTGTCTGCTAGCTGTAAATAATAGCTGTTCATAAGATAGTAACCTGACACAGCCAAAAAAACTAGGAGTGTTAGGCTGAGGATTACCGACCTACCATTAATGACCATTACTTTCACCTCATTTACCTGGTAAGACTTGAACTAGATGAGCTGGCACATTACATATGGTTTGCACTGCTCGGGTCAATTCTAAGCGAACATCAGCCCGATCGGCACCTTGGGCGACGATGACTACCCCATTTATCGGGGGTAGTTTTTCCTGTATTCGCATCATTTGATTGCTGCTATTAGTAAGCAAGTTGCTCGACTTACTATCTTCCTGTATCACTCGCGTTCCTCCATTACTATCTTTTTCTTCCGTTGTTCTCTGAGACGTTTGCACACTCATAGCCGGCACTATTTCAGGGCCACTGGCAAGGGAAAGCATCACTCTAACCTCACCCACCCCCTGTATGCCTGAAAGAAGTTCGGCCAGTTGTTCTTCTAGCGACTGGCGGTAGGCTGTAATCTGTTCTAAGATGGCATCGCCTGATTGAACTTGCCCGCCGACAGGAGTAGCGTTAGGAATAGGCATTGTTGCAGGTTGCCCTGGCCATAGTAATTGTATGGCGAGTAACGCCACTACCCCGATCAAACCTACTAGCAGAAAGCGATTATTACCTAGGCGTCCCCAGATAGTGGTCATAGATTGCCCATCAAGAACCCTTTGGGAATTATTCAACATACTTACCCCTCCCCCTTGATTGTTACTAACACTTGCTCTGTAGCAAGCGAAAAATGTCGGGCAATTGCCAGTCGGATACTGGCCTGCTTAGCTTCAGCCCATGCTGTCTCTGCCGGCTGTGCACCGGGCGTCTTATGTCCCACATCTACTGATTGTATGCTCGCCACAGGTTTAACAGCATTCGGGGTTCTTCGACAGACAAGATGGAGTCGAATGATGCGACCATAATCGTCGGCTTCTCTGTCTTCGACCAACTCCACTTCACATGCTTCCAGCTCCAGCTCTCCTTCTCGGCGAGTGATGTCTTGCACCTGTTGATACAAGATAGAACGATAAACCTGCACCAGGGCAGCATCATTTTGTCGCTGCAGCAATTCGCTACCAGCCCTTAGTTCAGCCCAGGAAGTCGCTATTTGTGCTTGCCCCAAAAGTTCATTGAGATCCCAAGAGCTTTGTGTGAGAGCAACGATAGGCTGAAGTAAAGTCAAAATCATGACCAGGGCTAGCGCTAGCTGCGCATAACGGCGCATGCGACCACTCGGTAAAATAATCTGCAAAAAGGCAGCTAAAACGATGATTACAAGTATGCTTTGCACGAATTGCCTAACGGCTATCAACATCAGCCCCTACCTCCACAACAGCTTTATCGCAACATGAGAGCGCTATTGCCAGTGCCAACAATAACTGTGATCAGGATGAATAACATCACACCTACGACTGCGAGAGCACCAAAAAAATAGGCAAAAATACCGGAAATTTCGTTAAGGGCATTAGACAATAGGCCGCCACCTAAAGGTTGAATTACAGCTGCAACCAGCCGGTAAATGGCGAATAGGGAAATGATACGAATCGCAGGCAAAGCGCAGTAAAGAAGGACACCAACAGCCCCTACAAAGCTAAGGGTATTGCCGAGCAAAATGGTACAACCGGCGATAGTCTCGTAACCATCGGCTATCATGCTTCCTACTACCGGCAAAAAGGTCTTCACAGCAAACTTGCCAGCCCGCAAAGCCACACCATCTGCTACTGCCCCCACGGTAGCTTGGGCAATATTAAAACCTACGAATGCCATAAATAAAACTCCCATAATACCGGCACCAATGTCGCGTAGCAAATAGGCAAAGCGGGATATTTTTAGATTTTGCGAGAGGTTATTAGCCAAAAGCAGAACTCCAGCAAAGAAGATAAGGGGTACAGCCAGGTTGACGATCAGCGTACTGATGGCTGTTAGCACCAACATCAAGACTGGGTTAAATAAAGCTGCAGAGCTGATATTTCCAGCGGCCATAATGACAGTCAGCAAGAGTGGAAATAGCGCGTGCACAAAACTAAGCATATTCGTAAGAGCGTCTCTCGTTAAGCCCAAAGCCCGCCCGAAGCTTTGCAGGGCAAATCCCATAATCACTAAATAACAAATCAGGTAGGCTATATCGGCCACCTCGCCTGCTAGAGCCTCGTGCAAGTGTTGTAAGAGGACACAAAGCAAAGCTAAAACGAGGAGACGAATGAG
Organism: Bacillota bacterium; assembly: GCA_012735505.1. Taxonomy (GTDB): domain Bacteria; phylum Bacillota; class UBA994; order UBA5500; family UBA5500; genus JAAYHE01. The sequence goes on from JAAYHE010000081.1 coordinate 16,356, forward strand.
CAGCACCGATTGAGCACTTAATTCGCGAAACAGCAGTGTGAGCAAAGCTCTAAAGACCTGGGTAAAGGAAAATCCGTCTTGCTTTCTAATAGAGTCAAGAACGCTTCTTAAGGACAAGTCGGGCAGCAAGCCAGCGTATTCTTCTTCCAACTGCCTCAAATAGCTATCAAGATCAGATGTATCGACAGCTTGTAACTGCTGCTCAATTATTTGGTCTACAGGGTCAGATTCTGTGGCAGTCCTAGCCTCGGCTACTGATGGTAACAATAAGCACAATAATAGGGTTAAGACAAATAACTTGCGGGCCATTCTATTACACCCTTCCTAAAACATCGCTTGTCTCTATGGCAGCAGCTTCAGGACCGAATCCAATATGACCAACACTATCGGGATAGACAGAGTGAGGATAATTACCTTCCCAGCCAGCTCAACCTTACTTGCGATGGCACTCTCCTGTGCATCTCGGCAAATTTGGGCTCCAAACTCAGCTATGTACGCAACTCCCACAATTTTGAGCAAGGCACCCAAATGCAAACTGCCAACATCGGTCTTGGCCGCTATCGAGCTAAGCGTGGCGACAATCATGCCTATTTTGGGTACAGCCGCGGCAAAAATCATCGCTCCTACCAAAATAGAAAGCACCAAGGCCATCTCAGGCCGGCTTTGCCGGAGAATGAGCAGGAGGACTGTCGCTGTAACCGCCAACAGGGCAATCGCTGTGATTTCCATCCCAGCCTCACCTGCTAAAACTGGAACATGGCTCGAATGGTGAAAAACAGCTCATTCATCCAGCGAATAACAGTAAACATGACCACAATCACACCGAGTAACACTAAGACCTGAGCATACTCCTCACGCCCCGACTTTTCGAGAATTTTGTGCAATATAGCAACTACAAAACCGAACACAGCAACCTGGAGAATGACTGAGTAATTGATGCCCATGTTACTACCCCCTTCCCCCAACCACCAATAGGCCTGTCTTATACTAAAACTATGACGAGCATGAGCCCTGATAGTACGCCTAGATAGCGCCACATTCTTTCATTTTGTTGTCGTTCTTGTTCTGCCCGAGCTTCTTCGCGCTGCAAATGTTGCACTGCCAAGAGTAAGTGACGTTCTTGATCACGGCGATCTGACAATCCCAATACCGCCCCCAACTGTTGCACTATTGCTAGATCGCTAGCAGTGATGGCAGAGACCTTTAGCAAGGCATCAATGCCTACCTGCCAGGCGATTGCCGCCGTGCAACCAGGCTGGGATAAACTAGTTGCTGCCGCTCGCAACATCACTTGGGCCGGAGGGCTATGAGTAGAAGCTAGGTTTGAAAAAGCCTCTGGCAAAGGTGTTGCTCCATATGCTATTTCCGTAGCCAAGCCCTGCAGGACCGATTGTAGCTGTCGCAAGTGTTCTGGGCGCTCACGGTAACGGCGAGCAACGTCAAACCCAATTTTGGTGGTAGTTGCTAGAATTAAACTACTAGCAATGAGCTTAACTAACCAAAGGGGCATGCTAGCACCTCCTTCTAGACGCTAACCGGGTTCTTTGCTTTATCTAACACGAGCTCTATAGTGCCCGGCCCTTGCCGGGTGCTGAGAAACACATAGCGGTCAAAGGACCCTTGTGATAAGAGTTCCTGCAAAGCCGGTCTCAGGAGAAGTTCGTCCCAACTGCTGCCGTGGGCGGTGGCAATAACCGTGACACCACAATGTAAGGCTTCTTCTATAGCCTCAGCATCCTCTCGTCGCCCTATTTCATCGGTCACCAACACCTCGGGGCCAAGCGAACGCAAAGCCATCATCATCCCCTCTGCCTTAGGGCAAGCATCTAAGACGTCGGCACGCGGTCCGATATCGAGTTGAGGTACACCCTGATAGCAAGAAGCAAGCTCCGAACGCTCGTCCACCACCACGATTTTGTAACCGCGCGAGCATCCTTCACCATAGCTAAGGCTACGTGTTACGTCGCGTAGCATGGTCGTCTTCCCTCCTTGTGGCGGTGCTACCAACAAGGTGCTAAGTAAGCGGCCCCTTTGGTCGAATAAGTAAGGCAACAAGCTTCGGGCACATCCCAATACTTGGCGAGCAATGCGAATGTTGAAGCCGCAGATGTACTTTAGAGTTCTCACCCGCCCGTTTTCCGTTACGGCCCGCCCACTCAAGCCTACTCGGTGCCCTCCGCTTATAGTGACATAACCTGAACGCAGTTCTTCTTCTAGGGCATAGATAGAGCTTTGGCTGATGGTAGCCAAGAGATGGCGTACATGCTCAGGTTCTGCCACCACAATTTCTTGCCAAGCGGGTGAAAGGCCAGAAGTAGTTAGCACCAATTCTCCCAAACTACCATAGGCTAAGATCGGCCTTCCTTGACGCACCCGCAACTCTTGCACCTGCTGCAAAACAGCTGGGACTGTTAACGATAAGCATTGGCGCCATTTTTCGGGTAGCAAATCTAGCAGCTGGTCCCACGAGTTCATCGCTTCACCTCCATTTGCTACATGCATATGGCCTGTCCACCCCGTTTATGCCGTCTAGATCCAGAGCATTAGCAAAAAAAAGCGCATGCCGTTTAGACATGCGTTTGACCAATATAGATTAGTTACAGGCCAATCTTGTGCAAGAGCGCAGCCAATCTTAGTTGGTTGGCACTAGGACCTCTGAGCGCTGAGGACTGGCCACCCACACCTTCAAGCCAAGGAAAATCGTTGTCCTAGTCTGATAGCGATAGCTTACCACGCCCCTGCTTGCCCAGCTCTTTTAGGCGCAACAGGTCATCCCGGTGAAGTATGGCGGCTTCATAGCCCCGCTCGATGTATTGATCGGTACGACTTAAGTCAACAAGGCTTTCGCCCGCCAACTGTGGCATGATGCAAACATCTGCCGATTGGGATTGGGGCAGACACTGTAGACGCTGGGAAATCTCGAAAGAACGCAAGAGCACATCCACTATTCCTCCTATGCGCCGCTGCGCCGTAATACTTGCGTACAGATCAACGCCAATTGCATATTGGGCCCCCATCTCACGAGCAGTCATAACAGGCACGTTTTCCATCATCCCCCCATCGACCAACAGCCTGCCAGCCCGTTCAACCGGAGGGAAAATCCCGGGGGCAGAGCAACTCGCCCGTACTGCAGACGCAACTGGGCCAGACCGCAGTATTACCTTTTCCGCGCTATAAAGGTCGGTACAAACTGCAAAGAAGGGTAAGTCTAGATCTGCGAAGGACTTGCCGACGAGGAATTCATCTAACTTCTTCTCTAATCTAGTAGCTCCAAGTACACTGCGTCTCGGAACCACAAGATGGCTCAAGTCGCGCCAAGTAGTATGACGTGCTATATGCGTTAGCTCGCTAACTGTATAACCAGCGGCAAACAGGGCACCGATAATGCTGCCGGCACTCGTCCCGGCTATAAGCGACAACTGCACACCCAACTCTTCTAGGGCCTTTAAGACGCCAATGTGAGCTATCCCCCGGGCAAACCCGCCCCCTAAGGCTAATCCAATTCTCACCCCATGCAACCCCTCCAATTCATTATGTACAAACAGAATGTCGACAGCAAAAGGAGCTGCTCTATTTCTGCGAGCAGCCCCTGTTACCTTTTACTAAGTCGGGTTAGATAATAATATATTGGCGCCGCATACAGGACATGCAGTTGCAGCATCTGCTATCGCATCGAAAGCCACATCTACAACAGCATGGCAATCGGGACAAGCCAGTTCCATTTTCTCAAAGTCAAAAGCCGACTGGGTCTGTACAATGGAATTAGTTACTGCCCCTTTGCTAGCGCCAACATCTTGTGCGCCGATCATATCTTGCACGACGTTAAGTAGTTCACCAATGATGTCTAGACTAGACATCCATAGTGTGGCGTCGGTTGCTATAGTCGGCTGACTACCTATCTTACTACGCAATTCATTGGCTCGCTGCTCCAAGCGACGCACGCGAGCAACCACAATATGATTGTTAACCATTAGTCATTACACTCCCTTATGTAGCCTCTGTAACTAATGTCTCACTGCTGCAGCCAAATCATACCGGCTCGGGAGCTTTGCTGAAAAATGGCACAGTCGGTTGTGGTCATGCTCGGGTGCGTGCCGCTTGCGGCCGAGGTGTATGAGCGACCGACCGACTGCATGCCTTCCGTCAACATGAAAGGGCTTTTTCAGCAGTCCGCCTGTCGCCAAGCACCACTTATAGGTGCTAAACATAGCATGTAACAAGTAATTAGACTATCTACGGAAGGGTGATTCGATTGAACTGCATTGCAGCCTGCCACCGAATAGATGAAGCATTGGGGCAGGCCCAAATAACACGTCACCAAGCTCGTCCCAACCCTGATGCCCGTTTCGCCCCTTTTCGTATCAGCCCAGAGCCCTTCCAGCTTACACCGCAGCAAGCTGCCGAGATAAAATACATGGGCACACAACTGTATAGTTTTTATCGTGCAATGGATGCCCTTTATTATCTTAGTCGAGAGGGAGAGGCTCCCCCCTTTATTGCGCATTATCTTGATGCTGGTAAGCCCGGCTGGTTGATAGAATTGGCACAACTAAAAGCTTTTCGTGGGCAAACGCCACTTATCATGCGACCCGACTTGCTCCTTACACCCCAGGGTTGGCGAGCAGCCGAGCTAGATTCGGTACCAGGCAGTATGGGGTTGCTCGCCTTTTTTGAACAGATCTATGCCGATTGGCCCTTGCTAGGCGCTGCTGCTACAGCCTCTTCGATGGCTGCAGCCTTATTGACATTAACAAATGACAACGGGCAGATAGCGATCGTCATTTCTCAAGAATGCGGCGGCTACCACGCTGAGACAGCTTGGCTTTCACGACAATGGCGTGAGCAAGGCTACAATATTCCTACCCTGGATCCCGAACAACTGCAGATTACTAACGGGCAAGTACGCTGGTTAGGCCACCGGCTGCATGTAATCTATCGTTTCTTTGAGCTGTTCGACCTGGATAACGTGCCTGGAGCGAAAGACCTATTGTATCTGGCCGCACAAGAAAAGATCAAAATTACACCACCACCTAAACCGCACTTAGAAGAAAAAATGTGGTTCGCCTTTTTGCATCATCCTGACCTACAGCCCTATTGGCAACAACTTTTGGGAGACGAAACCTTGGCATACCTGCAACAACTTTTGCCTCCAACCTGGTTGCTCTGCAGAGATGCTGTAGCTTTTGCTGGCGGGCCTTGCGGATCACTAGCTGGCCTCAAGCGAACTAGTCGACGGCAACGCTCCTTTGTGCTAAAGCCTTCTGGATTTTCTCCACTGGCTTGGGGTGGACACGGTTATAGTCGGGGAAAGGACTATACAACTGGACGTTGGGCGCAAGCTATAGATAGATATGTAGCTCAGAGTCATGTGCAGCCTTACATAATTCAAAAATATCAAAGTTCAGAACCATTGACTGTCCGCCACTATGACGCATCCAACAACAATATCGCCACTTTTCAGGGCAAAATGCGCCTTTGCCCCTATTATTTTCTGATAGGTGAGCAAGTGCGGCTTTCTGGAGCCTTAGCTACCGTGGTTCCCCTCAGCAAACCTGTTATTCATGGCATGACCGAGGCAGTCATGATGCCTACTGCTGTGTCAGCAGAAGCATAGTCGGTCTTTCACAGAGGGGCTGAGCAAGCTATTTCCTGCTAAAGCCAAAACGGCCTAAATATTCTCCAAGACCATAGTAGGAGCTACCCGCATAGGCAACCGGGCGGGCCAAGCTATGGTCTATAAGTTGTTGCTCATTCACTAGGCTAGCATCAACTTGCACCGCCACTATGCGGGCCACGAACAGCGAATGGGAGCCGAGTTCTAATTCCTTTTCAACAATACACTCTAAATTGATAGGACATTCGGCTATCAGGGGAGCACATTTTAGTTGGCTACTAGGAACAGCCGTTAGACCGCAGTCGGCAAACTTGTCATGATCTCTGCCGCTAACCATGCCACAGTAGTCCATCGCTTGGGTTAAAGATTCGGAGGGAATATTGACAACAAATTCGCCGCTAGTAGCAATAAGCTCATATGAATAGCGTATGGGACGCACCGCAATAGCCAACATAGGTGGAGCTGAACAAACCGTGCCCGCCCAAGCGATGGTGATAATATTAGGCTTCCCGTCGGTGCTACTGCAGCTAACCATTACTGCAGGCACAGGACAAAGAGCTGTATGGGGTTTGAGCTGGATTTTTGTCATCTTGTCACACTCCTTCCCTCTATTCTAGTTCCGCCGCCAGCAGATAATGTCTCGCCCCTAGCCAAGAATAGCTCAGTTAAGTCAGAAAAATTATCAATACAATGGTGGGCTGCTTCCAACTCCTGTGCTGAACCAAGGCCAAAAGCACAGCCGATGGTGAGTAGGTTATTCGCTAACCCAGCTTCCATATCGTGCCAGCGGTCGCCGACCATGGCAGCTGGTATTGCGAAGCCAGGTAACACATGACGCAAAATCTGGGATTTGCTCAATCCTGGAAAGTCTGCTGCGCAAAAGCGCTTATGAAAGTAATGACCTATGCCTAAGGCATCGGGCACAGCCTGTAGGTAGTCGGCATCGCAATTACTGAGAATACAAAGAACTATACCTGCCTGCTGCAACTGTTTCAAAGTCGACTCCACACCTGGAAAAGTTTCGCCCTGGCCTGCAGCTAGCAGTTCTAGTTCTATCTCGCCCATGATACGAGCAGCCTCTTGTCTAGCCGCAACAGAGGCTGTAGGTAAAAGTTGCTGCCAGATTTCGTGAGTGGGGTAGCCTAAAGTGCGTATTAATACATCATCACTGGGAACTGGTTGCTGCAAACGAGCCAATGTCAACTGAAACGCGGGCAAGGCGACACTATGGGCAGGCCACAGGGTTCCGTCTAAGTCGAAAAATACGGTCTTAACAGTTTTCATTGGCCCGGCACCAAACTCGGCACGCAGGCAAACTGCCGTAGCAGTTGCAGAGCGCACCCCGCGTGATACAATTTCTGTTTTTGCTGCACGTTATAACCTCCACCTTCGATTTTGTTCTTAGTGCTTTTCTTGCACTCATTATAGGCACTCCAACAATTGACCATAAAAGCCCTAAGCGTTGACAGGCTTAGGGCTTTGTACTTTTGCCGACAAGAATCTGCCGCCTACGGCTCGACCGTGTCGTCGGGCCAATAAAGTTCGGCAAAGGCATAACCGAAAGGTTCTTCTCCAATCGAGTTAAAGTAAGTGATAAAGTCGAGGTTATGATCCTCATTGAAACCGAGAACAAATTGTTCCTGCTTTTGCTCGTCCTCTACTCGAACTAAAGCAAAAACATTGTACCCGGCGTTAGTCTGCTGAAAGCGAAACTCAAAGTCGCGTGAATGCAATGCCTCTTTCAGATCCTCTAGTAGGTTTGGTAGATCGTAGTAGAAGTCTGGCAGGTTACCGATAGCATAGTCTATCGACTTCTTATCACTAATATTCGTGAAGGACCATGTATCATCTTTCTTTTCTATCTGGTAACCAGGCCACTCCTCGTCACTGCTATAGTAGCCATAACTAAAAGACTTGATTTCTGGCCAATCATTTTCCAGGCGTTGAACACCGCGGTCACCTATTTTCCGTAAAACGCGAGGGCTGGCTCCTGCGTACGAACTCAAGTTAAGATTGGGGAATAGGAAGTTTCCGATAAAGATCAATAAGATCACTAGGGCAATGCTACCCGCAATGATTAAGTCCCATGACGTTCCCTTAGTGCCTTCGCGCTGGGCTCGACGTCGTGCATGCCTGTTCATACCTTAGACCTCCCAAAAGCTAGCTTTAATACTCTATACCTGGCTGCGCTTGTATGCCTTGGCGCCAGTGATGCTTTATTTCACTGACCTCACTTACCATATCAGCTATATCTTGTAGTTTCTGGCTAGCACCCCGGCCGGTGATAACCAGTGTAACTGTCGGCTGCCTATTTTTGATCATGGTTAGCACGTCACTTTCTCGTACCAGACCATAATCAATAGCTACATTAAGTTCGTCCAAAATGACTAGATCATATTCGCCCTGGCTGGTAACCTGACAAACCCGATCCAAGGCAGACTGGGCCAATTGGATATCAATATCCTCGGGATTATCCATATCAACAAACACCTCGCGTCCGCATTGGATTACATCAACCTGCGGTAAAAATCTCTGCAAGGCGCTTACTTCACCCGTAGGCTGCCCTTTCATAAATTGTACGATTAGAACACGCTGGTCATGTCCTACAGCCCTCAAAGCTAGGCCCATGGCAGCTGTAGTTTTACCCTTACCATCGCCTGTATAGACGAGAACCAAGCCTTTCGCTTGCATGCTGTCACCCCTTTCCTTCTGAGGCAGAAACCGCACATCCCGCGGATATCTTCGTACCCTATTATAGATACGTCAAATCATCGGTATTTTCCTACCAGCCAGCCTGGAAAGACAACAACAACTATTTCCCAAGATTACTAACCTCATGCACTTGTAAGCTACGTACATGCTCGGTACGCCGCCAGTTGGTGTCTTTGCAGGTAAACAGGCCCCACACAAACAGAGGCATGTAAATGATATTATAAAAAAATAGCGCAGGGAAAACGATTAGCAAGGTGCCACTCAGCTGGGTATCCATCTTTAGGCAGCACCACATATACACAAACTGGATAACCAACAGTAGTAACACCACGTAGTCCGGCATGATCTGTGGGAAAAAGGCAACTGCGTAACCTAAGTTATTAAGTAAAGTCTGTACAACAGAACAGATGGTCAAATAGAGGGCAGCTACTATTTGCGCCGAATTAAGCAGATAAATAGCCCCATCTAGGTAGCCAAAATTACCTTCCTGGAAAAAACTCTTTAGCAAGCGAGGAAAGTAACGAAAACAGACCTGCCAATGCCCTCGTGCCCAGCGTAGTCTTTGCACGATGGAGGCTTTGAAATCCAAAGGTTTTTCGTCATAAATACGCGTTTCATGGCTCCAGACGGCCCGCACACCAGAAAGCAGACATTGCATTTGAAACTCAAGATCCTCTGTAAGGGTACGCGCCTTCCAGCCAATTTTCTGCAAAAGTTTGGCGTCTACACAAAAGCCGGTGCCGCCTATAGAAACGGGTAGCCCCAAATTAGTTTTGCCCACCTGCCAAGCGCGGTTCATGTAATAGTAGGCCGCAGCATAGCTCAGTGTAACCCAATTATCTCTCGGATTCTTAGTATCCAAATAACACTGCATTAACCGATCTCCAGCCAGCAGGTGGTTGTTCATCACAGCTAAGAAATTGAGCTCCACCAAATTGTCAGCGTCAAAAAAGGCTACACCGTCGTATTCGTTAAGGTCGATCTGCCTTAGCGCCCACGCAATTGCGTACGGTTTACCTCTAGGTTCACCTTTTCCATAATAGTGTTCTAGCACCTTTGCCCCACGAGAGCGAGCAATAGTGGCCGTATTATCCGAGCAATTGTCGGCGATTACATATACATCGTACAATTCTTTTGGATAATCGAGGCCCATTAAATTGTCGACCAAGGCTCCAATAACTACCTCTTCATCATGAGCTGGTACCAAGATCAAAAATCGCTTTTCAGGCTTTCGCTTGGGCCGCGGTTCAGGTGTCTTTAGACCAAAAAAGCTAACTGCCAACCAGTAAATAACCACTGTAGTCATCAACAACGACAATAATGAATTAAAGCCATAAAAGAACTTGAGCATTTGTCATCTCCTTCTGCCAAAGGGAACTAACCCGTATGTAGAATGACGCAAACTGTAGCAAGTTAGTTCCTCCACCAAAGATGTCAATAATAGTTGGACGCTGTTGTAGAGACCTAATGACTACTTTAGCAGAAGCGCAAAACAAATGCCACGTGCTTTGCGTTACAAAATAGCAGAACGAGATGACTTGCCACTGGTTGACACAAAAAAAACACTCCCCCCGTAGCATCTAGGCGTTTTATCTTTCGCGTGTCAACTCCGGGAGGGAGTCTGCAATCATCGGGTTGGAAGACTGCGCCTACATGTAAGCGGCGGTGCGCGTCACTGGCTACCAGTGCGCACATGAGCGCAGGGCCAAGCAGGGATGCTAATAATAGGCAATAGAGACTTCTTTTCCTAGCTCCTTTAGCTCCTGGCAAATATCGTCTACTACTTTTAGTTTTAATGCTAAACTCAAGGGCAATCCTGGATTTTGATGAGCCGGATTGATAGCTTGCCCCACCAACACCTGTAAATGGGTACACTCGCAAAGCAGGATACGGGCCAAGCGCGACGCACCGTCCTGCCGATTCAATTCAGCGATATCCCGGTAGGAGGCGTCTTTCGCTTTTGCAAATCTAATCAATTCCAAAGCCTTAGATAGTGTTAGCACACCTTCCGTCACAAGATCAATACCAGGAATAGTTGCTGTAGGAGGCACTGCGGCATTGGCATAAGTCAGGCTAGTCAAGAGGGGTCTTTGCGTTTCCCGACTGACAATCTGCGCCGTTGTGCCGCCGCAAACGATCTTCAGCCCGGGGCCAGCTAACAACCTAGCCACCACCTCTTCATCTCTTGCCGGGTCTGCCGGTGGACCAGTAAATAGGGTTACATGCTGAACCGGCCGAATCTTAACCCCTACCACTGTCGTATCATCACCGGGTTTGCGCATATACAGATTGTCGCAAACATCGGATAAAAGAGAGACTACTTTAGGCATATCAGTTTCGTGCTGCATAACCTTCTCCAAGTAATGGGCCACATTATGCCACTGCCAGCCCAAATTTAATATTCCTCCTACGCCGGCATTAATCACGCCGTCAGAGATCAAGAACAGCGTGTCGTTTTCTTGTACAGGAAATCGTGCCTCTTGCAGCTTGCGTCCCTCGATTACCCGCACCGATTTAGGGACAGCCGATATCCGCCCTTGGCGCCAAAGCATGGTTTCTGGACAATCAAATTCCACTAAATAGGCTTCGCGTTGCTGCAAAAAGATCTGCAGAATCAAAAAGGTTGAGTAGGCAAGTTGCCGCACCTGACAAACAGGCAAGGTCGCAGCTAAAGTTGAGACCACTTCATCCACCTCTGCTCCTTGCTTTAGCATAGAGCTAGCAATTTTGGTGGTTAATGTAGCTAAAATATTAGCCTTTACTCCGCTGCCCAAACCATCCGCTAACACCACGATGACCGAGTCTGCCGTTCTGGCTATTTCTACGCAATCACCGCATAATTCTTCTCCATACTTGTTGAGACAGCGGACAAAGGTTTCAACATAAAGGCTCATCTGCCGTCATCATCTCCTTGCACCAGCTTCATCAGCCGCAGCAAGAGCATTTTTGAGTCGGCTGTTACCTCTCCCAAAAGTCCGGCTATCTCTTGCGCCACCCGCATTTGTTTGTCAATTACCTCCTGTGCCTTCTCCAAGGTTTCGGCTCGCACAGTGGAAAGCTCGCGCTCCTGCTTTTCCATTTTGGTGATATCAGCAATAAACGCCATAATCAGATCCTGTGATTGCGTAGGATTGATATTTTGGAGAGTGACCAAGCCTAGTTTTGGATAAACAACTCTTTTACCGACAACCCATTCGCCGCTATCGCGCACCTTGCGGAAATCTTCGTCTGGCATGATGCGGCCGACAGGCAATCCAATAACAGATGCAGCTTTCCGCACAAACATACGCTCTGCTGCCGGGTTAAACTCTTGAATAATCAAATCTTTGTCGACTACGATAATCGCACTCGGAGCCGACTGGGTAATTAGGTTGGCCAATGACTCAGCGCGTGAACGCATGTAGGGCATACACATATCTAGCTCGGCCATGCCATCCAGTACGGCTGCCGCCTTCTCACGACAAGTAGGGTAGCCACAGGCGCCGCAATTCAGTTCAGCTTCCGGGCTTGTTTTCCCTATTTGTTTAAGTACCTCAAGAATCTCAGCTTCGGTATGAGGAACCGTCTGTATTGGAACCGGCCTGAAGTCTGCTGCAGTCGACACCTGGGGGAAAGTTGGCGCGGCGGAGCCAGGCGCTGGTAGGGACATTTGGAAGTTGGCTAGCCGCTCCTTCCTTTTAGCTAAACTCTCTTGGCGGGGCATACCTGGCCCGTCCAAACAGCCGCCCACACAGGCGTTACATTCTACCAAGCTGGCTCTTAAGCCCTCTTTTCGCATACCGTGCAAAATATCCATTACCTGTTCTAACCCGTTGGCTCCTAAGACAAGTTGCTCACCCGGTTCTAGATAACGCAGCAAGCCTCCGGCAGTCGGATAAAGGGCAGCTAACTCCCGATCTAACTCGCACCAAGTACTCGCTGCCAATTGGCTCGGGTTAAGTCCTTCTTCTTCTAACCACTCTGCTACTTCACTATATAGGAGTACCGCATCGACTAAGCCCGCATGCTCGGGGCGAGCAGCTTCTTCTTTCTTGGCTAAGCAAGGGCCGATAAAGACAATCTGGCAACCCGGGTAATATGCCTTAAGTAAGCGCGCATGCGCAATCATTGGGGAGGCCACTGGGGCTAAGAAAGGCACCAGATCGGGATAATAGCCCTCCACCAGTTTGACAAAGGCTGGACACGCTGTTGTTAACAATGGGTTAGACTGCAGACGGCCCCTGTCTAAGATTTTTTGGTATGCCTTAGAAACTAGCGCCGCCCCCAAGGAGGTTTGACTAACATGCGCAAAGCCGAGGCGTTTGAGGGCGGTGATTACCTGACCTAAAGACGCACCCGGCCAAGACGCTGCTAATGCTGGTGCGATACTAGCATAGACAGGCGATTTGGCTTTCAGCATGTTCTTAACTGCCAAGCGATCGCTGATTATCTCTTTAGCCTCTTGTGGACAGACCAAAAGGCAGGTACCACAAGCGATACAGCGCTCAGCGTTCACAACCGCCTGACTATCTTTTACCTGAATCGCCTTGACAGGGCATAAGCGCACGCACTTATAACAGTTCTTGCAGTTGGCTGCTTTAACTCTTAGAACCGCCAGGGGGTATCACCTCCGGCAAGACATATTTTTGCAGTAGCTCTACTACTTCTTGCGGTTGCACACCAAGCACCAGCTGTTCGCCCACCTGCACCGCAACTCCGTGGGTGCATTGCCCCAAGCAAAAGCCTGCTTTTAGTTCAACCTTGTCTCTGAGGCTAAGCTGTGCGATAGCAGCCTGCAAAGCCTCAATCACATCATACGATCCTTTCAGGTGACAGGAACTACCGATACACACCCTTATTTGCAGCACGGGCGCACCTCCTTCAACCCCTGCTCAACTGTTAATATAGAGCGGACCAATAATGATTGCCAGTTAACCAAGCAGAGGGTTGGCGCATTATACCAACCCTCTCAAGTGCCTTCCGCTTTCTATTCATATTTGGCCAAGATCTCGGGAATTTTGTCTGGGGTCAAACGCCCATAGACATCGTCGTTGATAGTCATGACTGGAGCTAGACCACAGGCACCAATGCACCGCGAAACTTCCAAGGTAAAGCGAGCATCTTCGGTCGTATCATTGACCTTGATACCAAGCTCTTTTTCAATGGCACTGACCAATTCCGCTGCGCCTCGTACATAGCAGGCAGTACCTAAGCAAACTGCGATGCGATATTTGCCCCGGGGTTTCAAAGAGAAGTAAGAATAGAAAGTGGTTACGCCATAGACCTCGGACAAGGGCAGATCGAGTTCTTTGGCTACAATCTTCTGCACGTCCTCCGGCAAATATCCGAAAATCTCTTGTGCCCGATGCAGAACCATGATCAAGGCACCTTCCATATCCCGATACTGTTCGATAACCTGGGCTAGCTCTTGATAGCGGGGGTCTGTCGTCGTATTCGAGCTGCAGCCAGCACATTTCTTTTCATCCATTGCCGTTCCTCCTCCTTAGTATCGCGAACGCGCTTGATAATGGGTATGCAACAACTGATGTGCCTTTTCGCCATTCGGCTCGCCTAAGAAACTGCGATATAGTTCCTTGACTGCCGGATTCTCATGCGACTTACGCACTTTCTTCAGCATATCTTGTCGGTATAGGGCGGCAGCTCGATGCATGCGGATCTCAGGATCAGTAGACAAGGGCTGGCCACCACCGCCGATACAGCCGCCAGGACAACCCATAATCTCGATGAAGTGGTATTCGGCTTCTCCAGCCTTAATACTATCCAGCAAGCGCTTGGCATGGGCCAAGCCATTAGCAATCGCTATGCGCACGGGCTGGCCGGCAATCCGGATAGTTGCTTCGCGTACACCAGCGAAACCTCGTACCTGCTGGAACTCCAAACTCGGAAGTTCTTCACCATCAAGGATTTCTGCAACTGTCCGCAAAGCCGCCTCCATAACGCCGCCAGTAACGCCGAAAATGGTACCAGCTCCGGTAGACATGCCCATGGGCAGCTCAAATTCACTATCAGGTAAGTTGGCAAAATCAATACCAGCTTCTCGGATCATGCTGGCTAGCTCGCGTGTGGTAATAACGGCGTCGACATCACGATAGCCACTAGACTGCATCTCTTCCCGGGCGGCCTCGCTCTTTTTAGCTGTACAGGGCATGACAGAAACCGAGAAAATATTAGCTGGATTAATGTTTGCTCGCTCAGCATAGTAGGTCTTCGCCAAAACGCCGAACATCTGTTGCGGTGACTTACAGGTGGATACGTGGGGCAACATTTCTGGATAGAAACGTTCGCAATAGCCCACCCAGCCCGGGCTACAAGAGGTAATCAGCGGCAAGTTAACGTTATTCTTGAGCCGATGGATAAATTCGTGACCTTCTTCAATTATGGTAAGATCGGCTGCAAACTGTGTATCGAATATCTGGTCAAAGCCCAGTTGACGCAAGGCAGTCACTGTCTTGCCCGTCACTAAAGAGCCTGGACGCATACCGAACTCCTCGCCTAACGCTGCCCGTACAGCAGGTGCTACTTGCACCACTACATGCGCCTGGGGATCGTGTAAGGCACCCCAAACCCGCTCGGTATCGTCTTTCTCGCGTAGAGCTGCCACCGGGCAAACGTTGATGCATTGTCCGCAACCGACACAAGGGCCATCGGCTAAGCCTTTGTTAAAAGGTGTGGTAACGATGCTGCTGGACCCTCGATTAGCAACACCAATAGCACTCACAGCCTGGGTTTCAGCACAAACACGTACACAACGACCACACAGAACGCACTTATTAGGATCTCGCACAATCGAATGACTACTTTCATCAACCGCCATATCACGTTTTCCTCCGGTGAAACGCACTTGACGAATTCCTAGCTGCCGCGACAAATCTTGTAGTTCACACTCGCCGTGGCGGCTACATACTAAACAATCCATCGGATGATTAGCTATGAGCAGTTCTAAGACCGTCTTGCGAGCCCGACGCACACTTTCCGAATTTGTCTTAACCACCATGTTGTCGGCCACCGGATAAACGCAAGAGGCAACTAAGTTCCGCAACCCTTCGACTTCTACCACACAAATGCGGCAGGCGCCTTCCAGCCGCAGTTCGGGATGATAGCAAAGGGTGGGGATATGAACACCGATTTTTTGGGCTGCTTCTAAAATAGTCGTGCCAGCCTCAACTTCCACAGGTTTGTTATCAATCGTCAGTTTGATACGTTCCATGTCCCTTTACACTCTCCTTTCCTAGCGGCTGATAGCCTTAAATGGGCATTTTGCCACACAGGCGCCACATTTGATGCATTTATCCTTATCGATAGTATGGGGTTGACGCAAGTCGCCACTGATGGCATCAACAGGACATACCTTCTTACAAAGGCCACATCCCTTACATTTCTCCGCCACAATCGCATATGAGAGCAGGGCCTGGCAAACACCAGCGGGACAGCGCTTCTCATAAATATGAGCCTCATATTCATCGCGGAAGAACTTCAAGGTAGCTAATACCGGGTTCGGCGCCGTTTGACCCAAACCGCATAATGACGTCCTCGAAATAACCTCTGCCAATTCCTCCAGCAACTCGATATCGCCGGCAACTCCCTCGCCATTGGTAATCCGTTCGAGAATTTCAAGCATGCGCTTGGTACCTTCACGGCAAGGAACACACTTACCACAGGATTCATCTTGGGTGAACTCGAGGAAAAAGCGAGCTACGTCGACCATACAGTTATCTTCATCCATGACGATCAATCCGCCCGATCCCATCATCGAGCCAGCAGCAGTTAAGGAATCATAATCAACCGGGGTATCTAGGAGCTCCGCCGGCAAACAACCGCCAGATGGGCCGCCTGTTTGACAAGCCTTAAAAGCTTTGCCACCCGGAATACCGCCACCTATGTCGTAAACGATCTCCCGCAAAGTCGTCCCCATAGGCACTTCCACCAAGCCTGTATTATTGATGTTGCCAGCTAGAGCAAAAACTTTTGTACCCGGACTTGTGTCTGTACCTATGGACTTGAACTTAGCAGGGCCATGCAGGATAATCACAGGTATATTGGCAAAGGTTTCTACGTTATTGATTAAGGTCGGTTTACCCCAGAGCCCTTTCACAGCTGGATAAGGCGGTCGTGGTCGTGGCGTTCCCCGATGCCCTTCAATGGAGGTTAGTAAGGCAGTTTCTTCGCCACAGACAAAAGCACCGGCACCTAGGCGAATACCTAGATCAAAATCAAAGCCACTGCCAAAAATGTTTTTGCCCAGCAAGCCTAACTCTCGTGCCTGCTTAATCGCTATAGAAAGTCTCTCCACGGCTATCGGGTATTCAGCCCGAACATATACATAACCTTGCTTGGCTCCGATGGCATATCCAGCAATGGCCATGGCTTCCACTACACTATGGGGATCACCCTCCAAAATACTACGGTCCATGAAGGCTCCCGGATCACCTTCGTCGGCATTACAGACCACATATTTGATGTCACCCTGGGCAACCCTAGCAAACTCCCATTTGCGCCCTGCTGGGAAGCCTCCGCCGCCACGTCCCCGCAAACCTGACTCGCTCACCATCTCAATGACTTGGGTCGGGGTCATCTGCGTAACCGCCTTAGCTAAGGCCTGATAACCATCGCGGGCAATATATTCTTCTATACTCTCGGGATTGATTTTGCCGCAGTTACGGAGTGCCACTCGCTGCTGCTTCTGGTAAAATCCGATATCGTTAAATAAGCTAATTGCTCGCTCTGAGACGGGCTCTTTATATAATAAACGCTCTACTATGCGGCCTTTCAGCAAATGTTCACTGACCAGTTCTTCTACATCTTCCGGCTTTACCTGGCAGTAAAAGGTCCCTTCTGGATAGACCATGACAATCGGGCCCTCTTTACAAAAGCCGAAGCAACCAGTTTCTACAACCTTGATCTCACTAGATAAGCCATGGCGTTCTAAGGCCTGCTGCATTGCCTCTTGCATCATTTTACAGCCGGAAGAAACACAGCCAGTTCCGGCGCAAACTAGAACGTGAGAACGAATCAGACCCATCTAACTCACCTCCATTTTGTTACCGGAACTAGGCATTCTCGGCAGTGCCGACTTTGTCTGCCAAGTCCTTAACAATCTCCCGTATTTTGCTGGCTGTTACCGAAGTGAAGGTAATTTCCTCTCCGTCAGCTCCAATGAATCTTACGACAGGCATTTGCTCAGCAGGTACTGACAGGTCCTCCCCTACCACCACCATGTCCAGTCCAAGCGTGTTCACCACTTCCATGGCTGCAGCCATAATCTCGCGGGCTCCAGCAGCGATCCCTACCGTGCCCACCCCTACAACCAGGCGATTGTGGGGTTCTCTAATTAACAGTTCTTTGCGAACACGGTCCCGGATGGAGTTCAACTGGGCAACTGTCATCATCACTCCCGACCTCCTCAGGCAATAATCCGACTCTTTGCAGTAATGAATTATTTTTGTGAAAAAAATATCAAACTCACGGTAAAAAAAACAACGAGAGATTGATATTCTATTCACATGCATTGTAACATGTTTAAGAAAACACCGTCAATAGCTCTATAAACAATAAACATATTGTTACAAGATTATAACGAAACACTAGCATCAAAAAAGGAAAAACCTGCTCTCCCGCATAGGAGGCAGGTTGTTCTTTTAGCCACTTTGAGCTATATAGTACGACAAGGCCAATAAGCCCACACTCAGATTCTCTTGCCGTACCTCAACTTCAGGCGGGGCTTCAATACGAACAGGAGCAAAATTCCAGATAGCACGTACGCCTGCCGAGACTAACTGGGTCGCAACCTCCTGCGCCGCAGCAGCAGGCACCGTTATCACTCCAATTTTAACCCCTAATGAACGGACAACTTCTGGAATATATTCTGCTGCCAGCACTTGCTGACCAGCCACTTCTGTACCAATCTTTGCTGGATCGGAATCAAAGATTGCCGCTAAGATGAAACCATATTCCTGAAAACCTTCGTATCTAGCTAGCGCCTGCCCCAGGTTACCAGCTCCTACAATAGCTAGTTTGTTGGGGCAATCTACGCCTAATATTTCTGTTATCTGTTGAATCAGTTCAGACACGTCATAACCAACGCCACGCCGGCCAAATTCTCCGAAATACGATAAGTCTTTGCGGATCTGTACCGAAGTAATGCCTAGTATCCGTCCTAGTTCTTCTGAAGATATTACTTCTACGCCGTTTTCATCAAGTTGAGTTAACGACCGCAAATATATCGGCAGTCTTTCTATTGTTGGTCGCGGAATCAAGACGAATTTGCCCATTGCGTGCCCTCCTTTCTGGAAAACAGGCTGCGGCAATATCTATTCGGCGTAAGGGTCTACGTCAGTTAGGGTGTCATCATGCTCGGGCTGGTGTTCGGGCAGTTTTCTTAACACCTCTGCTAGCTGAGGTCCAGTATCTCGACTTCCTGTTTCAGCAAGTTTTGCTAAAGCTGCCTCTGCTTCTGCTTGCAGCATCAGCGTAAATATACCCGTACCAGCATACTTCTTGTCACCGGCACGAATTTCGCCTACATGCTTTTCTACGTGGTCGGCCAAGGCGTTGGCACCCGCTACCAAGAAGTGGGTGTTAACATTATTTTTGCCCACCAGTCCGCGCACAACCGAGGCAGCACCAGTCCCCCCGTGTTGGGCGAACGGTATGTAGCGCCCACAGCCTAAGAATAGCTGACGCTGCACCACTAGCAAGCGTTCCCGATCTGGCTCATGCTTAACATCCTTCAAAGCAGCATGTTCCATACCGATAGGATAAGCAATTGCGTCGGCTCCAGTATATTGAATAAAGCAGGCTACTTGCTCGGCAAAATGCTGGAGGCGCTCGCCAGTCAGCCGTTCATACGGTATCGCCTCGCCCCTTTGGCCGGTAGCGCCGAACTCGGCTTCTATCATCATGTCAGTGTTGCCCAGAACTACCCGCACGCCGTCCACAATCTCTCTGGTAACGACGAAGTCGAGAATGGGCGGTAGTTTTTCTGTGTCAATCATACCCCATGCTGGCCGCACTGCTTGCACTACCGCCAGGAAGTCACGGCGGAACTTTATATATTCGGGGCTAACAAGATAAGAAACATAGCGCTCCAACGTCTCTTCTGTCAGATCGGCTTCTTCTCCGAAAAGGTCCCGCATATACTCGGCAGCATGAAGAACCCGGACCTTGGCTATTTGTCTCGCAAGGGAATCGGCGTTCGACTGGGTAACAGGGTCACTTTCATCATACTTAGGAACTTGAAAGTGGTCCAGTGCAACAGCCATATATTTGGCGCCATAAGTTGCGGCGTAACTATTGATTAATGCTACTGCCTGCCGCGCCCCTACTACCACCGGAGCCTCTGTCTGGTGAACACGGACACCAGGTAAGGGACGAATACGCCCTGCGGCATTGCCGATGGTTTCAGCTGAATTATAACTTAGCTGCACGATCATAGGCGACTGTTCCCCAGCCGCCGCAGCCATAGCAAAAGCTCTGGCTTGAATTTCTACCGGTAAGTTGACATTGGCTGCAAGAATAGTTACGCGCGACCCTTCGTCTAATAGATTGCCCTCCTGGTCGAAAGGACAAAAATGCTGGAATACAGCACGTAATTCGCGTCCGCTCAATAGCATCTGTAATCCCTCCTTCAAACGAACGAGGGCTGGCGCCCTCGTAATCGTCAACTTTTGATTTCAACACGACTTTTGCCCATTCCTACACAATGCGGTGTTAGGAACTTGGCCAGAATTAACCTCCTGCTTATACTCGATCTAAGTACTCGTTGGTACGAGTGTCAATGCGAATTTTGTCGCCGATGTTAATAAAAAAGGGCACGTTAACTACAAGCCCCGTCTCCATTGTGGCGGGTTTACTACCACCTGCTGCTGTGTCGCCCTTTACTCCGGGAGCGGTATCAGCGACTACTAATTCAACATAGTAAGGTAACTCGATACCGATAATCCGGCCAGAATACATAATCACGGTGATAGTTTCGTTCTCTTTAAGGTATTTTATGTCGTCCCCGATAATGTCCCGTGAAATGTTTATTTGCTCGTAGGTTTCTGTATCCATGAAAGTGTAGAAATCTCCAGCATCATAAAGATACTGCATTTCCTTACGCTCGACATGGGCACGATTTACTTTTTCTCCAGCTCGGAAAGTGCGCTCTTGTACACCACCTGTCTCCACATTCTTTAGCTTGGCACGAACAAAGGCAGCACCTTTACCCGGTTTTACATGCTGAAACTCTACCACCGAATAGACGACACCATCTAATTCAATAGTCAATCCGTTACGAAATTCGTTAGTCGAAATCAAGCCTGCTACCTCCTTAATCGTCAACTACTAGAGCATACTAACCCAGGATGGGTAGAGATTATCGCATACGTTTGATGCTTCATGCTTACAGTATAAGCAACTCCTTGCTCGAATGGTTGAAATTCTTGTGCCCGCTGTCGGTCACTAGGACCATATCTTCGATGCGAACACCACCGAAATCTGGAATATAAATACCAGGCTCGATAGTTACTACCATTCCCGGTTCTAAAATGTCCTCGGAAGCGCGCCCCGCTCTGGGACCCTCGTGCACCTGGAGGCCGACGCCATGCCCCAACCCATGCCCGAAGTACTCGCCGTATCCAGCATCCGCGATGATATCGCGTGCAATCTTATCGATATCCCCACCTTTTAGTCCCGGTTTAATAGCAGCTTGCGCCTCGAGCTGTGCCTTTAATACAATATCATAAATCTCTTTCTGTTTTGCCGAAGGCTCACCTAAGACGACGGTCCGCGTCATATCGGAGCAGTAACCGCCACTGACAGCACCGAAGTCCAAGGTAAGAAAATCTCCTGGCTGCAAGACCCGGTCGGTAGGTGCGCCGTGGGGCAAGGATGAGCGAGGGCCTGACGCGGCGATGATCGGAAATGCAAGTCTTTCAGCACCACGCCGACGCATGGCAATCTCTAATTCAAGGGCAATCTCAGCCTCGCTTCTACCTACCTGAATCAAAGGCAAGATCTCTTGGAAAGCAGCTTCCGCAATATTGGCCGCAGCCTGCATATGTTCTATTTCGGTCTCGTCTTTAACCATGCGCAGTTTTCTAACGACATCTTCAACTGGCACCAGCTGGGTTTCTTCCAAACGTTTCTTTAAGCCTTCATAACCAGCATATGTAACATAATCTCTTTCAAACCCTAGCCGCTTGATGTCTTGGGCAGTAACTAAATCCTTAAGGGCATCCTTTTCAGGTTGGCCAGTTCTCACTATCTCGAAAGCAGGTGCTTCGTTTGTGGCCTGTTCTATGTAACGAAAATCAGTCAGCAGGTAGGCTTGCGTCGCTGTGATCAAAACGGTACCGGCTGAACCGCGAAAACCACTGATATAAAAGCGATTTTCTGGCTTACTGATCAGTAAGGCATCCACATCGAGTGCCAGCATCTCTTTCCTTAGCCTTTCCAACTTGTGCAATTTTCTCCCTCCTTTTATCTACCAAAACAACTCTCTGCTTGCTTTCCCGCTAGCATGAAAACCACCTACTTTTTCGCAGGGCGGTTAAGGAACAGGCGGGCAGCTTCAGTTAAAGCCAGCAAATAGACGTTAGGGCCAAAGCCGGTGATTTGCCCCATTGCAACAGGAGCCACTACCGACTGCCGTCTAAATTCCTCCCGCGCGTAGATGTTTGTCAGGTGTACTTCGATGGTAGGCAAACTGCAAGCAGCGACAGCATCACGGATAGCATAACTATAGTGAGTATATGCTCCCGGATTGATGATCAGGCAATCAGCCTCCTCCGCAGCTCTATGGACAAGGTCAATGATTTCTCC
This sequence comes from Bacillota bacterium, assembly GCA_012735505.1. Classification (GTDB taxonomy): domain Bacteria; phylum Bacillota; class UBA994; order UBA5500; family UBA5500; genus JAAYHE01. The sequence goes on from JAAYHE010000081.1 coordinate 38,482, forward strand.
CTCGCTGTTGGATTGATCTATTTTCACCTGCAGGCCTAACCGCTCAGCCTCTGCCCGAATGGCACTGTCAATTTCCAAAAGCGAAACACTACCATAGATATTGCGCTCCCGCTGTCCTAACAGATTCAGATTAGGTCCGTGGATTACCTGCACCCGTGCCAAGAGAACCATCCTTTCACCAATCAGGAACAAGCTAACAGTTGCTATCCCCGGCAACGCCAGAAGCGTTGCTAGAGTACAAAAATATCTCCACCAAATAACTACCTTCGCCGAGAAATTGGCTAACTCCTGCATCACATAAAAGCAAAAAAGTATTTCTCCTCTCAGAACTAAGGTCCCCTTTTTTTTAGCCAAGTCATTACCAGTAGCGGCACATCACAATTTCGTTCCCACATATCTGCGAACTCGGGAAGGGGACGCAGTTTATTGACACCTAGCTCCATTATTAGACTAGGTATCTGGTAGGTAGTAACTACATGGTCTCTAGCCATGCCACCAATCCCACCGGAACTATGCCGCAGAGAATAGCCCGTTGCATTAGCCACTGCTGCTGCCAAAGCCCGGTCACGCTCCAGCTGCTCACCGGTTTGGTAATAGTAATAGAAGACCATATTGCCTACTGTGTGGTAGGTAAGATGCGCCACAAAGCCCTCGGACTCATGTAAGCGATTAAGCGCAATAATTTCGGGCTCACTCAGGGGGCCAGGTCCTGCATAATTGGCCCAGGCCGGCTGCGGCGGCCCGTAAGACTGGGCTAACGCCCAATTTGTCGGGTATTGACGGTTGAGATCCACACCCCTAGCATTAGCTTTCCACCGTGAAAAGTCTCTCGACCCGCCATTAAATTCTACTAGTTGCTCATAATTTGCACTACTACGCCCGTTGCTAGCAACAATCTCTACCCCATCGGGATTAACCATGGGCACTACATATAAGGTATATTCTGACAAAAGGGCACGTACATCGTAGCCATTGAAAGACTGCCCCGTGTGATAATAATGAGCATAGTGCTCAACCATGGTCAGCAAGACAAAGCTAGTTATCCATTCGCTGCCATGGTGACTACCATCGAGTAAGATTTTTTTTGGCCCATGCCCTAGCTTGAGCAAATAGATAGCTCGCTGCTCTACTGATTGGCCAATAATATCGACGGTGAGTAATTCATAGTGATTAGCTAAAGACCGTAAGTGCTGCAACATGGTTTCGTAAGTATAGATTCGCTTGGTGCGTACAATAGATTTAAACGGCAAATTGGGGTAGAGCGGCACCTCTAAGGGAAGGGGCTCCTCGCTTATGCCTGCAACCTCCCCCTCAGTTGTCGCCACTGACCGCCTTTCAATTCTGATTGGCGGAGGCGGTTGTGCCTGCACGTACATCCAGACATCGATATATAAATAAGAGACTAAAATCGCAAAAATACATGCCAAAACTAATATAACTCGCCTGATAGCTCTTGCCTCCTAATTAAACGCTTACTGCAAGCTGAATTCGCTGCTAACAAGCGAGAATCCTTTTCTAAACAAGAAATCAAACTCGGGCTCTAACTAATACGCGGCGGCCACATAAACAAACGCCCCGGAAGCGGGGCGCTGCTATAAAGGGGCAGTCTGACGCGGTCATGCTTCTCGCGCGTTCCCTTTTTCGGCCTGGGGCGCTGCACCCTAGCAGAACTGATTCAGCAGTCTGCAAGCGGGAATTTTGCGATATACCCGTCTGCCTACGGTTCAACCAGCTCTGCCAAGATGTTCTGCCAACCCTTAGGGAGCTCAGTCTGTAGTTGGGGCCTGCCTAAGGCAGGCAATAATACCCAACGGGCTACGCCCTGCCGCACCTTCTTGTCGCGCGTAAACAAATCTTGCAATCGTTCCATATCGAGCCCCGGTGCCGCGGTAGGTAGCCCAAATTGCTGTAACAAAGTTATGGTGTCATGCAAAACCGACTGGGGTAGTCCTAACTGAACGGATAATCGGAGAGCATACACCAAGCCTACACTGACTGCCTCGCCATGCGTGTAGGCGCCCCCTGCTAGAGCCTCGATCGCATGGCCAAGGGTATGACCTAAGTTTAATGCCTGCCGCCCAGCTTGGTCTTCAGGATCTTTACTAATGCAGGCTGCTTTATAAGTTAAGCAGCGCCGAATTGTCTCTTCTAGTGCAGACATATCTTTCTCCAGTAAAGCAACTGCTTGCCTTTTTATGAATTCAAAAAAATCTAAGCCGCCCAAGAGGGCGGTTTTCACAACTTCAGCCAAGCCGGCACGATAATCTCGGTCAGGCAGAGTGATCAAGGTTGTTGGGTCTACAAGAACAAAATTAGGCTGGTAAAATGCTCCTATCAGGTTCTTTAGACCCAAATGGTTAACTCCCACCTTGCCTCCCAAGCAACTATCTACCTGGGCTAATAGAGTAGTTGGTACCTGCACCAAAGCTATGCCCCGTTGCCAGGTGGCAGCAGCAAAACCGGCAATATCACCCACAACACCGCCGCCGAGGGCGACGATACAGGAGCTACGATCGAGACCTGCGAGCTTTAAAATAGAATATACGCGCCCCATGATAGGATAAACCTTATAGCGTTCTCCCGCTGGCAGTTCTAATATATCAGCGTCAAATCCGGCTTCTTGTAGATGCTTTTCGCTAGCCTGGGCATAAAGAGGGTTCACATTCTCGTCGGTGACAAGCATCACTTTAGGACCTAACCCCTGACGCTTGAGGTATAAAGGCAATTGTTCTAACGCTCCTGCCTCTATTATTACCGGATATTGGGTATGTTGTTTTAGGATAACTGTCATCTCTGCCATCCTTATCATCCCCTTTCTAGGACACGCACTATCTGACAAATCTCCTGTACAATTTGCAACGGAGATTTGGCTGCCACTGCAACCGAATAGTCTGCCACTGTCTGATATAGCCCTTGCCTCTGTTTCATTAAAGTAGCCACTACTTGAGGCCAGTCTTCCCGAAATAAGAGGGGGCGCATTTGTGGTTGGCTATGGGCCAACCGCTCAACCAGACTGGCAGCATCTAGCTGCAACCAGATGGTGTAACCTAATTGCCTGAGTAAAGCCCGATTTTCTTCCCGTAAAACAATTCCTCCACCAGTAGCGATAACAGTAGGTTGAGGCATCTCCAATAGACTCTGTAGCACCCCAGTTTCTATCTGCCGAAAACCTTCTTCCCCGCTAACAGCAAAGATAGCTTCAATAGAACGGCCCTCACGCTTAACTATTTCCTGGTCGGTATCGAGAAAAGGGCGCCCTAACTTGCGGGCTAGCAAGCGGCCCACTGTAGTTTTGCCCACCCCCATCATACCTATCAAGACAATATGTTGATACACTTACTTACCTCCCGGCGTAGAAACTCTTTCAATCCGAACCCTGCCCCCTGTACTTATTACCACACTGATGTGGCGTCCGCTAGTATCTTCTAGCCAGGCGGTGTTGTTTTTCATCTCTTCAAACAGACCGTAAGCGCCAATAGGGAAATCAACAGAGCTTGCTGGTCTAACACCTGGGGGCCAGGGAACGTATTTTAGTGTCACCCAATTTGTTTCCCCCTCTTTTCGTACATAATAGCCACTCGGGCGAACCCAAATCTCGTGCCCCCAACCGGTGGTTGCAGCAGCAGAGCGCGCAGCTCGAATATCGTTTGCTAAAGTAAGAGCTACCGAATAAAGTTGCTGTTCAGCCAATGGCCGCCCCCAAGCTGGAGCGAGAACAGCAGTTAACAGGGCTAACACTGCCAAACAAATTAGTAGCTCAATGAACGTAAAACCACGGTCAGTCATTGCTGACCAATGCCTTCCGTAAAGCTATCCGCATCGCCGACACAGGCGCAGGCTGGCCTGTCCACAGTTCAAAAGCAGCTGCCGCTTGGTGTAACAACATCCCCTCTCCGCTCAGCGTCTGCCAGCCGCTAGCTGCTGCGGTAGACAAATAAGCGCCAAGCATGTCGCCATAGGCCAGGTCTACTGCCAAGCCCTGACCTAATGGCCAAACCACTTCTGCTGCCAAGCCGAAAGCTAACCAAGGCTCTTGGCAGGAGGTGGCGTTAACTACCAAATCTAGGGTAGACAATACCTCGAGGGTACTCGGTGCGTCCACCAGACGGATTCTCTGGTCGGCCAAACTGGCGATTAAAGCTTCCGCACGCGCCCGGGTACGGTTGAGCAAATAGATCTCTTCTACGCCCACCTTTAATAAACCATAGCAGACAGCACGCGCTGCCCCTCCCGCACCTAAGACTAAGGCGCGGGCACCTGAGGCAGAGACACCTATCTCCTGTAACGAAGCGATGAAGCCCCGGGCATCTGTATTATCGCCAATCAGTTTGCTACCAACCTTTCTTACGGTATTAACAGCCCCGATTGCCTCTGCTGCAGGTGCGAGCTCGTCGATTTTGGTCAAGACTGCTTCTTTATGAGGCACAGTAACATTAAAACCACGCACTGCTGCCGCCTGCCGCAGTTCTGCTAAGCGGCGACCTAAATCAGCTGCCTCTACCGGCCATAAAGAATAGGTGGCCTGGCGGCCGATAGCCTGGAAAGCAGCCCGATGCATAGGAGGTGACAGACTATACAACAAGGGAAAACCCAATAAGCCATATTGCTCCATTGCCATCCCTACCTTACGATCGTGTAGTCCCACGTGTTGAACCGGGGTACAAGCAATCCCTCTGTTTGGTGCGGTTGTACCCGCAAGTGGGGAACAAGCCCTCCAGCTTCTGTCACCAGGATGATCCGTCCGGCGATTAAGGTCCCCTGCAACCAGATCCGATGCCCTGTGAGAGTTCCCCGTACAAACAACACGCCAGTCAGGTCAAGGCCATGGCCTGTAGGTACTTGTTCCGCATCCCCGGCAACTAATACGTTAACATGACCAGTACAACTGCGCCAGAGGACATCGCCTAAAACCAGCAGGGTTGCCGCCGGTTCATCTACGCTTGGCCCGACTATTTCTAGCTCCTCTCCCCCACTCCCTAGATATACATACGTAGTGCCAGCTTGCAGCACTATACGGCCAGCTGTAGTTGCAGGCAGCGGTACTCCTCTTGGCAGCAGCTGCTCTTGCAGGAACTCCCATAGTTTCGTTTCTGGCCTCCATGTGGGCGCAGATTCAGGGGGAGTAGTAAACCTTAGACGGTGGTCGAGTTCGCCTGTAACCGTTAATCGGTCAAAATTTAGGGTAAAATGGCTTGCACCTGTGGAATCTTCCTCAAGCAAGAAATCACCGTCAATTAAAGCCCTGCCAGCTACCTCAATCTGCGTCAGGCCATTTACGCTGAGGAAGCTATCTTCCCCGTTCGGATTGACAATACAAAATACGTGCCCGCCAGTAAGCATTTCGGGCACGTAGCTGACCGCCAAACTGCGCGAAAAGTCGCCCACACGACCTTCAGCAATTATCCTTTGCCTAGTAACATCGTGCTTAATGGCAAAGGTACCGGACGCCAGCGGCATTTCTGTCGACGGCAAAGTAGCAGTAAGGTCAAAGCGCAACAACGCCTGCGCCCATTCTAGTCCCGCTTCCGCCAAAAAGAAGGTCTGTAAGCTAATTTGCTCTTGCATACTAGCCGTATAATCTACCAACACCAACTGCACAATAGGTAGCGCAATCAGTAACAAAAAGGCCAATAAGAGGATGACCGAGAGTAGAATTCCGCCTTGTTGGTTGCGGCACCTCGCCAGCATCTTTCTGTTGGCTCCTTTATCTTCCAGCATAGTTCCGCAGCCTCACTTGCTTCACTAGTTCAAAGGGCAAGCCTCGCCTGCTACCCGGCAGCTGGCTACTACTGACAATTCTAATAGTCACCAAGGGTAAGCTGCCAACGTCAACCTGCATACTGCTTATGTGGGAGCAGATAGGGTGGTTCGCGCTGTGCAACCAGATCGTTTCTAACCTTTCACTGTGCCCAATTCGTAAGAGCGAACCGTTAGGCAGCGTTAGTAGCATGGCCGTAACCCCACCCGACCGCTCCACCTGAATATTTCTAGCCCGACGCAGGTGATGGGTAATCACATGCAGAGCATAACGTTGATCGTTTTGTTGTTGAGCCAGCGTGTAATCGGCTAAGACTTGACTCTGCCAGGCAAGAATAAAAGTGCTCGTCGTTCCGATGACCAAAGCGGCCACAGCCAGCGCCACCAACAGTTCAACCAAGGTAAAACCACCTTGCTGCTTACCCCCCTCCATAGCGTGCCACCACCTCCAAGGCCCGTTCTTGCCCTCGTTCTACCCAGGTTACACGTATGCCTACGTAGGCGCCGGAGCGGCTTATCTGCCAAGCAAAAGGTCCCTCTATGCCATGAATTTCCGTCGGATCGGACAAGGGCTGCAATAAGGCTGCCTCTAACTTTGCCTCTGCCAGTAGAGTAGCCTCTGTTCGCAGGCGCGTCGCTTGCAGGTAAATGGAAGTGGTTGCCTTAATTTGCACACCAACGATAACCACCAAGCTTAAAATAGCTAGGGCAACCAATACCTCGGTGAGGGTGAAGCCTTTTTCTGCCTTCACTCCCTCCACCTCCCCCAAGGGGCATCACGATCGTAAGTTTCAGTAATCGGTGGTGGACCTTGCCCCCAAGTTACTCGAGCTTGCAACTGCATGTTATAGCCGACGCGACCATCTTCTGTAAAAGTGACTGATATCGGCACCAAGTTAGGGGAGTTTTCTATCTCCGCCAGCAAGTCCTTAGCCAGGGCATAAGTAGGAGAAGCGATATGCAGGGAGACTTGGTCTTCTGTGATAGCGAGCGAGTGTATTTGACTGTGGGTCAATCGGGCTAAGTCGGCTAGGTAATCGATAAGATCCTGTTTGTAGGAAATCCTATCTAATTGTGCCTGCAGTTCCTGGCAGGCAGCAGCTAGCTGTTCCAACCTAACTCTGCTTTCTGTAGACTGCACCTGCCATTGCTGTCGCTCTGCCAACTCATGCTCTGCCTGCTGCAAACGGGTCTGGGCCACTCCTAAAGCCTCGCTAAGAGGAAGCCATAACATAAAATACCAGGCCATGCAGGTGGCCAATAAAAATAGCAAAGCTATGAGGATCCATTCCCGAAAGGTCAACTGCGACAACTTAACCCTCATGGCAGCTTCTCCCCTCGCTGGGAAAAGGTTACCGTAAAAGCATAATAGGGGGTAATGCCAGGCCCATCTGCCACCGACGTAGCCCGTTCCAGTCGCTTCAGGGCACTGAGGGTCACACCTGTCAGTTGCCCGCTCCCTTGCAGATTAGAATAGAATTGCCCGATAGGCTCTAGGGCAGTACTCTCGCACGTGAGGGTGAACTGGCCCTGCTCTACACTGAGTTGGCGAGCAGTCACCGCAGGTGGCATTAAGCTGGTAACAAGATTCAGGGTAGGAGTCAAAGTAGGGGTAGAGTTTTGCTGAATCAGTGCCTGCAATTCGCGCCTACGGGCATCTAGTTGCTGCACTTCTAACACCTGCCTGGCAATCGCTTCTAAAGCTTGTACAGCATCTTCTCGTTCTTCGGCCAGTTTTAGAGTTGTTTGTAACTGCCAGTAAGCCCAAGCGTAGCCTACGGCCAAGAGGAGGAGCCACAACGAAGCGGCCAGCAGTAATAGGCGCGGCAACGCCGTCTGCAGTTGCTGGCGGCGTCGGGTACTCGCATCTGGCAGCAGATTAACGGGCCACATGTGTCATCACCTCTCCCATGGCTAAACCGATGGCTACCGCCAAAATAGGACCTTGCTCGCGGGCATCCAGCCCTGCCGCTAGCGGCAAAGAAGAACAGGGATTCCCTTGCGCCACCTGGGGCTGCGCCAGATTGAGGCGCTGGAAAAGTTCGTGCACACTTACAGCTAAGGAGTCGACAAGACCAGGCAATTTGGAATTTCCTCCAATAATTAGAAGCCGAGATACGGGAGCAGCAGGATTTTCCCCTTGATAGTATTCTAGGGTGATATTCACCTGTTGCAGCAAAGCTTGCCAGCTTGCCTGCAGATACGGATAAACAGCTGTGCCTTCCAGCACCCCAAAACGCCGCTTCTGGACTTCTGCTTCTTCCCAGCTAATATTCCTTCCCTGGGCTATAGCGCGGGTGAAATCGTTACCTGCTATGCCAATTACCCTGACCAGCTGCAAGTCGTCACCACGAAAGATGCTCAAATTGCTGGTGCCAGCCCCTAAGTCAAGCACAACAGTCGCTTCAGCGAAAGTAGTGTCTGCTAGAGCACCGGAGAGGCGCAGGGAGCGCAAAGCAGCTAATGGCTGGATGTCGACACGCTTGACGCTAAACCCTACTTCCTGCAGCAGTTCAGCAAAATCTAGAATAGGCTGTTTTGGCGACCCGACTAAGAAAACCTGCATCTTATTGCCTGGCAATTGGCGCACAACCTGAAAATCAAAAGCCAAATTAGCAGCTGGAATACCGAAGTAGCTGTCGGCTTGCCAATGCAACACCCTGCGAAATTCAGCTGCCGGCATGCATGGCACTTCTACCTGCCGCACTATTAGGTTTTGCCCGGTTAAAACGGTAGCGACAGGCAGCGAACGACATTCAAACTCGTCTAGCAGGGTACGCAGACAAGCTCTTAAAGGGCTTGGGTCTTGCACTATCCCATTTGCTAACGAGTGGGGCGGCGTGCTACGTACCGAATAGCGGGTTAGAACAGTATGTTGCCTTGCTAGTTCGTGTTCTAGTTCCACCAGTTTGATGGTGCCATTGCCCACATCTAAGCCATAGGATTTTTTGTTTTTTTGCTTACCAAACAAACGCATAACTAGCCTCCTGTAGCCGCAACAACTTTGGCGTGGCCTTACGATATTAGCCAGCTCCAATACCAAAGCTTAATAGCTTCGCCCCAAAGGGCAGCCACATAGCCGGCAGCAGCGAGAAAGGGAGCAAAAGGTATAGGCGTTTTGCCATTGGCTCGCCTGGTGATCAACAAGAAGATAGCTACGGCCGCCCCAGAAATGCAAGCTAGAATTAGGGCTAAAGGCAGGCGCTCGAGTCCGAGCGCTAGGCCTAACAAGCTTGCTAAGCGCACGTCTCCCCCACCCAGGCCGCCCCGGCTGACGACATAAATCACATAAAATAAGCCACAGCCCAGCACACCGCCCAAAAGCCAGTTGCTTATAGCTTGTCGGGTAAATAGGTTATAAGCAGTCACCCAAAGCATGCCACCGACGACTAGCTCGGTCGGTATCAACATGGTGCTAAGATCGATAAAGCCGATCACGATATACAGAGCTGTCAAGCCCCCATAGTAGACCAAATCTAAGGACCAGCCAAAACGCAGGTAAACTAGGGTCAGTAATATGGCCGTTAATAGTTCTACCAGCGGGTAACGCCAGGAGATGGCGGCCGCACAATGGCGACAGCGACCCCGCTGCCACAGGAAGCTGATCAAGGGGATTAGCTCGAGAGGCCCTAATCGCTGTTGGCAATGAGGGCAGTGAGAAGGCGGATAGGCGACCGATTCCTGCCGGGGGATACGATAGATGCAGACGTTGAGAAAGGAGCCGACGAGCAAGGCCGAGGTAAAAACCATATAGACCTCTTTCACTTTTTGGCCTACCCGCCTATGGGTTGATAGGTTCTTGCTCAGGCAAGGTATTCTCACCTTTCTGCACATAAAGTTTGCCTTGCTTGTTTACATACCAATCAGCGTCTTTGAATGTGGCAGAAATTAGATCTGGCCATTTTTCATCCCAGTAATCGGAAAACTTAATCTCCCCTTGGGTAACGAGGCTTGTACCAGTAATTTTGCTGGGTTGGCTCACTGTATTAGGCGCTTTCATCGAACTAGCGAGTGCATCTATCCCTCCCACTTCTGCCAGAAAGGCGTTAAAAGCTGATTGGACAGTTGCAATGGTCGCTAAATCGGCTCCTACCCGCGACCTTTCCATCACCTTTGTGTACTGGGGAATGCCTATCCCTGCTAGAATCGCTAAAATACCCAACACCGTCAAGAGTTCTACTAGCGTAAAACCTTTGGCGTTCACCTTCACTTTTTCGCCCTCCTTTCTAGAATTGCACGATATTCACCATCTGCATCATTGGTAGCGCAATAGCAAGAGCGATCAAGCCAGCAATCAGGGCCACGACCAAGATGACTATCGGCTCTATCAGCCTAGTCAGTTGTTCGGCCATAGAGTTCAAATCAGCGTCGTAAAAGTCGGCCACTTGCCTGAGCATGATATCGAGGGAGCCGCTGCTTTCGCCGACACGGACCATGTGGGTGACAAGGGGCGGGAAAAGGCCGGTTTGCTCCAATGCGCTGGCTAAGCGGCTCCCCTGACCGATGGCAGCAGCAGCTTGTCGCATTGCCTGGGTAAAAACGCTGTTGTCTACAGCTTGTTCGGCCAGCTGGAGCGAGGTAACTACGTTGACACCGCTATGCGTCAGCGCCCCTAGAGTACGACAAAAGCGAGCAATAGCGTTGAGGCTAAGCATTTGGCCAAAAAAGGGCAGGCGTAGGGCTAGCCTGTCGAGCGTGGCCCTACCACGGGGAGTGGAGCGCCAATACCGCCAGGCTAATAGGAAAATAGCGATAGCCGTGAACACTATCCAACCCCAGTCTACGAGCCAATCGCTCCCAGCCAGCATGAAGCGAGTGATGGCGGGCAACTCCATATCGAAGCTGGCGAAGATGCTGGCAAAGCTCGGCAATACAGTGGCCAATAGAAACCAGGTAATACCCAAGGCGATAATGGCCACAAATTTGGGATATGTAAGCGCACTTCTTACCTTTCGCCCTAGCTGATATTCCCGTTGAAAATAGGCTGCTGCCTGGGATAGGGCATCGTCTAGATGCCCGCCCGCTTCGCCTGCTGACACCAGATTAGTGAATATAGCTGGGAAAGCAGGGTCAGCACGCATGGCTATTGCTAGACTGGCACCGCTGGCCAAGCGCTCCTCAAGCCTCCGGATAGCTTCAACCAAGGGCCGCGCTAAGCCTTGCTGTTGGCGGATTGCCATTAATGCCGACAAGATCGGGATGCCAGCCGCGTAAAGCACGCCCAACTGACGGGCAAAAAGAGCTAGGTCTCTCGGTCTAATCCCTTGTGGCCCTAGTCGGGCCAAGCTTAAGTCTTTCAAACTAACGTCGCGGTTTAGCTTGAGGTCGGTAATAAAGTAGCCGCGGCGAGTCAACTCTTGTATGGCTGCCTGCTCCGAATCAGCCTGTAGGTGCCCGCGGACGGGCTCGCCGTGACTGTTACGACCTTGATATTTATACTCTGGCATGCCCTCAGCCCCTATCACTGCCTAACAGGCCGCTAAGCAAAGCTGACTCGGGAGAATACGCATCCAACTGGTCGCCGCTAATTAGCCCCCGCTGATAGAGCTGCAATAAAGCTTGTTCCATAGTCTGCATCCCTAACTGCTTCCCTGTCTGCATCAAGGAAGGAATTTGATGTGCCTTCCGCTCACGAATCAGGTTGCGAATGGCAGGGGTAACGAGCAAGACTTCGGCAGCAGCTACGCGGCCCGCTTGGTCAGCCCGGGGCAACAGTTGCTGCCAAATAACAGCCTGCAGCACCGACGCTAACTGGCTACGAATTTGCGGCTGTTGATGCGGGGGAAAAATATCAAGGATGCGATCTATTGTCTGCGCCGCTCCAGGTGTATGTAGGCTAGCTAAGACTAAATGTCCGGTTTCGGCAGCACTGACGGCTGCCGCTGTAGTCTCCAAATCACGCATTTCGCCAATTAAAATCACATCAGGGTCCTGACGCAAGGCTGCCCGCAAACCGCTAGCGAAACTTTCGGTATCGGCGCCCACTTCCCGCTGATTGACTAGCGATAGTTTGTGGTGATACAAAAACTCGATGGGATCTTCAATAGTCAAAATATGGGTAGCCCTTTCGCTGTTAATCTTGTCAATCATAGCCGCCAGAGTAGTAGACTTGCCACTGCCCGTAGGGCCTGTTACCAAAATGAGACCCTGACGGCGTTGGGTCAACTCGGCCACGATGGGCGGCAACCCTAACTGGTCAAGCTTAGGCACCAGCTGGGGAATGAGGCGACAAGCAATGCTGATGCTTCCCTGCTGGCGAAAGGCATTGATTCGAAAGCGGCCTAAGCCAGTCAAGCTACAAGCAAAATCCACTTCGCCACGCTCCTGCAGGATAGCTGCTTGCAGGTTTGAAGCTACCTCAGCGAGCATTGCCGCCGTATCAGCCGCAGATAAGGGGGTTAAGTCTAGCTGTACCAAATCGCCGTGGAGGCGTAGAACCGGGGGGCGGCCGACGGTAAGGTGTAAATCCGAGGCCCCCTTTTCCCTAGCTAACTGCAGCAAATCCAACAAGCAAGCCATCCCCATGCTCTCTCCTTCAACATTGATATGTAACCCTTAACACTTCAGCCACGCTGGTGACACCCTGCTTGATCTTGGCTAGAGCTTCCCGTTTTAAAGGAATCATTCCAGCCGCTAAAGCTGCCTGGCGCAGCTTACCTACCGGCACTCGCTGCGTCACTAGCTCACGTAGCTCATCACCAACCGGCATTATTTCAAAGATACCTACCCGGCCTTTATAACCTGTTTGGTGGCAACGGGCGCAACCGACAGCCTCAAAAGCGAACAAAGGTTCCGCCATAGCTAGCCCCAAAGCCACCATTTCCGGCGAATGAGGGGCGTAAACTACTTCACGAGCGCAATGAGCGCACAGACGTCGGACTAGCCGCTGAGCAACCACCCCGATTAAGGAGGAAGCCACCAAAAAGGAAGGTACGCCCATATCAAGTAGGCGAGTAATGGCGGCAGGAGCATCGTTCGTATGTAAGGAAGTCAAAACTAAGTGCCCCGTCAGGGCAGCCCGCACAGCGATGTCCGCCGTTTCCTGATCGCGGGTTTCACCAACTATAATCACATCCGGATCTTGACGGATGACTGAGCGCAACACCTGGGCAAACCCTAAACCTATTTTCTGGTTCACTTGCACATGATTAACTCCGGCAGTCTTGTACTCCACCGGGTCTTCAATGCTAATGATGTTTTTCGTCTGATCATTAAGTTCTTGCAGCATCACCTGCAAGGTAGTGGTTTTGCCACTACCTGTCGGGCCACAGACGATAATCAAACCATAGGCCCGCCGCAGCATCTGCTGAAAGGTATGCTGCTGGTCTTGGGCTAGCCCGATGTCAGCTAGGGTGAGCAAGCGCCGCTCTGGATCAAAAAGGCGAATGGCTACCTTCTCGCCATAGACAGTGGGTAAGGTAGAAATACGCAAATCTAGCCATCCGCTTGCATGTGCATACCGAATGGCTCCATCCAAGGGTATACGCCGTTCAGAAATATCCATACCAGCTAGCACCTTTACGCGCGTGACTATGCCGGCGTGCACATCCTTGTCTAACCTATTAACTTCCTGCAAAACTCCATCGATGCGATAGCGAATACGCAAGAAATCAGCTTGTGGCTCGATATGTATGTCACTGGCATGGTCGGCGATAGCTTGATCAATCAGCATGTCTACCAGGCGAACGATCGGCGCATCATCACTCACAGATGTAGGTGTTGCCGCTTGCTGCGCTGCTGGTAATGCAGGTTCGTAGCTCCGAGGTGCAGGATATTCACCCCGAATGTAAACCCGCTCGATAGCCCGCTGAATGTCGCTAGCTGTCATGAGGACGAGCTCGATCTGCAAACCTGTCAGGAAAGACAGGTCATCAACCACCAGCACGTTGAGAGGGTCAGCGCTAGCAATGGTGAGCACCGAATCCATTACTCTAACGGGTACTACTTGGTAACGCCTGGCCACTTGTTCTGGAATTAAATTGACGGCATCAGCTTGAAAGGAAATTTCCTGCAGGGTAAGAAAGGGTAAGTCAAATTGGCGAGCCAGCGCTTGGGTCATTTCTGTTGGAGTGACTAAGCCGGTCTCTAGCAGATAGTCTCCCAAACGTTGGTGGGGCTCCATAGTAGCCATGGCTTGCTGTAAAACAACAGGAGTAATGGCGCCCATGTCGAGCAAAATGTCGCTTAGTTTCGGTCTGGGCAAGGCCAGCTATCCCCCTTAACAATGAAAATAGTCGTGGCAACACATCCATATATTTGCCATTCGATATCAAAATCCTCTTTTTTGACAAGGTTTTCTGAACATCTACTCCATTCTACAAATAATGCAAAATAAAAACTAGGGAAGCCTGGTCTCAGGCCTCCCTCGTCAGGGTTCGAAGTAAAAATGAATATATAAGCGGCTACCCACTCGGGACAATGCTACATCACACAAGTGCTTTTGAGCTACAGTAGTATCGGTCCGCCTCAGGGTTTGCACGGCTTCTCGCATAGCCGGTAACAAACGCCCCTGCTGTTGGTAGCTGGTTAACTCTACTACACGCACTATATCCCCCATGATCACCCTCCTTCTTTAGCTATCGTAGCCAAAAAAGGAAAAAACATAACCGGGGGTAAAACAAAAGCCTTTTACGGGGCTTGCCGTTGCAGGCGGCGCAGAACCAATCGCTCTAGACGACGCATCAAGCGTGTGCCAATGAATTCCCGCTGGCTGAGTGGTACAACTAGTATGGTAAACAGACCGACCCGATTACCCCCCAAGACATCTGTAAAGATCTGGTCACCTACCAGGGCAACTTGAGCTGCCGGCAGCTTTAGCTCCCTCAGTGCCCGCAAGAATGCCTTTTTGCGAGGTTTGGCAGCTCTGCCAATACCCTCTAGACCCAGTAGTTTGGCAAAATGGGCGAAACGCTTGGGCACAGCATTAGAGATCAAATATAGGGTAAAGCCTGCCGCCCGTGCCTGTTCTATCCAGGCTAGCAGCTCTGGATTGGCTTGATCCGATTCCCAGGGGACCAGGGTATTATCTAGGTCGGAACAGATAGCTTTTATCCCTTGACTCCGCAGGTAGTCAAAGTCAATTTTATGTATACTTTCAACATATAAATCTGGCTGCAAGAGTTTCAGCATGCTCTCACCTCTTGCGCCATTATAGCACGGTATACAAAAAGCTGGCAAACTAACTAGGCAGATGAAAAGCCCGGGTGAGGACCCGTCAATTTGGTCGGTCTTAGTCATGCTCATGCGCAATCCCGCTTTCCCTATATGGGTATTCGGCGGCGGGCAACTGCTTGGGCCTAGGAGCGAGCTCCAACTGGCCTATGCAACAATCCCAGGCCTGTCCGCAAGTATGGCGTTGCAGGTCATCCGTAAGGCATAGGGGCCATAATCAAAAGAGCTAAGGAGCTAAGGATCGGGAGCGGCTTCAATAAAAATCTGTGCTTCCAGACTTCGGGCCGCTCCCCTCGGCGATGAAGCTCTTACCCATAGGCGCTGGCTACCAGCCCGCGAAGACGACCGCAACCAAACTAACTCTCCTTTGGCCGCACGCCGTGCCCCTCTAGCCATTCTTGTTGCTCCGCCTCTAAAGCGCTGATAAGTTTTTCTATAGCCCGTTTCTCAATACGTGACACATAAGAGCGAGAAATGTCTAGTTCTTTAGCGATCTCCCGTTGGGTGGCCCTCACCCCATCAATGAGACCATAGCGCAATTTAAGCACCAGGCGTTCCCGCTTTGTTAAAACATTAAGCAGCTCGGCCAGCTTCTTCTGCTCCAAGATTCTCTCTACTTTTTGTAAAACGTCGTCGTCATCTGCAGGCAATGTGTCCATCAGCGTGATCTCGTTACCCTCTTTATCAACACCGATCGGTTCCTCTAAAGAAGTTTCTAGACGTAAGCGTCTTGTAGCCCGCAAGTACATCAATATTTCATTATCTATACAACGAGCAGCATAGGTGGCTAACTTTGTGCCTCGATCACGATTATAGGTCTTTACTGCTTTCATCAGGCCAATGCTACCCACACTAATCAAATCTTCAGGGTCTTCGCCTGCCGTCTCATACTTTTTGGCGATATGCGCCACCAGACGAAGGTTATGCTCAATTAGCTTTTTTCGAGCCATGTCGTCTTGTTTTTGCTCCCACAAGTCCAGATAATAGGCCTCCTCAGCTTCCGACAGCGGCTGCGGAAACGAGTTGTTCTTCACATAGGAAACAAGTAGCTGTAGCTCCCGTAAGGCAAGTATAAAATGCGCCAACAACCCCAGCAAACCTGCCACCCCCCCCCCGAAAGCTCTGTATAAAGGTATATGCAGCAACTGCGACAGAGATTCTCTTTGTTCTGGGCCAAAATAGCTTGACAGCGTCTGCAGCTGATGCTAAATTAGGAGCAATAAAAAAAGCGACTAAACCGATGATCGGGAAGAGTAAGCTAAAGGATACTGCTCAGCGAGCCGGGTGTGGTGCGATGCCGGCGCAGTTTACTCTAGCTGAATGGCCCCGGGAGGCCCAGACCCAACTGCTCCAGCTAGCTTAGTAGGTCGGGCGGCAGTCTACCGTTATCTGAGACAGGGTATTCGCTTCTTTTCGTCTAAAGGAACCGTACCTGAACAATATGAGATGGCTGGGAGTTTGTTTCCCAGTCAAAAAGGGTGGTACCGCGAAACAAGGCCTTTCGCCCCTTTGCCGGGGGTGAAGGGCCTTCTTGTTTCACTCCCATAATAAGAAGGGAGGCGATAAGAATGTTGCAACCGACAACTACAGGCTTTTTTGGTGAATTTGGAGGTCGCTTTGTGCCCCCAGTTTTAGAGGAGGCCCTTGCCGAATTGGAGAGAGCCTTTAACTATTGGCAGGCAGACCCCAGCTTCCAAGCCGAGTTAAGAAGCATGCTACGCGATTATGTAGGACGCCCCACTCCCCTTTACTTTGCCCACCGACTGACGGCTGCTCTGGGTGGTGCTCGCATTTACCTGAAAAGGGAAGACCTAAACCATACGGGCGCACACAAGATCAATAATAGCTTGGGGCAAGCCCTCTTAGCACAACGCATGGGCAAACGGCGGGTCATTGCAGAAACTGGAGCCGGACAACACGGTGTAGCGACAGCTACCGCTTGTGCTTTGCTCGGTTTAGAAGCTGTCGTCTATATGGGTGAGGTAGATATGCAACGACAAGCCCCCAACGTCGCTCGGATGCAGCTCTTGGGGGCGCAGGTAAGCCCGGTTACTAAGGGTGCCGGTACACTCAAAGACGCTGTTGATGCAGCCCTGGTAGACTATGCTAATAACGCAGATTCAACCTTCTATCTCTTAGGCTCGGCTGTAGGCCCGCACCCTTACCCCTTGATGGTACGAGAATTTCAGTCTGTTATCGGTCAGGAAGTACGTCAACAAATCATGGAATCAGCAGGTAGGTTGCCAGACTATCTAGTCGCATGCGTAGGAGGCGGTTCTAACGCCATCGGGTTATTCGCACCCTTCTATGCTGACACGGGAGTCCGTATGGTGGGAGTCGAGGCGGGAGGTAAAGGTTTGGCCTCGGGGAAGCATGCAGCCGCACTAACAGGTGGAACTGTAGGAGTAATACATGGTTTTTGCGCTTACGCCAAACGCGATGCTAACGGTGAAATAGCACCTACTTATTCTATTGCTGCTGGGCTAGATTATCCTGGCGTCGGACCGGAGCATTGCTTTTATAAAGATACGGGTCGGGCCAGCTATACAACCGTCACCGACACAGAAGCATTGCAGGCTCTGCAATTATTGGCACGATTAGAAGGCATTATTCCTGCCCTCGAGAGCTCTCATGCTCTTGCTTATGCCTGCAAATTGGCTCCTACACTCAGCCCAGAGCAGATTATCGTAGTCAATCTGTCGGGGCGCGGCGATAAAGACCTGGAATCGCTGCAGCAATTTCTCTAGATCCGGTGAAACTAGGGTTTAAGAGGCCGATCTACCTTCCAGCTTATCGGCCTCTGGCAGCCCTATATTCGGCTAACAAAAGGTCTACCATGCGACCATAGCTCTGTATGCCATCGGCTTGTTGATTTGACTTGAGGTAAACATCGTTCAGCTGCCCGGCCACCCGTTCGATCGGCCCTGCAAAGGCTTGCCAAAATGCTTGGTTGGCTTTGAGGTCGCGGTCAAGGCCGGGGCTATATTTGGTCCGTAAATCAGCATAGGCGGCAGGATCGCTAGCCTGCAGGGCGCGCATAGCGTTAGTGAGGGCCAATAATACTCCCGAATATTGAAATTCGACATCGGGATGGAAGCTACACGCCAGATAGGCTATATAATTGGCCTCATCTTCTCGCGCAAAACCACGCTGGTGGGCCATTTCATGGCACGCTACCACCGGAATATTAAGATCTGGCATGGTCATATTTACATTGGCTTCGCCTGTGAAAGGAAAATACATGCCAGCCGTTCCCGTATATGACCACCAGTAAGACAATTGTACACCCTTAGGACGACCATAACGACCGCCGAAGATAGGCCAGCGTCGCGCCAACTGCTCATAACCGATGTCAGCTCGAGATAGGGCCCGCCACTTGCCCCCGGGCAGGGTCATGACTTGGTTCGCGTCTTCGGCAACTTGTTGGCGTAATTCGTTAGCCCGATCTAACAGATCGGCACACAAACTAGCAAGCACTTCTGGGGTTGACGGTTGCAGTGGCAAAGCTAACGACAACGCTAAGGGTTGACGGTGATAATTGAGGCCCCACAGCAAAGTAAAGCCAATATATGCTAGGAGGGCGTAGCTGAACAAGCGTTCCAAGTAGCGCAACCACAGCCGCGGCCGTCGCCACGCTTTTATCAATCCATATAGAAGCAAGAAGGGCAGAATAATGACCAAGGCCTCTGCTAGCGAAAACGGCAGAATACTAGTAAGGGAGCTAAGCAAGCGTCCTATCGGCGGATAAAGCAACCTAGCATAAATGTGTTCTACCCAGACAGGCATTCTAGGAGCCACATAATTCAAGCCAAAGGCCAGTAGGCCTAGGGCGATAAGCCTAATGTATTTCCTCCTCGGCTTCACTCTCATTCCTCCTGAGTTACTCCGGGCAAGATGGTTGAAACGGGCTCCTCCGCTCTTTTGATTACGGCTCCCATGCGCTTTACAGATGACGCGCACCGCCCCTTATAATGGCCGGCGTGCAGTCATGCGGGCCTGGAATTACTGCTTAAGCCCGTTGGAGCCTGCTCCAGGGCCCAAGCAGTTGCCCAGGCCAAAAACATATGTGGCGAAAGGAAGAACACCTGCAACTACTACCGTAGAGGTGCCCGTCTGTCCGTGGAACGAACTCTAGAACCGCGCGAGCGCTGTTTCCCGTGGCGCCGATCACCACGGTAGCCACCGTCACGCCGGCGCGCCTGTCCGCCCCTGCGCTCTTTCACCCGCACCGGCGTTTCTGCTGTGATTTTAACCGGCGTCAGATCAGGCTCTCGTGTTAACATCTTTAAAGCGGCGGCCAAGAGCGTTACCGAATCGCTGCATGCTAAGAGTTCTGCAGCCGCACCCCGATAATTGTCTACATGCTCATCAGCAGCAATCTGTAGCAGATTCTCAGCCACAGACTTTAGCTGCTTCTGCCAGGCATCGGCCATCGTCGGGATAGGCATACGCTCTAAACGGCGGCGAATCAAATACTCTAGCTGCCGCAAGTAGCCCATTTCCCGTGGCGTGACGAAACTGATGGCGATTCCGCTCGCCCCAGCTCGTCCTGTACGGCCAATACGATGCACATACCATTCGGGATCTTGCGGCACATCAAAGTTGTACACGTGGGTGACACCATCAATATCTAATCCGCGGGCAGCTACGTCAGTGGCAACCAATATATCTACCTGGCCCGACCGGAACTTGCGCATTACTAGATCGCGGCGGGCTTGGGTCATATCACCATGAATCCCCGCTGCTGCGTATCCCCGTACACCTAACGCCGTTAAGACTTCGTCTACCCGGCGTTTGGTTCGACCAAAAACAATAGCTAACTCAGGGGCTTGCATGTCTAGTAAACGGCATAGAGTATCGAATTTCTGCTGTTCAGCTACTTCTATGTAAAACTGCTCGATATTAGGCATCGTTAATTCTCTTGCCTGGATAGTAATCTCACGTGGGTCTTGCATAAAACGGCCTGCTAAGCGCCTAATGGCTGCAGGCATGGTAGCTGAGAACAGCATGGTTTGTCGTTTCTCCGGCAATTCCTGTAAAATGAGCTCAATATCTTCTAAGAAACCCATATTGAGCATTTCATCCGCTTCGTCGAGCACAACTGTGCGTATATTGCCTAGCCGTATAGTCCGACGCCGAATATGATCTAATAAACGCCCCGGAGTACCGGCTACAATCTGTGGCCGCTTTTTGAGAGCGCGAATCTGCCGCGAGATGTCTTGGCCCCCATAGATCGGTATGGTAGCCACGCCACGATAGCGCCCAATGCGGTTTAGCTCTTCAGCTACTTGCACCGCTAACTCCCGGGTTGGCGCTAGCACTAAACCTTGCAAAGCTGCGTCATTCAAATCTACCTGCTCAACTAGCGGTATGCCAAACGCAGCTGTTTTGCCAGTACCTGTTTGCGCCTGCCCAATGAGGTCATGGCCAGCTAGAGCAAGGGGAAGGGCCTGCTCTTGAATAGGCGAGGCTTCTTCGAATCCCATATCAATTACAGCTTTAAGGACTTCAGGGCTAAGGCCGAAATCACTAAATACTCTTGTCACTGTGTGGTTACTCCTTTCTTAGGGAGAGGTTCTCGGCTACCACTAGTATGTGCTTTACCTGCCTCAAGTTAGCCTTTAAAAGTCGCATACCGCTCATGGGCACGCCAACACAGACACGAGAACCAATACTTAGTTAGTAGTTGCGAGCGAACAGTGATTCCAACCCATTTTTGCCGGAAGAAAAGCCAGGGGCAACCTGGCCCCCGGCCGATACTTATACTAGGACAAAGGCCGCCGCAGCAGACTCATAGGAGCAATTGGTTTTTGGCAAGGCAGAGCAACACGCATTTGTGCATGGCGGGCGGCATCAACAGCCTCACCTGTTTCTGTTTGTAAAGCAACAACCGCCATCTGACCACCCTCTCCTTGCGGAGCGAGAACTTCTAGGGTGTCACCGACTTGAAAATGATTGCGTTGCTCTACCCACAGCAGCTGCTTGTCCGGGTCGTAGCTTTCTACCACACCGACAAAGTCATACTGCCTCTGGTAAAGTTCTCCTTTATATACATGATCCTCGGGACCGGGGTGACCAAAATAGAAACCGGTAGTAAAGCCGCGGTTAGATGCCTTTTTTAGTTCTTCCAACCAATGTGGTTGGCTACGATAATTGGCCGGGTCAACAAAATAGGCATCCAGTGCCTCCCGGTATACTTTCGTTACCGTGGCAACATAGTGTACGCTCTTCATGCGCCCTTCGATTTTTAAGCTTGAAAGCCCTACCGTTAACAACTGGGGCAGGTGCTCAATCATGCACAGATCTTTGGAGTTCATGATATAGCTGCCCCGTTCATCCTCAAAAATGGGAAAATATTGCCCAGGCCTTTTTTCTTCTACTAGATGATATTTGTAACGGCACGGTTGAGCGCAGGCGCCGCGATTGGCGTCTCGACCGGTCAGGTAATTGCTGAGTAAGCAACGACCCGAATAGGATATACACATGGCACCGTGTACAAAAGCTTCTAGCTCAACATCTACGCGCCGCTTAATCTCTGCAATTTCACCTAAAGACAGCTCTCGAGCCAAAATAATCCTTGTTACACCTAGATCTGCCCAAAATTGAGCGGAAGCGTAATTAACTACGTTGGCTTGGGTACTGAGGTGACGCTCCACCTGGGGAGCGACAGCCTTAGCAGCAAGTAGCACCCCCGGATCAGAAATAATAAAGGCATCTACACCTAGATCGGCTAAATCGGCTAAATAGTCGTTAAGGCCGACTAGATCTTCGTTATGGGGAATGATGTTCACAGTAACATAAACCCGTGCACCTCGGGCATGGGCAAAAGCAACTCCGGCAGCAATGTCATCCATAGTAAAGTTGCCGGCATATGCACGCAAGCCCCACTGGGGGCCTCCTAAATAGACGGCATCAGCGCCGTAGGTGATAGCAAACTTTAGTTTTTCTAAGTTTCCCGCAGGAGCTAATAGTTCTGGCTTTGTCATCGATTTTTCTCCTTCATACATGGATTAACTCATAGCAAGGCAAAAGTGCTATCTTAGCGAGAACGAATTGCCCGCGTAGCTTGTTGGTGTTCGGCAAAAGTCTTGCTAAAAACATGTTCTCCGCTGCCATCTTCTTTAGCGACAAAGTAATAATAGGGTGTTGAGGCAGGGTTGATGACTGCCCGTATGGAGGCAGCACCCGGATTGGCAATAGGTCCGATGGGCAGCCCGTCTACGACATAGGTATTATAAGGGGAATCTATTGCCATGTCTTTATCACTCAGCCTCGGTTTAGGAAAACCGAGCAGATACTGTACCGTTGCGCACGACTGTAAGCGTTGATTAATTCTCAACCGGTTGTAAAAGACGCCAGCAATCGTAGCCCTTTCCTTCTCGACAACAGCTTCTTTTTCTACAATCGAAGCCAAAGCAATCAACTGATCTAAAGTAAGGGGCACAGGTGTATCCTGCGTCGGCTCCCCCTGAAATACGCTAGCCGGCAGCAAGGACTCGGTCACTTCCCGAAAGCGATTGAGCATTATGCTAACTATTTCTTGTGCTGGCATGCCAGGTAAGAACTTATAGGTATCGGGGAATAGATAGCCCTCTAATCTACGCTCAGGTTCTAACTCCTTCGCTGCTTCCTCGAGCACCGGGTATGGCAGGGGAGCAATCTTCACATAATCGATAAATTCTTCTGCTGAAATAATCCCTTTGGCAGCCAATACTTCCGCAATTTGTTTACTAGTGTAACCTTCAGGAATGGTTACGCTAATAGTTTGATCCATTGTATCTCCGGCACGCAGCCTTTCTAGCAGTCGTTTAGGGCTCTCGCTAGGAGACATTTCATAGATCCCAGCTTGCATACGCCCACTGGCACCTGTCAATCTACCTAATATATGAAAAGCAGTGGAGCTTCTTATCAACCCAGCTTCTTCTAACTGCTTTGCAATCTGCAGGGCGCTACTCCCGGGTTCGATCATTACTATTTGAGTTTCATTTACAGCTGAACGACGCACGGGGCTGAACAGAATCAGTACCCCGGCTACTGATAGGGTGAGAAAGAGGCAAGCCACTAGAATTAACCACTGACCGCGCCTCATTTTACTTAAGAATGATTTTGTTTGGCTAAACCAATTGTGCTTTTGCATAAAATCAGCTCCTAGCAAGCAAACAATCCTAGATAAGATGATTATAACGTTCAGCCAAACAAAAGGGAACCCGTGTCTAACGGGCTCCCTTTTCCCTCTATATATAAACAAACCAAGCCTTATTGGACGTCGTCATCCTCGTCGTCTTCCAAAGCTTCTTCTTCGATGAGTTCTTCCCAAGCAGTTACTACCTTTTCCCATTCCTCGTCGTCCTCAATGTCGACAAGGATCTCCTCGTCGTCCTCGTCTAAGGCAAAACGCATAATCACGTAACCTTCATCTTCGGACTCCTCATCCACCGGATATAGGATAGCATAGCTGTTGCCGTCAACCTCAATCACGTCAACGATCTCGAATTCATATTCGTTACCGTCTTCGTCGGTCAGGATAACGAACTCCTCAAGATGCTCATGCCCATGTTCATGCTCGGTCATAGTTACACCTCATTTCCATAATGTAGCTACATTTTACAGGAGCCCCCTGTAAAAGTCAATCAGAAGTCAAGCTTTTTCCAGTATCACGCTCATGCTATCGGCTGGCTGTAAATCAGCACGCCACACGTAAGACACATCGAGATCATAGATCAAAGAATGCATCTTACTACATACATTTTACCCGCTTTACCGAGCCTTAAACCTAGTGGGAAGATTGGCGGCGCGCAAGGTGTACTTCCAGAATCAATTGGGCGGCTATCATGTCGACAACTTGTTGGCGTTTTTGCCGACGCACATCACCAGTGATTAACACCCGTTCGGCCGCCACACTAGTCAAACGTTCGTCCACATAAAAAACGGAGATCCCCCGCTCTTGCAAAGCTTGTCCTATCTCTTCAGCTACCAGAACTTGGGGCCCCTTGCTCCCACTCATGTGTAAAGGCAAGCCGATGGCTACCTCAGAAGCTTGATAACGATCGATAATTTCCTGTAGCTTGGCCAAATCGGCAGCGAGGTGCGACCTGCGGATGACAGTCACTCCTTGCGCCGTCAGACCCAGCGGATCGTTGACAGCCACACCAATAGTCTTATTGCCCACATCTAGGCCTAAAATACGCTGCATCATATCACCTTCAAACAAAAATGAGGGCAGGCGCGGCTGCAATAACCACAGAACACGCACCGGCTGAGATCAACACGGGCACGCTCGTTTTCTATGCGCAGTGCGCCGCTGGCACAAGCTTCTACACAGCGGCCACAGCCTTCACACCAATCTTCTATGTGTAGTTTTCGCGCTTGCCGGGCCAACTTAGTCTGCAAATCTTGGGGTACCGGCTGCCCAGTAAAATATAATAGGTTAGCTGCCAATTCTGCTTCGTTTTGCATACCTACCGCTACAGCTGCTAGCTCGGGAATGTCCAGCACAAAACCGAAAGCGGCGCCTACGTCTTGATGCAGATGTCCGCCAGCTAGAGCCTTCATCCCGTACACGCCTTTTCCCATTTGCCCCGCAAATTGGATGGCAGTCACCATATCGTCGGCATTACCATCAACAATACCCCAGCCAGCCTTGTTGATTAGGGGATGAATCACATCCACCCCTGGATGTAAGGCACCTGCCCGCGCCCCCGCAACCGTATGCGTAGAAATGCCAGTAGCGCGAACCAAGCCTTGCTCCTTCGCTCGCTGCAAATACTCCAGAGCCTCATCATGCCCCTTGAGTGTAAGGCTAGACTCTTGTTCGTGCAAGAGGAAGACATCAATATAATCGCGCTTCAGTTCGCGCAGAGCTTTCTCCAGGCTGTCCTGCATCTGCTCCGCCGTATAAGCATAGGACTTAGTCGCTATGTGCACTTTGTGCGACCAGCCCCGCTCCAATGCCCAGCGAATGTGATGATAATTATCATAGCTTTCCGCGGTGTCCACAAAATTTATTCCCATGGCGAAGGCGGCCTCTAACAACTGGCCGCCTTCCTTTACACTCAGGTTTGCCTGCAACCGAGACATGGTTAATGATCCAAAGCAAAGCCGCGAAACTAAGAGACCGGTTTGGCCTAAAAGCCGGTATTCCAGACTCACTTGAGATAATGCCTGAGCAACTCTTCTAGAATTTCATCACGCTCGATGCGGCGAATCAAATTGCGAGCGTTGTTATGGCTAGTAATATAAGCGGGATCTCCAGAGAGTAGGTACCCGGTAATGTTAAAGTGAGGATTATAACCTTTCTCTTGCAGGGCGGCCGCTACAGCAAGTAGGATACGATGCACTTCTTCCTTGCGTCCCGTATCGACTTTAGGAATAACTCTGGTTGCCTCATGATTGTCTGGCATTTAGCTCCCCCCTTTAAGCTTCTTATTTCTGTCTATTCAACGGTTACTAGTGATTTCCTTTGTTGACCGTGTTTCAATTTCATTACAATGGCCAACAACTAACACTAGCGCGCAGCTAGCTGCTCCCGTACTAACTTGACTACCTGGTCTAGAGCATGGGGCAGCTTGTCCGGACTCTTACCGCCTGCTTGTGCCATTTGCGGACGGCCGCCACCTCCCCCGTCGGTCAGCTTGGCTACCTCTTTAATCAGCTTGCCGGCATGGAGCTGTCGCGGAATCAGATCCTCAGTAACCATAGCTACCAGGTTCACTTTCTCTTCTACTACGGCTCCGAGCACGATTACTCCGCTCTGGAGTTTATCTTTAACAGTATCTGCTATCTGGCGCAAGCTATCCATATCTTTAGCCATGACTTGACGAGCCACTACTCGTACTCCCTCTACCGTCGGGGCATCAGCCAAGAAGCTATCTACTTCCTGGGCTGCTAGACGACTGCGGAGGATTTCTGCTTCTCGCTGCGCCTCCCGCAGCATGACTAGCGTGGCTTCCATCCGACGAGGAGCTTCAGCTACCGATACCTTAAGCATGGTCGCCATCTTCGCTAATCTCTCCTCTTGCTCGAGCGCATACCGGTAAGCCCGTTCCCCAGTGACAGCCTCTAAACGCCTGAGGCCTGCGCCGATACCACTTTCGGAGAGCAAGCGGAACTGGCCTATCATGCCAACATTAGGAACATGCGTACCGCCGCAGAGCTCGCTGGTGAAGTCGCCCATGCTGATCACCCGTACTATGTCCTCGTATTTCTCACCAAATAAGGCAATGGCACCTTGCTCTTTCGCCTCCTGTAAAGACATTTCATTAGCCTCGACAGAGAGACCTGCTAGGATCTGCTGGTTGACTAAGTATTCGACTTGACGCATTTCATCGGCGCTTAAGGGGCTGAAATGGGAAAAGTCAAAGCGTAAATGATCGGCTTCTACTAAAGAACCGGCTTGGTGAGCATGTGGCCCTAAGACTATTTGCAGGGCTTTATGCACTAAGTGGGTGGCTGAATGGGCACGCTGAATCGCTTGCCTCCGCTCCCAATCGATCTGCAGAGTTAGCTCCTGGCCCACCTGGACACGACCAGAGTGCACTAAACAATGATGCAAGAGTTTATCTCCTGCTACCTTGGTCACCTTCTGTACCTCTAGCCGCACATCATCCCCGCTGATTTCTCCGATATCAGCCACCTGGCCACCTGCCTCAGCATAAAAGACAGTTTGATCAAAAAGCAGCCCTACCTCTTGGCCGGCAATTGCCTCCTGCACCAGCTGGTCGTTGCTGGCAATAGCAATAACCCGGGCCGAACAACGCTGATCATCATACCCAATAAACACATCGCCCCCGGAAATATCACTAAATATTCCCTGTTTACCAAAGTCACTTTCTATGCCGACCCGTGCGCCCCGAGCACGCTCCCGTTGTTCGGCCATAGCCTGCTCGAAGCCGGCCCGATCTACTGCGAGACCATGTTCAGCTGCAATCTCCTCGGTTAGATCTAATGGGAAACCAAAGGTATCGTAGAGGCGGAAAGCATCTTGCCCCTTTAAGACAGTTTGACCAGCAGCACGCAATTCATCAATCAGGCTATTGAGCAAACTAACACCTTCATCAAGGGTTTCATGAAACCTCTCTTCTTCTAGCCGAATTACTCGCTCAACAAACTCTTGATTTTGCTGCAAGTCGGGATAGCCGGCAGCCATAGCTGCAATTACAGGGCCGACGAGCTGGTATAGAAAGGGCTCATTCAATCCTAGGGTTTTGCCGAAGCGGACAGCCCTACGAATGAGGCGCCTAATTACATAACCTCTTCCCTCGTTTGACGGCAAAGCCCCATCGCTGATAGCAAATACGACTGCCCGCGTGTGGTCGGCGATAACATTAAAAGCCATCGTCTGGGGCTGATTCTGCTCGTAGGGGTAACCCGACAGGTCTGTAATAGCCTGCATTATCGGTTGAAACAAGTCAATGGCGAAGTTGCTGCTAACGCCTTGCACCACTGCTGCTAATCGTTCTAATCCCATTCCGGTGTCAATATTCTTACGCGGCAAGGGCTTGTAGCTCCCATCCTCCTGGTGCTCAAACTGGGAAAAGACATGGTTCCAAACTTCGAGGTAACGATCGCAGTCACAACCTACGCCACAGCTAGGGGAGCCACAGCCAAACTCGGGACCTTGGTCGAAATGGACCTCGGAATTGGGGCCACACGGACCTGGGCCAATGTCCCAAAAATTATCTTCTGTCTCGATGAGGCGCTGTGGCGGCAAGCCGATTACGTCAAGCCAAATACGGCGTGCCTCCTCATCTTCTGGATGAATCGTAGCCCACATCCTATCTTCTGGCAGGCCGACGACATCTTTGAGAAACTCCCAACCCCACACCAGGGTTTCTTCCTTGAAGTAGTCACCAATGGAGAAACTACCTAACATCTCGAAAAAGGTATGATGCCGTGCCGTTTTTCCCACGTTCTCTATGTCGTTAGTGCGAATACATTTTTGTGAGTTGGCCATACGAGGATTCTTAGGCACTTGCTGCCCTGAGAAAAAGGGTTTCAGAGGCGCCATACCGGCGTTAATCCAAAGCAAAGTCGGATCATCTTGCGGCACTAGAGGAGCACTAGGCAAGATTTCATGTCCCTTGCTAGCAAAAAAATCTAAGAACAAATGCCTTAACTCGTTAGCGCTTCTATATTTCATTTCTTTCGTCCTCCTTTAGCGGCATGTACGTAAGCAAAGCTTGCGCTAGCTTAGCCGAAGCTTTGCTAGCTTCTTTCACATTAGCATAAAAATATTGGTTAGCACTGGCTGTGCCTGTATCGGTAATACCCCGCAAACAGATAAATGGCACACCCTTACGAGCACAAACTTGAGCCACAGCAAAGCTTTCCATATCGACAGCCACAACCTCCGCAGACTCGGGCAGCAGGCTATGTTGTTCATCGCTGACAAAGAAGGAGTTGCCGGTGTAAATACTAGCCAGCTGCCAATGCAGTTCTTCGGTCCGCCTTACTTGTTGAACCAGCTGCAGTAAAGATGGGGCTGGACGTAGACAATTGGTTTTAAGAACGTCGACGTAACTCCGTTTGTTTGTCCACTCGGGTGTGATGGGCCCGCCCAAATCCAAGTCCCATTGACAGTGCTCGAAACCGACCACTACGTCGGTAATTTCTACTTCTCCCCTCGGATCGTTGATTAAGGCCGCTGTTCCCAAATTAAGCACCACATCGGGTTGATAAAAATGTAATAAATCACAAGCACCGATGGCGGCATTAGTCGTACCCACTCCCGCTTGGACAATGACATATTCCATTCCGTCACGTCTACCCCTCGCTACTTGCGAATAGTATCGCTCCTCGATTTGGGCATCCGGAATTAGCTGTTGGTAGATAGCGTTAAATTCTGGCACCATCGCTACCACAATGCCTACGACCGTGGTCGTTTTGCTACTGCTACTCAAATATCCTCCACTCCTTATTGGCATAAATATAAAACCCTCATCCCGGTCAGGGACGAGGGTTAACTCGCGGTACCACCCTGCTTATTCCATAAAGGAATCGCTCGTGATGCAGATAACGGCTGCAACCGTGACAGTTGTTACCCTGTCCCCTCGGGGTTGGCCGACATCTTTTTGATAGAAGACCCTCGCAGCGCCTGATGGCAGATCTCTCTCTGACTATCAAGCAAAATGTCTCGACCCTTCATTGGTTTCATATATAGCTTGCACCAATCATACCCAATTAATCAGGCAATTGTCAACTAGCAGCTAATGCGATAGTCCTGCTGCTGCCACAAACTCCATAGGTCGAGAATAATCGCAACAATGGGTGCCGCCAAAACCATACCTAGAATACCAGCTAGTTGTGCCCCTAACATGAGGGCAAAAATTAGTAAGAGGGGGTGGATTCCCAACTCTCTTCCTAAAATCTGGGGAACCAAGACCGTGCTTTCAAAGTGTTGCACAACCACCTGCACTACTAAAACTTTCAAGCCTAAAACCGGCGCCCGGAGAAAGCCAAGCAAAATCGAAGGAATAGCAGCGATGACGGGGCCAAAATAAGGAATAAAATTCAACAAAGCCACCAACATCCCTAAGACCAAGGCGTAATCCATATCTACAAGTTTCAGGCCAACAAAGATGAGTCCGCCGGTGGCCAAGCCCACTATTAACTGGCCGCGCACCCAGGCACCCAACTTGGCATCAACCCGACCAATTAGCTTCAATACGGTGTGCCTGTACTGCTCCGGGAAAAGATTCAGAGCCGTCTGCTTAATAGCTTCTAGATCTTTGAGCATGTAGAACGATAAAATAGGAACCAACACAACGGTAACAGCGCTGCTGAAGAAGGATATGGTAAAGTCCATAATAAAGTCTAGAAATGCATCTAGGGCATCCTGCCAGCGCAACAAACTAGTTTCTATCGATTCCAACAAAAATGGTGGCAAATTAATCTGCGCATACTGCTTTCCCAACTGGTCAAGCCATAATTGGCCGCGTGCCGTTAGATCTGGCAGTTGCTTCAAAAGGCTGTTTACCTGGGTATAAATACTTGGCAAACCATAAAAACCAAGAAGGAATATGCCCATCACCAATCCCAGATAAACAAGGGAAATGGCTACGGTGCGCGGCAACTTGCGCTTTTCCAGGAGTTCCACTAGAGGAGCCAATAGATAAGCCAGCAAGATCGCATACAAAAATGGGGCCAAAGCTGGCCATAGCTGGGCCCTAATTTTATACAGGAGCAACAGAATTAGGCCGCCAGCAAGCCATTGGAAAATACGAGCTATGTTTTCAGTGAGTTTGGACATTCCTCCTCCCCCTTTTAACCGCAAAGCAAATGTCTCCTCTTATTGCTCCCGCCAAAAAGCGATTATTTCCTTTAGCACAGCCGCAACTGGCACCGCAAAGAGTAGGCCAGCAATGCCACCGAACTGGGCGCCCAATAGCAAAGCAAAGATTATTACAAGAGGATGCAGCCCCAACTGCCGCCCCAAGATCTGTGGAGTGATTAGATTGCTTTCTAGCTGCTGGGCGATTACCTGCACTGCTAATACCTTAATAAACATGAGTGGTGACCGTAAAAGAGCTAAGAATAGGGCAGGGACGGCGCCGATGATCGGCCCGAAATAAGGGATAATATTGGTGACCCCCACTAAGATTCCGAGCACAAGGGAAAAATCCATGCCGACAATCTCCAAGCCGATGAAGGTTAAGAAGCCAACAATAAAACCCACTGTCAACTGCCCTCGGATCCAAGCCCCTAATTTATCATCGATACGGCTAAAGAGTGCAATCAAGCGCCCTCTATGGCCACGGGGTGCCAAGTTTAATAAGCCTTGTTTGATGATTTCAATATCCTTTAGCATATAAAAAGACAGAATCGGTATCAAAATTATGGCCACAACCTGACCAAACAAACCGATGACAAATTGGGGAATGGCAGTTAACACCCGGTCTAGGTAGCTTTGGATTCTAAGCAAGTTGTTTTGTATAGTTTCTGTCAATGCTGGAGGCAAATCGATGCGGCTATATTGTTCTTCCAAGTTAAGTATGAAGTCTCGTACCTGGGTCGTAAAGCTGGGGAGTTGTTTCACCAAGACATTAATTTCTTCTACGATGGCAGGCACAGCATAAATACCAGTCATGACCAAGGCAAAAATGAAAACACTATAGATTATGAATATCGACAAGGTTCGCGGCAACTTGCGCCTTTCTAAAGCCTGCACAAAAGGAGATAATAGGTATGCCAGCAACAAGGCAAAAAGAAAGGGGGTTAAAGCGGGCAATAGCTGCTCGCGAATGCTATATAAAAAAACAACACCCGCGGCGATTGCTCCCCAGACCACAAGAGCCCGCGGGTTGGGTTTCCAGCCATAATTGTTCAAACCATCGCCTCCTTTCCGCTGTTATAGCAGCTCAGACGCTAGCCTCTCCGCTTAAGGTAAATTGTGGAGAGAGAGCGTTTTACATCATTATAACCTAAAGTTAGTAGCGTAAGAACCCTGCACAATAAAAATATGCAAAGACCCCCGCAAATGACTTTGCGGGGGCAAACTTCTCTAATTGAATCCCTGCATCATGTGGGAGGCTTTGTCTTTCATCATATCCATCATGTCTTCGCCTCGACTCATTAAATCGTTAGCCATACGACGTAGACGCCGTTGCTCTCGGTTGCCCATCGACATGCCGTAATAAGCTCCTAGCACGCCTCCGATAACCAGCCCAGCTAATAGACCTCGACGCACACTCATCCCTCCTTATCATCAGATAGTTGGTTGACCCTCAGTTAAGGCAACTAGGGTACCGTCGTCAGCTACCTCAAACACCTTGGTTCCAGTCTTGCGCCGAGTAAACTCTACACAGCAATCAGAACAATAGTAGTGTTCATGACCAACTTTGCCTACTGCCCTGCTATTACAACTAGGACAACGCCACATATCCAACCTAAACACCTCTTTAACTAAGAATCCGGCGGCTCAAAGCCCATACTTAACTGATCAGGGGGCTCCGATGTGGCTGGTATAACGATACTTTCTTCCCCCACAATAGGCTGCGTAGGGGCAGGTATCATGGCTGAGCCTTGCAGCAAACTTTGTAGGAGCCCGTCGGAGAGTGAATAGTGGGAAATACGTCCATCAGACGGATCGAAAAAGACATCATCCAGACTACCGAGTACCTTCCCATCTTCTGTCATAATCTGCCTGCCGAACAGCACCTCGTCTGTTTGGGCCTCCGGCATGCTCGCTAGCAGAGTTGCTAGTAGCATTGGCTTTTCGCCTTCCTTGAGCAGGATGGCATCTTCCTCCAAAGAGTGCACTTGCTCAATGGCTATTGCCTGCGGCTGGCGAAAAAGGCTACCTTTATGCACTACTAAGGCCCTCACATAGCCGCAAACTAAGTCGATAACGACCGACTTTACCGATGCTAGGCGCTCACCCGTAGCTACAGTCATAACTGGGAGTCCAATGAGATGCCTCACTCTCTGCATGCTGCCGCCTCCCTGCCCATCCCTATACTGTTCTAATCCTTATTGTTGCCCACTCACGCTGTAACATACTATGGCCCCCAATACTGCCATAAGAAAAGGCTCCACCATGGGAGCCAGTATTTTTATTCTATGATGCGTTGAATAGTGCCACCACCTACCACCTTGCGCCCAGCATAGACAACAACCGCCTGACCCGGCGTAGCTGCACGCACCGGTTGTTGGAAGAAAACGCGCATTTGCCGATCTGGAAGTAATTCTATCTCGCAAGGTACTTCAGCGGCACTATAGCGTATTTTGGCGGCAAGAGGTGGATCCGAATCGGTGCACGGCCAATAAAGTAAATTTACATCATCAGCTAATAAGCTATACGACCAAACCTCGTCCCTCGTCCCTACTACTACCTCATTTTGTTCGGGACGAATCGCAATGACATACAAAGGTTCCTCATAGACGATTCCGAGGCCGCGGCGTTGACCGATGGTAAAATTATAAATTCCAGTATGTTGCCCTAACACTTGGCCTGCCCTGT
Source organism: Bacillota bacterium (assembly GCA_012735505.1). GTDB lineage: Bacteria > Bacillota > UBA994 > UBA5500 > UBA5500 > JAAYHE01. The sequence goes on from JAAYHE010000081.1 coordinate 71,366, forward strand.
TCACTATATTGCCAGGCTGACTGGGTAATCCAACCTCATCGCTGAGCCAGCGCCGATAATCGTTATCAGGAATGAAACATATTTCTTGGCTTTCCTCTTTTTCGGCTGTCGGCAAGTGGTAGCGACGAGCTACTTCCCGCACCTCATCTTTACGCAAATCACCCAATGGGAACAAAATATGGGCGAGCTGTTCTGGTTTGATATTATACAAGGCATAGGTCTGGTCTTTGTGCTCGTCGGCCGCCTTTTCTATCCAGCAGCGGCCGCTATCGTCGCAAACACGACGCGCGTAATGGCCAGTGGCTATATAGTCTAAACCGAGAGCTAGTGCTTTTTGTAAAAACAAGTCAAATTTCATGTGCCGATTGCAGGCTATACACGGATTGGGAGTACGACCAGCCTTATATTCGGCAATAAACTGTTCAACTATCTGCGTACGAAATGCATCCCGGAAGTTCAGCACATAAAAAGGGATACCCAGGCGGTGAGCCACACGCCGCGCATCCTCAACCGAGGCCAACGAACAACACCCTCCAGCTCGCTCATCAGCCGTTTCTGAAGCCCACAAGCGCATCGTAGCACCATATACATCATAACCTTGCTCTTGTAGTAAGGCTGCCGCTACTGAACTATCTACGCCGCCGCTCATGGCCACTAACACTCGACCTCGATGCTTACTCTCTGCCATTACGTTACCTCCAATTCGCCTTGACCTCGGGTGATGTCGTTGATGCGCTGCTTTAATTCCGACTCGACTGCAGGACGAATGTGCGCAAAAACCGTTACTTGTTCGCCATAATCGATATTATCAATATTACCCCGAAAGCTTTCTACTTCCCGCAAGACATCGCCTAAAGAAGCATAATCTATGTTGCGTATGATCGCTGGCACCATAATAATTTCTTCCCGCACTCCGGCTTCGGCGAGGCCAGCCAGGGCTGTTTCGCGATAGGCTCTAATCAGTCCCCCTACACCTAGCTTAACACCACCAAAATAGCGGGTGCCTACAACTACCACGTTGGTGAGCCCTTTACCTTCAATGGCCTGCAGCATAGGAGGTCCGGCCGTGTTAACCGGCTCGCCGTCATCGCTGCTACGACTGATGCATTGGTCGCCAAAACCTACTTTATAAGCCCAAGCGTTATGGGTGGCATCGGCAAATTCTTGGCTGACCTCTTCAATAAAAGATTTTGCCTCTAACTCACTTTTTATTTCCTTTACAGACGCAAAAAAACGGCATTGACCGATAGGTATCCGCACCCTTACAGATCGAGCTACAGTCAAAAACTTTTTAGGCATATCGTTACTCATTCGCGCCCCTCCTTTCGCTGACCGTAGCATTGCTCCAGCCGACGACGATGAGTATTTTCATAACCACTCTCACTAGGACGATAGTAGCGACGCCCCAATAGGTTAGAGGGTAGGTACTGTTGTCGCACGAAATGACCAGGATAGTCATGGGGATATTTATAACCTTTGCCATGTCCCAGCTGTTCGGCCCCCCGATAACTGCTATCGCGCAAATGGACAGGTACCGGTTCGTTTTTTTCGTTGGCAACATCGTTTAAAGCAGCGTCTATAGCTAAAGTGACAGCATTTCCCTTAGGAGCACAAGCTATATAGGTTACCGCCTGCGCTAAAGGGATACGAGCCTCGGGCCACCCCACCATGTTAGCGGCTTGCGCAGCCGCCACTGCAAGCAAAAGAGCATTTGGGTCGGCGTTGCCCACGTCTTCGGCAGCACAAATAATAATGCGGCGGGCAATAAAGTCGGGATCCTCTCCGGCCTTGATCATCCGTGCTAACCAATAAAGTGCAGCGTCGGGATCGCTACCGCGCATTGACTTAATAAAGGCCGAAATCGTGTCGTAATGTGCATCACCGTTCTTATCATAAGCTAGAATCCGCTCCTGCGTCGACTCGGCTGCTATATCTGCGGTTATTCGCCGTACACCCATAGAATCAGGTGCAGTCGTCAGCACAGCTAATTCCAGGGCATTGAGAGCAGAACGTGCATCCCCGTTAGCAACGCGAATAAAGTGGGCAACAGCTTCTTCGCTAAGCTCGACCTGATATTGCCCTAAACCCCGCTCTTTATCGGTTAAGGCGTTCATCATGATTTCACGCAGCTCACAGTCGCTAAGAGGATGCAAACGAAAAACACGGGAACGAGACAAAAGAGGGGTATTGACGGTGAAATATGGGTTTTCGGTGGTAGCACCAATAAGTATCAGCGTCCCTGCCTCGACATGGGGCAACAAGGCATCCTGCTGGGCCTTATTAAAACGATGAATTTCATCTATGAACAAGATAGTGGCTTTGCCCTCGAGGCCGAGCAAATCTTCGGCTTCGGTCACGACCCGACGAATGTCGGCCACGCCTGCCGTTACTGCGCTCAGCTGACGAAAGGCCCTTTTGCTACTATTAGCAATAACCCGGGCCAGGGTGGTTTTCCCTGTGCCCGGGGGGCCATAAAAAATAAGTGAGGAAAGGCGATCCGCCATGATAGCCCGACGTAGCAAGCGACCCTCGCCAATAATATGTTCTTGGCCCCTTACTTCATCTAGGGTGCGGGGGCGCATGCGCTCAGCTAGTGGCGCCTGCTTTTTGGCCAACTCGGCGCGACGGTGTGCAAAAATGTCCACCTGTTTCACCTACCAAGAGCTTCCTTTACTCGTTGCAACGCTAAACTACAATCTTCCCGGTTAACATTTAGATGAGTAACAAAGCGAATGGTGCGATCGCTAGTGGCATTAGCTTTGACGCCATGAGCTAGCAAACGAACCGATACTTCCGGTGCCGTAAGACCAGTACCAGATACATCAAAAATTACGATGTTAGTCTGTACCGACCGCATATCAAGCTGGATGCCTGGGATCTCCTGTAGGCCTTCTGCTAAGTAGCAAGCATTAGCATGGTCTTCGGGCAAGCGTTCGACATTATGGGTGAGAGCGTAAATACCAGCCGCTGCCAAGATGCCAGCCTGACGCAGGCCGCCCCCTAGCATTTTGCGGTATTTGCGCGCTCGGGCAATAAAATCACGCGGACCACAAAGCACCGATCCTACCGGAGCGCCCAAACCTTTGGAAAGACAAACGCTAACGGTATCTACTGGGCTAGCGACCCGGGCCACAGGTTCTCCCAGAGCAGCTGCAGCATTAAATAGCCTGGCCCCGTCTAGATGCACAGGCAAACCATGCTCGTGCGCCACATCTGCTACCGCTTGCATTTGAGGAATGGTGGCCACCGCACCGCCTGCCCGGTTATGGGTGTTCTCTAAGCAAACCAATCCCGTAGCAGGATAATGAATATTGTCGCCACGTATAGCAGCCTTAACAGCGGCCGGGGGTAGGACTCCATATTCACCCTGTACCCTGACCGGGATGAGGCCGCCTAAAGCCGACATTCCACCAACTTCATAGTAAAATATGTGTGATTCTGCCTCCAGAATTACCTCGGCGCCGCGTTGGCAATGTGTCAGTAATGCTACCAAATTGCCCTGGGTACCACTAGTGACAAATAGCGCAGCCTCTTTCCCAGTGGCTGCAGCCATTAGTTCTTCTAAGCGCCTAACCGAGGGATCCTCTCCGTAAACGTCATCTCCCACTTCCGCCTCATACATAGCTCGCCGCATCCCCTCACAAGGTTGCGTTACTGTATCGCTACGTAGATCGATATAGCGCATTACCTCTCCTCCCCCATTACCGCATGCTATAAATGCGGTTCTATCCGTTCCCTAATAGCTTGCTTCGGCATTGCTCCCATAACCCGAGTGACTTCCTTTCCATCTTTAAAAAGAATCATGGTCGGAATACTCATGATTTGATATTGGGCAGCTATACTTGGCTCGGCATCTACATCGAGCTTTACCACCGACAGTTGATCAGCTAACTCTGCTGCCAGTTCTTCCAAAATAGGTGCTACCATACGGCATGGACCACACCAAGCAGCCCAAAAATCAACCAGCACAGGCTTGTCAGCTTGGAGCACTGCAGTAGTGAAGGTATCGCTAGTTACATCAATCGGTTTGTGGGACACGGTTACTTAACTCCTCCTCGTTGATTATTTGTGTGATTTCAAGGACAAACTTTGAACCCCCTGCCAAACAAGGCTCGAGGCGACGCAGCAACCAGTAGCTGCTACCCAACAGCCCAAAGCCGCCGAGCAAGGAGCCAGCTTGTCCAGCAATAGCTTGACCTAAAAAGGCACCCAAAAACATAGCCACCAGAGGTAGGGTATAGGCTAAAAGGCCAGCTTGAAAGACCGAACTCTTAGGCATAGTTAAGAGTACGCGGTCACCCGGCAGGGCGCCGGCTCGGTTTCTGGCCGACACTAGTAGGGAACGCGATTCGTGTGCCATATGGCATTTACCACACCCGGCGCAGGCAGAAAGTTGCTCGATGCGTACTTCTGCCGTTGAATTACTAGTGCTTACTACAACACCAGCCTTTTGCATCGGATTTTCCACCCTTCATAATTATCATTATCAACGCCTACGCGTCGCTGGATGCTAGTCATGATATCTGAGCAAACATATATTCTGTTCGACAAGCTTTCGCCTTATCCTGCCTGGAAGCAAAACAAAAGGCGAGGCACAAACCTCGCCAGGCATACTCTCCACCATGCCGTGAGCCCTTTCTGTTTTTGAATCCCGCTCTCGCAGGTGGGTGCCATCATCACCGCTTTATAAGTCCCTCACCAGCAACGCTAGTACCAAGGGCATTTACGCCACGATGAGCTCTGGCTCCCAATGTAAATGTGTTGGTTCAAAACAAATCGAACTCACGCACACAGCAGAAAAGATTAACCGTTTTGTTTGAATTCATTGTACCACCAGTCGCTATCTTCAGCAACAAGCATTAGTTGCCAACCACTTTTCTCTATCTATCTGGCTGTTGAATTTCTAACAAAATCTTAACACGAAACTGCCCCCAATGCAAGCTCTCTTTTCACATTTTTTTCAAGTGGTTGTCCGCAAACAAGGCATCTTGCTGCTTCAATCTATTGTCGTTCTAGCCTGATACCTAGTTCCGACAATTGATCGGGGGCCACAGGGCTAGGCGCCAGAGTCATCAGGTCAGTAGCGCTGGTCGTCTTGGGGAAAGCGATAACATCACGAATGCTAGGTCGATCAGCCAGTAGCATGGCGAAACGGTCTAGCCCTAATGCAATACCGCCATGGGGCGGGGTGCCGTATTCAAACGCTTCCAGCAAGAATCCAAACTGCTCATAGGCCACCGACAAATCTAGGCCGATAGCCTTAAACATTTGTTCTTGTACGTCGCGGCGGTGAATCCGGATACTACCGCCACCCAATTCCACGCCGTTTAGCACAAGGTCATAAGCCTTAGCACGAACGCTTGCTGGATCATTCGCTAATATGGCTAGGTCTTCGTCTTTGGGCGCCGTGAAAGGATGGTGCCGCGCCACAAAACGTTGAGCATCCGAATCCCACTCCAAGAGGGGGAAATCAGTTACCCACAGAAAACTATAAGTGTTTTCTGGGATCAACTCTAATAGTTCCCCTAAACGCAGGCGCAAAGCCCCTAGTGCTGTGGCAGCCACATCGGCTTCATCGGCAACAAAAAGCAACAAATCGCCGGGGCGGGCTCCTAGCTTCTCTATTAGCTTCTCCAGCAGCGTTTCTACAAAGAACTTGCCGATCGGCGAACGGACTCCAGTTTCTTCCACAACCATCCAGGCCAAGCCTTTAGCCCCATATCGGGTCACATACTCGGTCAGCTTGTCTATGTCTTTGCGTGAAAAGCGGGACCCGGCCCCTGGGGCATTTAGCGCCTTTACTGCGGGGGCCGCTGCAAATACCCTAAAATCGCTCTGCTGCGCGATATCGGTGACATCTACTAATTCTAACCCGAAACGGATATCAGGCTTGTCACTACCATAGCGGTTCATAGCCTCTTTATAAGTCATTCTTGGGAACTCGATGGTATCCGCCTCTAACCCTAGCACTTGCTGACAAACATGCTGCACCATGCCCTCGGTCATGGCTAGCACATCCTCCTCGCCGACAAAGGACATTTCGACGTCGATTTGCGTAAACTCGGGTTGTCGATCTGCCCTCAAGTCCTCATCGCGGAAACAGCGTGCAAGTTGATAATAGCGATCGAAACCAGCAACCATAAGCAGCTGCTTAAACAGCTGCGGTGACTGGGGCAGAGCATAAAAACTGCCAGGAGTAACTCGAGAAGGAACCAGATAATCTCTAGCACCTTCCGGCGTGCTCTTAGTGAGTATCGGCGTCTCGATTTCTATGAAGCCGTTAGCATCCAGATAGTTGCGTACAGCAGCTGCCAGTTTATGACGCTTGATCATAGCCTGCTGCAAGTCAGGGCGCCTTAAATCTAAATAACGATATCTAAACCGTAAACTCTCGTCGGCGTCAACATCAGGCTGGATGTAAAAAGGCGGCGTCTTAGCCGAGTTCAGCACCTCTAGATCATGGATATGTACTTCTATAGCACCGGTAGCCAGTTGGGGATTAGCGCCTCCTTCTGGTCGTTGCTGTACCGTTCCCCGGCAAGCAATTACATATTCAGAGCGGATGGCTTCCCCAGCAGCAAAGGCTGCCGGTGCTTGCTCGGGGTCGAGGGTCAGCTGTACCAGGCCGGTACGATCGCGTAAATCGATAAAAATAAGTCCGCCCAAATCGCGGCGTTTTTGCACCCACCCTGTTAACACTACTGTTTCTCCCACATGCGCAAGCCCAAGCTCGCCGCAATAATGGGTGCGTTGCCAGGCAAATTTACCGTTCAAAATTACTCCCCTCCATTATGACCGAACGAAGCGGTTATTCTCTTGTTCGCGAGCGATGGTGGTCGCTTCTCCGTGCCCGGGATAGACAAGGGTCTCCCCTGGCAAGGCTAACAAGCTCGATAAGGAATCCTGTAGCTTGCCCCAATTGCCACCGGGCAAATCATACCGCCCGTAAGAACCAGCAAATAGGGTATCACCAGAAAACAGTACGCCTTCGCCTAAAAGACAAATACCCCCTTCAGTATGCCCAGGGGTATGTAGTACCTCAAATTCACAGCTACCTAATTGTAGTTTTTCCCCACCTGAAAGTTCTTTATCGGCAGTAGGCAATGGTTCACTGATTCCCATATACCTAGCTATCATGTTTTCGTAATCTAATAACATGGGAGCATCAGCTGCATGGATTAAAATAGGAGCCCCCGTTTTTGCTTTTGCCGCCTTTACACCAGCTACATGGTCTGCATGACCATGAGTCAGGACTATATACTTAACTTTACCATGAAAGTCGGCAAGAATCTCAGCAATACGCTCCGGGCGACCAGCCGGATCAATTAGCATTCCTTCGTTACTGACTTCATCCCATACCAGATAACAGTTGGTCCCTAGCGGTCCCATGCGTTGGCACTTTAGCTGCATGCAGCCACCTCCATTAGAAGTTTTTCTTACTATCGAGCAAGATAGTCACGGGGCCGTCGTTATGAATTTCTACCTGCATCATTGCTTGGAAAATGCCGGTTTTTACTGTTACGCCAAGACGTCTCATCTCTTCTATACATGCCTGATATAATTCTTCCGCTCGCTCAGGCGGTGCTGCCGCGCTATAGCTAGGGCGTCTGCCGCGACGAGCGTCACCATGGAGGGTAAACTGAGAAACAGCTAATACTTCTCCTCCGGCATCTGGCAATGCCAAATTCATTTTTCCTGCGTCGTCGGCAAAAATCCGTAACCCAACTATTTTACTGGCAATATAATGGGCGTCCTCGTGAGTATCATCATTACCCACGCCAATCAAGACAACAACTCCCCGCCCAATGCTCGCTACCAACTCCTCGTCTACCCTCACACTACCTGCTGTGACCCGTTGCACAACTGCGCGCATTATCCTACCTCCATTTCTGTATGCAATCAATGCACGCCGGGAGCAGCTACCCTTTGCACGGTAAATACATCGCGAATACGTCCTAAACGTTCTAAGGTCGCGTTCAAATGTTGTCGATCTCTGACAACGATAGTAAAAGTAACCACCGCCGTCCGATTCTTTTCGGACCGAGCCTGTAAAGCACTGATGTTGATATTGCAGTCAGACAACAATTGCACCACATCACGCAAGAGTTCTGGCCGGTCCAAAGCGACCAGTTCGATGCGCACAGGATAAGTAGCTTTGTCTTGCTCGTCCCAGTAGACGTCAATCAGACGCTCGGGCTCTGCTTGCAAAGCCTTGGCGTTAGGGCAAGAGACGGTATGAATAGAAACCCCCCGCCCGCGAGTTATATAACCGATAATTTTATCTCCGGGGACAGGATTGCAGCAGCGCGAAAAGCGAATTAGCGCATCAGATACACCCCTGACCCTTACACCTTCCTGGCTATAGAAAGGTTGAGGCTCTTCTTCAGGAATATCTCCAATACTGCTATCTTCGAGCCCGTGTTCTTCTCTATAGTCTTCCATCAATTTTTGGATCAAAGGCGCTAAGGTTGTCCCGCCATAGCCAACCGAAGCTAATAGGTCATTAATCTCGGCAAAATTCAACCTGCTCGCCATTCTCTGCAGCCGGTCGTCGTTAAGAACCTGATGGGGCTCCAAACCTAGACGTCCCATCTCCTTTTCGAGCATCTCTTTGCCTTTGGCAATATTTTGTTCGCGCTGTTCTTTTTTAAACCAGGCGCGGATTTTACTCTTAGCACCAGAGGTGCGCACCATCTTTAACCAATCAGGACTCGGGCCTTTGATTTTGTTGGAGGTTAAAATCTCCACGATATCTCCGTTTTGCAGGACATAATTTAGAGGCACTATCCGCCCATTAATTTTGGCTCCGACGCAACGGTGCCCCAAATCTGTATGGATGCGATATGCAAAATCTAAAGGGATGGAACCGGCCGGTAGATTGATGACATCGCCTTTAGGAGTAAATACAAAAACCTCGTCGGGATAAAGTTCGATCTTAACGCCATCCACAAATTCTTTTGCATCCCGCAGTTCCTGTTGCCACTCGAGGATGCTCCGTAGCCAGGAGAAACGCTCCTGCAGTTTTTGATCGGGTCTGCCCCCTTCTTTGTATAGCCAATGGGCAGCAATTCCCGTTTCAGCCACACGATGCATTTCCCAAGTCCGAATCTGGATTTCCAAGGGGTCTCCCCAGTCGCTGATCACCGTCGTATGCAAGGATTGGTACATATTCGGTTTAGGCATAGCGATATAGTCTTTAAATCGCCCGGGTATAGGACGCCAGATGCTGTGGATAAGCCCGAGCACCTCATAACATTCTTTCACTGTGTCGACAATCACACGGATAGCAGTCAGATCATATATCTCATCAAAGGTACGGCCTGCTTGCATTTTGCGATAGATACTATAAAAATGCTTCGGCCTTCCAGAGATGTCGGCCTCAATACCATATTCCTCTATCCGTTCTTTGAGATCCAGAATAGCGTGGTTGATAATCGCTTCGCGCACGTCTCGCTTCTGCGCAACCAATTCGGTGATCTCGCGGTAGCTATCGGGTTCCAAGTAGCGAAAAGCAGTATCTTCTAACTCCCATTGGAATCTGCTGATACCCAGCCGACCAGCCAAGGGTGCAAAGATTTCCCGCGTTTCTAGAGCTGTTTCGCGCTGTTTTTCAGGAGGCAAAAACTTGAGGGTGCGCATATTGTGAAGCCGGTCCGCTAACTTGATGAGGATGACACGCAAGTCTTCTGCCATAGCAAAAAACATTTTTCGCAGGTTTTCTGCTTGTCGCTCTTGCTTGTTAAGATCTTCTAGCCTACCTAGCTTGGTCACTCCATCTACCAAACGAGCAATTGTACTACCGAATTCTGTCTCAATATCATCTAAGGTTACCCCTGTATCCTCTACAACATCATGCAAGAGAGCCGCCACTAGCGTATCGGTATCGAGGCCAAGTTCCGCCAAAATAGTGGCGACACCCAAGGGGTGAACAATATAATCTTCCCCAGATGCACGTAGCTGCCCGGCATGCGCTCGAGCAGCATAAAGATAAGCCTTCTCTATTGCCAGAAAATCAGCTTGCTTATTGTAACTTTGCACTTTTTCCAGCAAAGGAATTAACTCAGGCGGAAACATAAGCCTCACCCTTCTTGTGAACCACCCTACCTGCTTCTTGATTCACTCTAATATTGGAGCAGCGAGAGAACCGGATACTTCTTCAGCAAATCTCTGCCGTTTAGATCCAAAAGCTCAATTAGAAAGGCAGCTGCTACTACCTCCCCGCCCCCCTCTTCCACCAACTTTATGGTAGAAAGAATGGTGCCTCCTGTAGCCAATAGATCATCAAAGATTAGGACCTTTTGCCCTGGCAAAATCGCGTCGGTATGCATTTCGAGCGAGTCAAAGCCGTACTCGAGCTCATAAGTTACCTTCCGTGTCTGGCCCGGCAACTTACCAGGCTTCCTAGCCGGCACAAAACCCTTACCGAGGGCATAAGCCAACGGAGCACCCAAAATAAAACCACGAGCCTCGGGTGCCACAATTACATCAAAATCGTAAGGCTCTAACTCAACGATCAATGCGTCTACCGCTTGTTTTAGAGCCGTGGGGTCCTGTAAAAGGGGCGTAATATCTCGAAAAATAATACCAGGGCGGGGAAAATCAGGAATGTCACGAATTTTGTCGTACAGGTTCATAAGTGGCCTCCTTCTCCGAAAAAATGAACGGTAAAGTCGGTGCTTACACGCAGCGTCAGCAGAGAAAATTAAACTGGAAGTTATGATGAAAGTAATCTGCGTAATGAACGGCTGATTATATTGCCGGCATCTGGTCCCCGCAAATCTTCCAAGGCTGTAGCGAAGGCCGCCAATTCTGCCGTAGCTGCCACAAAAGTAGGCGATGAATTTAGGTCCCTGCGCTCAGAACCATGAGGGAGCCAATTTACGCGAGCTCCATCCCGGGTACAGGCGCACTCTGCTAAAGCCAGGTCTTGCATTACCTGCAAGTGCAGACTGATCTGATCTGGTAAGCCCAAATAACCGCGAGAACGCATTATTTGGCAGAGTTCTTCCCAATACCAAAATTGTTGCCGTTCGTTTCTTTTCAAACCACGGTAGAGAGCTGCCAAAGCTGCGCGATTAGGACCGTGCATTTCCAAAAGTTTGTAAGCCCGATCCGCATCATTACCATTATACAATAGGTGGATTCTATGGTGATAGAGGGTATCACCTAAATCTTCTGCTAAACGTTCTAAACTAGATAAGCCCAGCGGAGCATCTAGCCAAACGAGCTCACAAGGCATCACTAACTCCTGGGCTGGCACCGTCTGCCACTTCCCCTGGCGTGCCTGGAAATAAATAGGGCCCGGTTGCCAAAAAAGGGATGCTAAATCCAAGCGTTGTTGCAAGCGGGGCCAGGTTTCTCGACAAAATGCAGGCCAAAAGCAGACTAAGACGGTATGTCCTTCTCTTAGCAGAGCCTCCAAGTAGGCGTCACGATCAGCTAGGAAGCGAGCATCGTAGATGGCTATTTCCCCTTCTTCTGCAGGAGGGCACCAGCTCCGCAAGTGTAAGACAACGCTCTCCCTCCCATTCCATAAGTTGGAACGAGGGGTATATGCCACATCGAGCCAATCTGCCTGGCGAACAGCGTCCAGGTCTTGCCCGCGACGCCAAGCTAATCCCTCCCATGGCAAGCCTCCTCCTTGCAGGTCAATTTTTAAGTGTTGACCCTCTTGTCCTATCAACCTAGCTGCTTCTACCCGCCAACGTTTGCTGCAAAATACCGGCTCGGGATTGGCAGCACCAAAGGGTTCTAATTTTTCTAAAGACCGCACTAGGTCTAAAGTCAACTCGGAAGGGTCTAGCTCTGCATCCAGTAGTATAGTAGGCCGTAATTGAGCCGGCTCCAAGGTGGCTTGGACATGCCGGTTTAGTGCTTCTGCAAGAGGCTCTATGTTAGCCTGGGATAAACTGAGGCCGGCTGCTGCTTTATGTCCTCCATAACTAGATAAGAGATGGGAATGAGCATGTAAGGCAGCAATCAAATCATAACCGGGGATACTACGTCCCGAGCCTCGGGCTTGATCCTCTTCCAGAGTGAGCAGGATGACCGGACGGTGATGGCGCTCGGCCAACCGAGAAGCAACAATGCCAATCACACCAGGATGCCAGCCTGCTTTAGCTAAGACAATAAACCAGCGCTGCTCGGGCTCTAATAACGATACCATGGCCTCAGCTTCTTCTGTAATCGCTTGCTCTATCGACTGCCGTTGGGAGTTAAATTGACTCAAGCTTGCGGCCAATTCTTCCGCTCGGGACTCGTCTTCAGTGAGCAACAACTCTAGGGCCAGATCCGCTTCATTTAATCTACCTGCTGCGTTTAGGCGAGGAGCCAGCATAAATGCCACTTGCCCAGCAGTAGGTGAAGCAGAGTCGATACCGGCAACAGCCAGAAGTGCCCTCAAGCCGGGACGACGGCTCTCCCCCATCGCCTCTAACCCAAAGCGCACTATAACACGGTTTTCATCTACTAAAGGGACTACGTCAGCCACAGTTCCTAAGGCTGCTAAGTCTAAGTAGCTAGCCGCTGCCGCGATGCCTCCTAAAGCTTGCACTAGTTTTAGTGCTAGACCAACCCCGGCTAATTCTACAAAAGGATACTCGCTATGAGGTAGCTTCGGATTGATCACAGCCACGGCATCTGGCAATTCGGCTATATCAGGTGTATGGTGATCTGTTATGATGACATCCATACCCAATTGATTAGCTAGCGCCACTTCGCCGCGGGAATTGATACCACAGTCGACAGTAATCAAAAGCTGTACCCCACGGCTAGCCAACTCCTCAATTGCTTCCCCGTGCAATCCATAACCTTCATCTAGTCGGTCCGGAATATAGTATGTGACTTGGTTGCCCCTATGGCGCAAGTAATCAACCAATAGCGCGGTAGCGGTTAAGCCGTCGGCATCATAATCGCCATAAATAGCTATCAGTTGCCCCTGTTCTTCTGCAATTCGAATACGGTCTACCGCTTCTACCATGTCCGGTAACGATAAGGGATCATGCAGATGGCTCAAGTCGGGATGCAAGAAGCGTTGCATAGCCCCTATTTCTGTTATGCCCCTTTGCATTAATACCTCTACGACGACAGGATGTAAATCCAGTTGTTGCGCCATTTGGCGGGCTGCCTCACGCTTTCTTTCCTTGATTCGCCAAACCGCTTGTTGATGTTCGTGCTGCACAATGTCCCCCCTTCTACTACGACCTGCTCTCGCTATTTCTAGCGAGTAATGCAGGATTCTGTCGAAACGGCTGTGCACTGCTGTTGGTAGCGTATTGCTGACGCAATACTTATGTGACCTCGCCATTTCTGTCGAAACGGCTGTGCACTGCTGTTGGTAGCGTATTGCTGGCGCAATAC
>JAAYHE010000015.1 GCA_012735505.1 Bacillota bacterium
CCCAACTTCATAGCGTGCCACCACCTCGGCGGGTAAATCGGCCGCACTATCGGTGAAAATCTTAATTTTTCTCATGCCCATCCCCCTTCGCATATTGGATAGGTGCAAACTCTACTGATAACACTAGTATTTTCTCTGATTCCTCCCAATTCCCTGCCAACAAGCAGTTAAGCAAAAAATAAGTAAGCAAAAGCTCTAGCAAAATTATCGACATAAACACCCAAGTGCAAACTAGACGTGCCTGGTGCTGGCTTTAACGATCGGGCTGGGTGGTGTCTATGGCTCCGGCGCGGAAAGGTTTTAACTTTACATCGATAGAGATTGCTGCATCTGCCCATTGCTCTCGGAATTGTAGGGGGTCAAATTGGCGGAAATTGCTGGCTCGCAAGCGCTTGCCCACGCCCAGCGGGTCTACCCCTAGCTCTTGTAGCTTAGTTATTAATCTCTCTGCCTCAATCAGCAGATAAGACTCGAGGTCACGGGTCAGACTTTGCGCGGCTTCCGGCTTTGTGATGTTTTGCACGCTACTATATGAATGCAATACGTATGAGGCCTGCAAGCTGAAGTTGACTACTAGCTTGCCATCTTGCAGTTGGGGTCTAATCTTAGTCTTGGGGGACACTAAGTCTAATTCCACCTTTGGTTTTGCTAGCTCGCCGGTATTTGCCGTAGTGGGAGCTATTGAAACTATAGAATGTTGTCCCTGCAAAGCCATGAAGATAAGCAGCTCGTTTTGGTCCAAGGTGCCTACCATACGCCTATCTTGGAAAAGAACCGCGCCATCCAGTTCGATGCGGTCCTCGCCCAACTTGTGGACTTTAGGTAAGATCGGATCAATCCCTTGCACCGTAGCCAAGGTCATCAATTTACCCACTGTAACTAGGATAGTCTGCCCCTCATGCCGATTGGTGCGGAACATGGTATGTAAATGTGTAGCAATGATTTCTGTTTCTGGTAGCGGTGTCTGTAATAGGTCACTAGCTTTGCCTGCAGCTACGGCTACATAGGCATTATCATCGAACAAAGGCAACTGGGCATAATCAAAGAGTCCGGACAAATCCTGCTGGGCTGCTTCTGTCCCAAAAATAACAATGCCCACTTTCCCGGCAGCAAATCGCCTAGGATTGCGTCGCTCCCAGATGTTGATAGCCTCGCCGATGTTTGCAGCCGCTATGATGTCCAGTTTAGCTGCTTGCCGTCTTTCTTCCAAGAACAGGGGGTATACAAAGGTAAAATCCAAGAGTTCTGGGTTTTCGGGGTAAATGTCGATTCCCACACAATTGATCAAGCCGAGATCCTCGATAGGACGCTGATCCCAACAAGCAGACAGGCTACAAGCAACAATCACTAACAACAAGTAGCTAAGCAGCTTGGTCTTGCACATCTGTTTTTTCTCCCTTCAGACCCCGCAGTGCGGCAATTAACCATAATAGCAGAGGCGTGATGGCGTGGTAGAAAAAGGCGATCGGACTAAGGCTGTTAACTAACTTAACCTGAGAAGCAAACTTTACAGGCCAGGCCACGCCCGCCATAGCTAGAACCAAAATAGACAAGTGGAGCCAACGCCTGCTGACCTTTTGGGGAACAACACCCTGCAACACAGTCATGCCCGTAAACATAAGGACGATGACAGTATTAATTATCTGGAAAACCCATGCTATCAGAAATACGATGTCTGCCCGCTCAAAAACTGCTAGGGCAAAACGGTGTAAGTAGGTCTGCAAGGGCCAGGTATTGATTAAGACCAGCTCCAGACCTAGATTGCCAATAATCAATAAGGTGGTAACCGTGTAAAAAAGGGTGATAAGAGCGATGGCGGCTGCGCCAGCCGCAAAAGGGCGCCGTGAGCGTACATAGGGGAACACAATCAAAAACACATCAAAGCCAATTGTAGCGTAGAGGCTGGGAATAATCCCGCGCAAGATACCACCGACCCCTGTTTCCATTACGGGGCGGACATAGTCTAAATCGACCGGGATCACCGGGATCATTAACAGTAACATTAGAGTTAAAGTGCCATAATTTATTAGTTCTACCACCCGCGCAGTAACAACCACGCCACGTCGAGCCACATTCCAGCAAACTAGAATTAAGGGCAAAAGAAAAGCTAGTTGGGGAGTTCTCCCCAAAGCCCAGGCTGAGACGAGCGACCAATAGCTACGGGATACGGTAATAGCCAGAGCTAAAGACAGTACCCCATAAAGGCCTAGATAGATTTTTCCTAAAGGAGGAGACAGGATTTTCTCCGCATACTCGGCCAATGTCTGCCGAGGAAACCGCCTAGCTAATAGGTAGTGACCCGCCAACGTACCCAGCGCTAGTAAACCCGCCAAAGGAATAGTTAGCAAAACGCCCCGCCCCGCAACTTCACCTACCTGGCGCGCCAGATTGAAAATCCCAATGCCAACTACGCCGTTGAGAATTAAGCAAAAAAGTTGCCAACCGGTTATCACCTTTTGTCGTTTGCCTTGCATCCGTCGCCCTCCTATATCTGCCGAAATGGACGAAACAACACTTCCTTTAACTTCTTTACTTGCAGTGGCGCCAGCGGTCGCAGATAAGCTTCGCCAAAGGAATCCATGCTGGCCAATTCGGTCATGATCGTCGTCCAGACGAAAATAATGCCGTAGCCTCAGAGGAAGTTCGCTGCAACGATAAGGGGAAAACGCAATAAACGTAGGGCGGTAGCCTGTTCGTTGTTAGGAATTAGGAAAGAGGAAATAGTTGATATCGCTACCACAATTACCATTAACGGAGCTACGATATTTGCTTGCACAGCTGCTTGCCCAACGACTAAGGCCCCCAATACACCGATTACTTGTCCTACTGCCCCCGGCAATCGAACCGAAGCTTCCCGTAATAGATCGACCGTGATTTCCATGAGAATCGCTTCTGTAAAGGAAGACAACGGTACCATACTGCGTGTACGAGCTATAGTCGTTATGATGCGCGCAGGGATAATCTCGTAATGATAAGTCACGACGGCAACATAGAGGGCAGAAACAGAAGTCGATATCACTACCGCCAAAAAGCGTAACCACCGGGTAAAAGCAGCAAAAATAGGATGCAGATTGTAATCATCGGCAGTTTGAAAGAAATCGAAAAAAGCGGCAGGGGCCACTAGTGCAACTGGCGAACCGTCGACCAAGATGGCGCCCCGACCTTCGACCAAATTAGCTACTATTACATCTGGGCGCTCGGTTTGCAATAGCTGGGGAAAAGGCGATCGAGGATGATCGGAAATCAATTCCATTATGGCGTAGCTATCTAGTATATCAGGCAAATCCACTTGGTCTTGCACCTGCTGCAAGCGTGTTTCCACTTCAGCCAGCAACTGCTGACCTACCCGATCCTGCAGATAGCAAAGCATGACGGTTGTGCGGGTCAAGGCTCCTAACCGAAACACTCGGCTTTTCAGCTTAGGCGTGCGTAAACGACGCCGCACCAGAGCAAAGTTGTCTGCCAGATGTTCAATAAAGCCTTCCTGTGGCCCACTGATAGCAACATCCGATTCGGGCTGGGCGATATTACGCTTTGGAAAATTCGCTGCATCGACCAGAATAGCTTGGGACAAACCTTGACACAAGAGCAAAACCTTGCCTTCCAACATCTGCAATAGGGCCTGATGCAAATCTTGCAGGCAAGCGAAATTGCTTACGGATATACATTGCAAGAGTTCAGATAGAGATGCATTATGCTGACATTGGAGTAAGGGACCAGCGATCCCTTCCTGAATCACCCTAGCATCGGTAATGCCCCGCAGATATAGGAGAGCGGCAGGGCGGCCTCCTACCGATAATCGGCGGCAAACAAAATCGGCCACATCGGCAAAAAGCTCAGTAATATAAGCTAGGTTATTCTCCAGCCGCGGACTGACCGCTAGTTTACCTGCCAAAGGCTGTTCAATTTTTGGCTGATTAGCCCCAATCAGCTTCTGCAAAATCCTATTCCATAGTGACATGCTGGCACCTCACTTCAACCTATTTTTTCCGGGATACCAGCAAAGCATACAGGGCATAATGTTCGGAGCAAAAAACAGGGGCTGTTTCCAAAAGAAACAGCCCCTGTGAGCATCACTATTTCCACTTGGCATTGTAGAGGATGATAGCCTCATCCGAACGGGGAGTCCAGTCAACCCGGTTACTAACTCCATAAAGGTCTTTTTGCTGGAAAAGCAATAGCCAAGGAACATCTGCATGGATCAGGGCCAGAGCCTGATGATAAGTCTGTTCTCGCACCGACGCATCGAGACTGGTTCGCGCCTTATCCAAGAGGGCATCTACTTCCCGATTTCTTGCCTGGCCTACATCGTAGTGGAAGAAACGCTGGCCCGAATGGAACCAGGTATACAGGGTCCCTTCAGCATCCAGGAGTGAATTGCCCCAGCCGATCAGCCACATGTCGGCTTCGATCTGCTTCCTCATGATTTGGTCTACATAAACGCCCCACTCGGGTAGCTTGAGATCAACCTGCAAACCAACCGCCTCCAGTTGGCTCTTGACCGCTTCGGCCACCTCTTTATCCATCATATAACGCCCTGTGGGCGCAAGCATGGTAAAGCGGAAACCATCGGCATAGCCGGCTTCTGCCAGCAGCTCTTTAGCTCGCTCCGGATCGTAACCATAGGCTTTGAGGTTAGGGTTATGACCGAAATCTAGGTCAGACAAAGTCTGCGTCATGGGGGTAGCGTTGCCACCTAGGAGATTATCAATGATACTTTCGACATCCACCGCTAAGTTCACAGCCAAACGGACGCGCTGGTCAGCGAATGGACTGCCCTCATGCATCATGAATTGCGCCAACAGAAAACGAGTACTGGGAACGGCGACAATTGCAGCTTTGCCGCTCTTGTTCACCTGCTCCACTTGGTGGGGCGGAATGTTGACGGCTATATCCACTTGCCCCGCCTGCAAAGCCATGACTCTGGAAGCGGCTTCGGGAATAGCTTTAAATATTACCTCTTTGATCTCTGGCTCGCCCCGCCAATAGTTTTCGTTAGCCTTTAGTACGACTTGCTCATCCTTATCCCATTTCACTAATTTATAGGGACCAGTACCGATAGGCTCTCGCTTAAATCGCTCGTCGCCTACTTGCTCGACATAATGTTTGGGAACGATCCGCAAGTTGGCCAAACGAGCAGGCAGCACAGGATATGGTTCTTCCGTATGAATATGCAAAAGATGATCGTTCTTCACTTCTACGCGCACGATGGAATTATAGTTAGGCGCTTGTGGGCTATTCTTGCTAGGGTCGAGAATACGCTCGATTGTATATTTGACATCATCGGCCGTGAACTCAACGCCATCATGAAACTGTACCCCGGTTCTTAACTCTACTTCCCAAACAGTATCGCTGATAGCTTCCCAGCGGGTCGCTAGGGCCGGCTCAAATTGGCTATCAGCAGCGTTTTCAATCAGCGGATCAAAAATCTGGCGTTCTACATTAGCTGTGGTCGTCTCGGAATGCATGTTGGGATCGAGCATAGTAGCATCCACCCCTTGGGCTACTATTAAAGGCTGCTCACTCTTGTCACCGCTACTGCAGCCAACTAAGGCCAGCACTGCTATCATACAGCAAGCGATTAGGCGCCAGCGTTTTTTCTTTGTCATATCAAATCTCCTCCCTGCCTTAGAGTGAATTTTGTAGTCGAGGATCAAGCCTATCTCGCAACCAATCCCCCAAAAGGTTAATAGCTAATACGGTCAACATGATGGCCAAGCCGGGAAAGGTGGCTAACCACCAAGCGTTGGTGATGTATTCCCTGCCGTCGGCCAACATATTTCCCCAAGTAGGAATATGCGGTTCTACACCTAACCCCATAAAGGTAAGTGAAGATTCGGCGATAATCATATTGGCGATCCGTAGACTGGCCATGACAATAACTGAAGGCAGCACGTTGGGCAAAATATGCCGCCAGATGATCTTATGATCTTTTTGCCCTAACGCCCGCACTGCTTCGATGTATTCCTTTTCGCGCAGTGCCAGCACCTCGGCTCGGATCAAACGGGTGTAAACTACCCAGCCGGTGACACCTAGCACGAGAATTACATTGCGCAACCCAGTTCCTAGCACTGACATGACCGCTAGGGCTAACAAAATGAAGGGAAAAGCCAGCTGCACATCTGCCAGCATGGTTACTACGGCATCGAACCGGCCACCCCAATAGCCAGCAGCCAAACCTAGCAAGGTGCCTATCGTGCCTGACACGGCCACCGAGATAACCGCCACTAGCAGCGAAACACGCGCCCCATAGATGATGCGACTGAGTATATCGCGCCCCAAATGGTCAGTCCCCAAGGGATGTTCAGGACTACCGCCCTGCATCCAGGCGGGGGGCTGCAGACGCTTTTCCAAGTTCTGCTCTCGGGGATCATGAGGCGCTAGAAGCGGTGCAAGCAAGGCACTAACAACAACTATGCCCAACAGAATCAGGCCAAACAGGGCCGTCTTAGAAGATAATACTGATTGCACACTAGCCCACTCCTTTCTGCTAACCCTCGAGCCGGATCCGTGGATCTAACCAGGTATAAAGCAAGTCGGTTATCAGGTTAATAATGACGATGCTCACGGCGATAACGAACACGCCGGCCTGTACCAGCGGTATATCACGATTGTTGATCGCCTGTACCAACAGCCGGCCAACTCCTGGCCAAGCGAAAATATTCTCGGTGATCACAGCTCCACCCAGCAACACCCCTAGCTGTAGCCCGATTACAGTTACTACCGGCAAGAGCGCGTTGCGCAGCGCATGCTTTAAAATAACAAGGGCCCGGGATAATCCCTTAGACCGAGCTGTACGGATGTAATCTTGTTGCAGCACCTCGATCATGTGCGATTGTAGCAAGCGCATAATTGTAGCTGTCGAGTAGAACCCCAGAGCGATTGCCGGCATTACCAGTTGTTTAAACGACCCTCGTCCGGTAAGAGGAAAAACAGGAATTAATAAGCCAAAGACCAATTGCAGCATGAGGGCCAGCCAAAAAACTGGCATCGCTTGCCCTAGCAGGCCAAAGATAGAGCCGGCAAAAGCGCTCCAGCTACCCCGGCGACTTGCCATCCACACTCCCAAAGGTATTCCTGTGCAAATAGCCACACCTAAGGCTGCCAAAGTAAGTTCAATAGTAGCAGGCATACGCTCCAGTATTAGAGTCAATGCCGGCTGTTGATGCCGGAGCGATAGGCCGAAATCTCCCCGCACGGCCCGCCCCAACCAGCGTAGATATTGTTGCCATAGGGGGTCGTTCAGGCCCATAGCCTCCCTAAAGGCTTCGACCTCCTCGCTAGTTGCGTCTAGGGGTAGCATCAGCGTCGCTGGATCCCCGGTTAGATGCACAATCATAAAGGCGAAAAGAGACACGCCCAAGATCACTAACAGAGCTCGTCGCAAACGAGATCGTAATAGCTGTAGCATTGTGCTCTTCCCTCCTTAGCCAGACATTGGCCTACTTGATGGCAGGCAACCGAGTGGCCTGGTGCAACTGCTTGCAGTTGAGGCTGCTGCTCACGGCACTCTGCCTTAGCGTAAGCACAGCGCGTATGAAAAGCACACCCCAGGGGAGGGTTCAAAGGACTGGGCAACTCCCCTGCCAGTGGCACGAAGGCTTGTCGTTGGGTTGGATCAGGAATCGGTATGGCTGATAACAAGGCTTGAGTATAGGGATGCTTTGGATTTGCATACAAGTCGTCGACAGTAGCTATTTCCACAATCCTACCCAAATACATGACTGCTACCCGGTGGCAAATGTGTTTCACCACACTCAAATCGTGGGCTATAAACAGATAGCTAAGGCCCAACTCCTCCTGCAAATCCATCAGGAGATTGACAACTTGGGCCTGAACAGAAACGTCCAAGGCTGAAACCGGCTCGTCACAAACTATGAGCTTGGGATTGACCGCTAAAGCCCGAGCGATGCCAATTCGTTGCCTTTGGCCGCCACTAAACTCGTGGGGATAACGTTTAGCATAATCGGGGTTGAGTCCTACCCTCTCCAATAACTCTTGGGCCAAAGCCGGTCGCCTACTCGGGCTCCCGATCTTGTGGATCTCCATGGCCTCAACCAGAGCATCCCCGACTCGTAGACGCGGGTTAAGGGACGCATAAGGGTCTTGGAAAACAATCTGCATCTGGCTGCGAAACTGCCGCAGCTCTTTTTTTCCAAGCGCCCGCACGTCGACGTCCTCAAAGAAGATTTGGCCGGCAGTCGGTTCAATTAGGCGGAGTACGGCACGCCCCGTGGTCGTCTTGCCGCAACCCGATTCACCGACTAGCCCTAAAGTCTCCCCTTTTTCAACATGGAAGCTGACCCCGTTGACGGCCCGCACACAGGCTTGCTTCCGACCTGCTAGCGGAAAATGCACATGCAGATCTTCAATCTGTAGCAACGGCGTGTTCATACTTCACCCCTCCCTCACGAGCTACGAAAGGATACCAACAAGCAACCTCTTGCTTCTCGCCCACTGTTTGCATGGCTGGCTCTACTGCGCGACAGCGGTCGGTAGCGTAAGCGCAGCGATCGTGAAAACGACAACCGCTGGGCTTATTTAGCGGGCTAGGAACGATGCCGGAGATCTGCTGCAAACGCCGGGTGCGCCGCTTGAGCTTGGGCATAGAGGCTAGCAAGCCAGCTGTATATGGGTGCGCAGGCTGGGTGAAAATTTGCTCCACCGGTGCCGACTCTACGATACGCCCCAGATACATGACTAATACCCGATCAGCCATAGCAGCAACTACGCCCAGATCATGGGTAATTAACAACAGAGCTGTTGCCAAACGCTCTTGCAGCTCGCGCATTAGCTGCAGTATTTGGGCTTGAATGGTAACGTCCAGAGCGGTCGTTGGTTCATCTGCAATCAACAACTGGGGGCCGCATGCCAGCGCAATAGCAATCATGACTCGCTGCCGCATACCACCACTTAACTGGTGTGGATATTCGCGCATCCGGCGCTCAGGTGCGCTGATTCCTACGAGGCGCAAGAGCTCTATCCCCTTTTGCCAGGCAGCAGAGCGGCTTATCCCTTCATGCAGGCATATGCCTTCAGTCAATTGTTCGCCAATGCGTAACAGAGGGTTGAGAGATGTCATCGGTTCTTGAAAGATCATAGCGATCTGCTTGCCGCGAATCGCTTGCATTTCCCTTTCCGATTTTTGCAGCAAATCGCTCCCGGCCAAAAGCACCTCACCACCAACGACTTGCCCTGGGGGGTTGGGAACTAAGCCCATGATGGAAAGAGCAGTCAGGCTTTTACCGCAGCCAGATTCGCCCACTAAGGCGACGGTCTCGCCTGCATCAATTGCGAAGCTAATAGCGTCTACTGCCAGGAACGAACTATTGCCGATGGTTAGTCTCGTCTCCAGATTACTCACCTGCAACAACTGCTTAGCCATCTCATCACCTCATAAAAACTAATTTTATCCTTGACAACTAGCCCGCAAAGACCCAATATTACCAAGGTTCTTTATATAAAAAAATATAAAAAAATACGCCCCTACAAGGGGCGGGTATATAGGCCCGCGGTACCACCCTAGTTGCCGAAAAAACAAGCTCATTACTTCAGGTACGGGAAAAATCCGATACCCTAACCCGGTTAACGGTGGGTTTCCGTCAGGCTTACTACTTTCGGTTCGGCCTGCCGCTCCAAGGTGAGTTTCGGTGTGTGCTTGACCACCGGGCTTCCACCATCCCCGGCTCTCTATCGGCAACACCACACTTACTGGTCCTCATCATTGCATTTTTATCTTGTATTAAGTATTGTTTTGCAGTTTATACCGCTAGCAACGTTCTGTCAAGACCTTTTTCAATTTCTTTTTATTCAGTATTATTAGGATAAAAAAGGACCAGCTAGGAGGATAGCTGGTCAACCGACTGGGATTGTAGATTATGCGGCTCGGGTAATTTAATGGCTAAGAAAATGCTGCCCGAAATCAAAAATAGAGTAATAGCAAAAAGAGTCTCATGGGAAATTGAGCGCAACAAAATTCCGCCCAATATTGGCAAGAAGGTAAAGGGAGCTGTCAGCGTATTCATCATACCAACGTAAGTAGGACGCACGATGTCGGAAGCCAAATCCAACAGGTAGTTGGTGAACCCTATCCAGACCCCCGACAAGGTAGCACCGATGGTGGCAAAAATGAGAAAAGACACGGCAAAGGCCCAAGCCTGTAAATCTGCTCGTGCCAACAAACTAGTTCCCAGGGCTAAGCCAGGTGTGGCAGCGGCTGTGATAGTTACTAGGCAGATTACCATGCGATTACCATAACGATCTCCTAGCCAACCCCATAGCAAGCTAGCCAAGATGCTGCCCGCCATCTGGGCAGACAGAAACAGGCCCACCGTGCTGGCGGCGAAGCCGAGGCGCTCGCGGGCAAAAACGATGTAGAAGGGTAAAGCCAGGTAAAAACATGATAGCAACATGCGGGTATAGAGCATTTTTTGAAAAACAGAGTCGCTACGCCAAATGCGCGGCAGGTTTCGCCAATAAGCCGACAAACTTGAACCCCGGCGCACAGCACCTTCTCGTTCCTTGACACGCAAGGTTCCGACCAAAGAAATAGCCAGAAAAACAAAACCCACTGTCAACAAGAAAGCGTAGTTCTTGGGAAACGGGACGGTAGCCAAGACTTGCCTAATAAAAATGCCAGCAACAAACGCACCTATGCCACCGATTGACTGCATACTTCCTAAAAGGCGCCCACGTCGTGTACTCGGGATACTTTTAGCAACCAAATCGGTCCAGGGCACACCACCCACACCATCAGAAAAAGCAAATAGAGCAAGGGCCAGAAGTAAGCCCAGTAAGGCTAGATCTGGACTTTTTTCCCCAAAAAACAAAACAAAAAAAGCCATCAGTAACACACTCAGGCGGTTAATGATGCCATTAACCTTCAGGAAAGGCTTCTTAAGCGGCAATCGTTCCACATAACCTGCCACAAATAGCTGGGGTAATAAATAGCCGGCATTGCGAATGGTACTCGCTAGACCGATAATCACACTACTAGTAGTTAACGAGCTAACTAGGTTTGGCAGTAAAGTGTTAGCCTCCAAGAAGGCAGCGCCAATAGCAAAGCATATTCCGTCGAGAAGCAACGAGGAAAAATTCCAGCGAGTAGCCTCATCCATTCCTTCCGAAAAATCTTGGCGCGGGCGAAATGGTATGATTTTACCCTTTTTCTGCATCTACCCACTCTCCCTGTCTGTAAACCTCTCCGCTTTTTGGTGCAAAGAGACAGTTACAGTATAACACGGCTGCCACCCGCCCAGCAAGCAGGCAGCCCTTATCCGTCGTGATTATGCTCGCTTGCTCTGACGGTGCAGTCATCCGCGCGCGTGTGTCCTTCCCCGCCCAAGGGCCACTGTTCCCTGGTCGGCTACAGCCTCCCGCATGTAAACCACACAACAAAACACTCCCATGCAGCGGCGTTGTGCGTCATCCGTAAAGCGCATGGGAGCCATAATC
>JAAYHE010000082.1 GCA_012735505.1 Bacillota bacterium
AAACTGCCGGATATCCTGACCGCCATCCTCGGCACCCTTTACTCAGAAACAGCAGGTCGTAATATGGGCAAGGCGGTCGGAGCCTTCTACCAAGAGCTATTAGCCAGCGGCCTTACACAGGCATTAGCAGAAGATATGGCCAAGGAGTATCTACAAACAATGGCGCAAATGATCAAGCTGAATAACCGCAAGGCCTCAGTCGAATGAGCTGGCTTCGGGCAATTCCTCCACTACTAAAGCTGGTTTTTCGCTTGACAGCTAGATTGCCTAGCTTCTGGTGGAATCAAAGAAAAGCAAGCAAGGCCTTTCGCGCGGCCTTGCTTGCAGCTGGTTTGCCGGCTGCAACGGTAAATTCACTGACTCAGACATATTTGGAGATCGGTAACATAAAGGCATGGAGCGCTGGGGGTGATTGACGTGCCACGCGGACAGCAAGAGTTGAATATCATAGTCCTTCTACTCATATTCACTTTGTTCTCCGTTGGTCTGGAGCATTTCATTAGAGCACTGCGTGGCCCACAGGAAAACATGCGGAAACATATCATCTGGGCGCAAATATGCTGGGGAATGCTCGTTGGGCTAATCTGGATCAGTAAATAGATTGCGGTAATAGACAGCATTACCTAGGGGCAAAAGGGAAAGCTGCTAGATGGTAAACAACAGCTCTAAGTTGATCTTGGCCTAGCTGCCTATGTGCCTAGAGAGTACAATTAAGCAGAGAGGATCTAAGGCGGGGGTTAGCACAATGGGCCAAGATAAAATAATCATTCAGGTGACAAGGGAAGATGACCTAAAAAATATTATGCGTTTGTGGAACAACGGCGAAGTAATGCAATGGGTTGGTTATCCCGATGGGCTGGGCATCACCATGACGCAACTTAAAGAATGGTTGGTTAGAACGGTGCAGCCGCCACAGCGCTGTCATTATTCTATTTTCTTGGCCGACGGCAGCTATTGCGGCGAAACCTTCTATAGAGTCGCCCCCGACACCGGTGTCGCTGCCTTGGATATCAAGCTATTGCCTACAGCGCAAGGCAGGGGGATAGCCTACCGGGCTCTCGCCTTCACCATTAACCAAGCCTTCCAGACCGGGCAGGCTGCGCGCGTTTACGTGGATCCACATCCAGATAACGCAAGAGCCTGGCGCTTATATGAACGCCTGGGCTTTATTAGTCGGCCCCGACCACGCAATTTGCCCGAGGGTACCACCTATCTGGAAATCACGCGGGAAGCATGGCAAACTAGTAAAATGAAAGAACGAGTCAGCACAGACTTTCGGGTTGAGCTGAAATACAAAGATATTATTCTACGCGACTATATCGCCAGCGATATAGAAGATGATATTCGTTGGATGACCGAAG
Organism: Bacillota bacterium; assembly: GCA_012735505.1. Taxonomy (GTDB): domain Bacteria; phylum Bacillota; class UBA994; order UBA5500; family UBA5500; genus JAAYHE01. Next base: position 1,362 of record JAAYHE010000082.1, read on the forward strand.
AGACGGCATGGCATGAGTGGGATGCGCCTTGGGAAATGCAAGAGGACTTGAAGAACTTTAACCCAGACGACTTTAGACAGAAGATGTATAAGCAGTTACAGCAGTACCGCAGTCGCGAAATTCTGCGCACTTCCTTTGAGTTGTGTACGACTGATGGGGTACATATAGGCGGCTGCAACTCTTACCTGATCGACGACAATTACAATTGGATCCCTAGAGCCAGCGGTAAACAAGGGCACATCGCCGTCGGCATTGATATCTGTGAAAGCGCATATTGGAGTCAAGGCTATGGCACCATGGCTTTGACTGCGTTTATCAGCTACTTGCTGGAGAATGGCGCCCCCACAGTGTATACGCAAACCTGGTCTGGCAACAAGCGCATGATCGGCCTCGCCCAAAAACTTGGTTTTGAAATTTGCCAGCTAGTACCTAATAAACGCAGGGTGCGGGGAAAGTTATACGATGGTTTGACGTTTAAGCTAAATGTCGACAAATTTAAGACTTTCCTAGATCGCGACCACATCTGCCAATAGACTAAGCAACTAAGGGCACAGTGGGCAGCGCTTGCCACAATATGGATTTTGGTTTATCATATAGACAAACTCGGTTATGACACCAGCCTGCGAAATGACAAAAAACTACAGAAAGGAAGGGGAAAGCCAATGAAAATTGAGTTCTTGGGTCATGCTTGTTTTCTGTTGGAGAGCTCTGACAGCAAAATATTGATAGACCCCTTTTTGACCGGCAACGAGCTAGCAACAAAGACTGCCGATCAAATAGAAGCCGACTACATCTTTGTTACCCATGGTCATGATGATCACGTAGGGGATACCATCAACATCGCCAAGAGAACGGGAGCAACCGTTGGTGCTGTGGTGGAAGTGGCTAAGCACCTATTCACCCCGGTCGGCATTAAGACCTTGGTAGGGAATATCGGGGGCAAGCAAGAAACCCCCTATGGTAGTGTCAAGTTTGTTCCCGCTAGCCATGGGAGTGGGGTGCCTGGAGCTTTGGCCTGCGGTTTTGTCCTAGAGATTTCCGGCAAGAAGATTTATCATGCCGGCGACACGGGGCTGGTTGCCGAAATGCAATTCCTTGCTGATGAAGGAATAGATGTAGCCCTCCTGCCAATAGGAGATTTCTATACCATGGGGCCAGAAGACGCTGTGAAGGCAGTGGAGATGATCAAGCCCAAACGTGTGATCCCCATGCATTACAATACATTCCCCGCTATTCAGCAGGATCCGCATGCATTTAAGCAAGCAGTGGAGGCGCAAAACCTGTGTGAAGTAACAATACTTAACCCGGGCGAAACTCTAGAAATTTAGAGTACCTACAGGGGCTATTAATATGGGTTGGGAACTATAAGGAGGCCAGCGGCAAAAACACCGCTGGCCGTTTCATTGAGCCATAAGCCTACCACAGCCAAATATTTTACTGACAATTCCGCCCTATATTATTGACAAACGATAATTTGCAGGATAAACTTAGGTAGCAATTATCGTTTAGCAATAATTCTACTTAGGAGGCCGACATGAAAACAACAACGATTCGCAAGCTGCTGATGGGGGAGGCTGTGATCTGCGTTCTTGCTGTAATTCTGCTCCGCCTTTTTACCACGGCCACCTGGCCGCAGCAAACCTTATCTTTTCTGTTAACAATCCCTTTCGCCCAAATAGGGCAGGGCTTACGCAAGCTATCCTTGGCAGATGGAGCCTATAACTACTTGGCCCTTGCGATTTATGTAGGTCTCTGTCTGACCCCCTTGCTTATCATTATCAGGATAAGGCGAAGACGCCGCCTGCAATGGGAGGATATGCTGTTGGGGACGCTGAGCCCAGTGCTCTTTGTCGCGCTTTATTACGCCATCAATCCGGGGCTTCTCTCTCATCACAACTCGGTCTTGCAGCTCAACGGCATGGCGTTTTTAGGTAATATTGCCTACTCGGTCACCTTCGGCTATATTGTCCTGCGTGTTTTGCGAGGCTTCTTTACGGCAGACAACATCAAACTGCACAAATACCTAGCAGTCTTACTGGGCTTACTGGGGGCGCTTTTCGTATTGTCGGCCTGCGGGATACAGCTCAGTACCCTATTTGATGCTTTGACAGCACTCCGTTTGGCCAACACTGGCGCAGCTGATACTCTCGCCATCAGCTATTTGTTCCTTTTCCTGCGCTACCTGGTGCGTACCCTGCCTACGCTTATGAATGTAGTAGTGATTCTTGCCCTCTTGCACCTACTAGAAGAACACAGCGCAGACAGCTATTCTACAGCAACGGTAAACGCCATAGAAAAAGTGGCTAATCTTTCTCGGATAACCCTCGCAGCTAGTGTAGTAGCCAACGTCGGGTTTAACCTGCTACAGCTGGTCTGTGTCCGTCACTTGCGAACTATAGATGGTTTGGTGCAGGTGCCAATTACTTCTCTCGCTTTCACCGTGGGAGCTCTGGTGCTGGCGCAGATCCTGAAAGAAGGCAAGGAGCTCAAGGACGACAATCTCATGTTTATATAAGGCGGCGGGAATTATGGCGATCAAGGTTCATTTAGAAGATGTTCTCAAGCAACGCGGCATGACGTCCAAAGAACTCGCCTCCCTAGTAGGCATTACGGAAGCAAACTTATCTATTTTACGCACAGGCAAAGCCCGCGGAGTCCGTTTTAGTACCCTTAACAAGATCTGCTATTACCTCGATTGCGAGGTGGGGGATATTCTGAAATTTGATGGGAAGCTGGAGGAAGAAAATGCAGAACAAAAGAACGCGTGAGCTTAAGCTCCTGATTGTTATGCTACTAGGGCTAGTTTTGCTCAGCGGTTGTCAACTGGCCCGCGAAGATGGGGAAGTGACTAATAATGATGATAGACTGATTGGCGTCTTTATCACCATAAACGAACACCCCGGATCTGCGATCGGACTTAACTATAGGGAAAGGCTCTATGCCACACCTGTGGTACGCGAGAGAATCGAAGAAGCAGGTACTATTCACGAAGAAACGCAATATGCTTTCGAAGGACTAAGTGGGGTGCCATTTTTCTTAGTAGAACATACGGGCGACTATGGCTCTAGCATCGGCTTTACTAGCGACGAAGCGATCACCGAACGCCACATGGCAATTGATAGTAGCGATGGTGCAGAAAAAATCACTATAGAAGGGACTATTTATGTTGCCCTCCAGGGGGAAGAAGCTGTAACTCAGCTCCCAGAAACAGGCAACTCGCGCCTGCCAACTCCGCAAAAGATATTCTATATCAATCCGGTTTATAAAGACGCAAGCGGGAAGATCTACACAGTGGATGGGCAAGGCATAGCTTCTAACCATACGGCAGAGGGCTCCAGCTTTTCTAAAACCCTAGAAGAGACTACAACTATTAGGGAGAACAACCAGAGCAAGACAAGTGGTTTTGCCGTGAAAGTCTCTATAACTACAATCTTGCCTCCAGAACATATTGTGGTTCTATACATGGATAAAGACTCCAGACCTCTGGCAAGAAAGGAATATAGCCCAGGCAAGCTACCAACAGCACTTGCGCCAGAAGCAGGAACAGAGTTTATCATTGTGGAAAGCCACAAACGTTCCATAGAAGGAAAATCAGTGATCACTCGGGAACTGTATGACAGACAAAACGAAACCATATCTACTTTCTACGCCCGCGAAGATGGTTTGTGCTGCAAGCAAATAACAGAATTGCATTGGCCCAGCGGTTACTAAAAAAGCCCTTCGATTAGTAAGAAGGGATAGTGCTCATCTCACAATCTAGAGCTAAGGCTATTTTGAGACACAACTAACTGCAATAATATGAAGGAAGGACAGATACTGGCAACAATA
>JAAYHE010000016.1 GCA_012735505.1 Bacillota bacterium
ATAGTGACCTCCTGGAACAATTTTGGCAAGCCCATGACCCGGGGCAGCCAGCCTATTCGCAGCAATATGCCTCCCTCATTCTCTATCACGATGAACAACAGCGCCAGGCAGCCGAGACAAGCAAGGAGCGTTGGGAAGCGCGCCAAGGCAAGGTGCATACTGAAATTGTCCCGCTAACCGCGTTTTATCTGGCAGAGGAGCATCACCAAAAATATTATCTGCGCCGTCTGCGACACGTTTACGACGAACTGCGCAGCCGTTTTGCATCGTTAGAGGATTTTTTGGCAGAGCCGCTGGTCACCCGCTGCAATGGCTACGCGGCTGGGCACGGGACCAGCGAGCAACTACGCCAGGACCTAGAAAGTAATGATCTTTCAACCACGGCGCGCAGCGCTTTCCAGCAGGCAACAACAAAGCGTTGGTCGCTATTTGGGAGACGTTAGGAATAGGAGTGCCACAACTGCCTCACCTTAGAGGCAGTTTTTTATTGCCTATTTTTCAGTCAGGCGGAAAAACATGCTTGACAGCGGCAGTTTCTTGTCTTATTATACTAAGTACTTAATACAATAAGACACTGAGACGGAGGTGGTGAGTTGAAACCGAAGTTCGACCCGGCTTTGCCGATTTATACACAGATTATGGAGTGGTTCAAGCGATTAATTCTTAGTGGAAAGCTAAGCCCCGGCGAAAAAGTGCCGCCGGTGCGAGAGCTGGCGCTCCAACTCGGGGTCAACCCTAACACCCTACAGCGCGCCATGAGCGAGTTAGAACGAGAAGGGTTGTTATATACAGAGCGCACGGCCGGCCGCTTCGTGACCGAAGATAGTGCCTTGATCGCCAGCTTGCGCGAGGAATTGATCAGGCAGGTTGTGGGGGGCTTTCTTGAGGAAGTAAGGGCGCTGGGATATGAGCCAGCTGAGGCAGAGCGCCTGATAAAGAAATATGGAGGGGAAACGGAATGAGCGAAGTATTGTTAGAGATCAAGAATGTCACCAAACGCTACGGGAAACAGGTGGCACTACAAAACGTATCGTTTGATGTGGCGCCAGGGCGTATTGTCGGTTTGCTGGGGCCCAATGGCAGCGGCAAGACAACCCTGATAAAAATCATCAATAATTTATTGGCCGACTACGAGGGCGAGGTATACCTTTGCGGGCATGCACCAGGTGTCGAGACCAAAAAGCTGGTCAGTTACCTGCCCGATAAAATGGCCCTCCCCACCTGGCTGGCAGTAACAGAGGCCCTAAACCTCTACGCCAATTTTTTTGCCGACTTTGATCGGGCCCGGGCAGAAAACTTGCTACACTCGCTCAAAGTCCCGCCCGGGAAGAAGATCGGCGAACTCTCGAAAGGTATGCAGGAGAAACTGATGCTGACGCTGACCATGGCTCGCCGAGCTAAACTTTATGTTCTGGATGAACCGATCGCTGGGGTAGACCCGGCCGCCCGCGATTTGATTATCTCGACCATAATCGATAACTTCGCCGACGGTAGTTCGCTGCTTATTTCCACCCACATTATCTCCGATGTGGAAGCCGTCTTCGATGATGTTATTTTCCTGAAAGAAGGAGCCGTCGATCTGCAGGGTGAAGCGGAAGCTTTGCGCAGCCAGCACGGCAAATCGATTGATCAGCTATTCAGGGAGGTATACAGATGCTAGCCAAATTGATGATGTTAGATTTACGCTTTGCCTATAGACAGTTCCTAACCATGGCAGCTTTATTGTTAGTGATAGGGCTAGCCGTTCCCTACATGGATGTAAATATTCTCAGGCTCGGTGTGCCCATCCTCCTAGCAGTCGCCTTTACGATCATCCCTGTGCTCTGCATCACTCTGGTCATACGTCACTTCCAACGCAATCTCTACGGCGATGAAGGTTACCTCATGTTTACTCTGCCTGTGGGCACTAACCAATTGCTTCTGTCTAAGGTAATTACCACTCTAATTTGGTTTAACCTGATGTTATGCTCTGCCATAGTTTTTGTTTTTCTCCTGCTGCGCGACCAGTTCGGTATCTGGGAGCTAGTTAAAGAACTGCTCACCTGGGACATATTGCGCAAGCTTCTGCACATCTTATTCATAATCAATATCAATGTCTTGCCTTTCATCCTGGCAGTTTTTATGGGCATTTCCCTACAAAGTATGGCTGTGCGTAACCGCAAGCTGGGGCGCTTCTGGGGAATTGCAGCCATGCTGGTTGCTATCGCCCTCTTTGTCTGGACAACAGTCAGGCTAGCAGGCTGGCAGTATCTGGAGATAACAGTAGGAGATCAGGCGATAATATCGGCCTCTATGGCAGCCTCTGAGAAAATCAACATCGCCATCTGTGCCGCCTTTTCTGCCATCTTCTTCGGCCTCAACTCCTACATCATGCAGCGAAGGCTCAACTTAGACTAGCACAACAAATAAGAGCATGGGGCACTGGGCTAACTAGCCCCAGTGCCCCATGCCCTTGTCCGGATGCAAACTACATGGCGTTAATAACCTGCGAGTAAACGTCTTCGTCGAAACGGAGCCATACCTTTTGTCCATCAGTAAGCAGAGGCCGAATAATAATGCGTGGATTTTCCTGCATCATCTGTAAGCTCTGTTCGTTATCGAGTTCCGCCGCCTTAACCTGCAGCCGACGCAAGACCTGGCTTCTAGCGTTGACCAGTTCACGCACTTGTAAGCCGGCCATACGCGCTAAGTCCTGTAGTTCTTCTGCGCTTAAGGGCTCCTTAATAAGATCGCGGTAAGTAAAGTCGACTTCATGTTGCGAAAGCCACGCTCTCGCTTTGCGACAGGTGCTTCAAGTGGAAACACAATAGAAAACTAGTTCGCGCGCTATTATAACCACCCCTTTTCCTTTATCCCTTTCCAGCCGCGCACCTAAATTCCTCCCAAGAGACGTTTATAAAAACGCATCTGTCGCTGGCATACTCGACCTTTGTCACAAGCAGTCCGGTCATCTATTGTGGCGTGCCGGGGAGCTAATTGCCTAGAGGCAATTTCCTCCGCGGGGTACCCACCTTCGGCTCCTAACATCGGCCTCGGGCAACTATTCCCGGTTGGCCTGCGGCCTCCCAGGCGGGCGTGTTTCAAAATGCTCCGCCCAAAGGGCGGTTCATTTTTCAAGACGCCCCTACACCTCTCGTCAAGATGATGCGATATCGGTAGGCGTGCCCGTACGCTACCCAATACATACTTCAGACATTGGGCTATAGCCTGGGCACCCGTGTCAGCCCATATTTGCGGGCTATCCGCAGGGCAGCCCGATACTCTCGCCAGCTGAGCTGCCGCCCCAACTGGGGATGCCCAACAGCCCGGTAGTAGGGCCGATATTGGGCCATGATGTTAACATAGCTATCTTTAGACAATTCTTCGGCAATAAAGCGCATCACCTTCTCGGTGCCTGCCAAGCCGTTAGGCAAAACCAAATGCCTCACTAACAGCCCGCGCACGGCAATACCGTTCCTGTCGAGCAGCAGATCACCCACCTGCCGGTGCATTTCTTTGACCACCGCAAAGTTTACCTCGGGATAGTCGGGTGCCAGAGAAAATTCTGCGGCAGCGTCGGCTTCGCCATACTTCATATCAGGCATATAGATGTCCACTACCCGGTCCAGCAGGCGGATGGCAGCTAAGGAATCGTAACCGCCAGTATTGTATACCAGTGGCAGCTTTAAGCCCTGCTCGGCCGCCAAGCGCACGGCCGCTAAAATATTGGGCAGCACATGCGTGGGCGAAACCAAGTTGATATTGTGGCAACCCATAGCCTGCAGTCGCAGCATGATCTGGGCGAGCTCGGCATCGCTAACCTGCCGACCGGCACCGAGGTGGGCTATGTCATAGTTTTGACAGTAAATGCACTTTAAATTGCAGTGGGAAAAGAAAATAGTGCCCGAGCCTCGCAGGCCTACCAGCGGTGGTTCCTCTCCAGGGTGAGGGCCATAGCTAGCAACAAGGGCTTGATCTGCCGTCTTGCAGACCCCTAAGTCGGCAGCTGTAGCCTCTGCTGAACGCACAACTTGGCAGCTGCGAGGGCACAAGCTGCAAGGAGACGCCAGCTTTGACGCCTGTTCTATTTTTTCATCCCACTCTGCTGGACTAAGAGATAGATATGCCGGAGGACGGGGCTCTACTACAAACGACCGCATAGGCAACATCCTCCTTTCCTAATAAGACCACCGTTCCGTATTCTACCCTCTAAATACTACCTTGCATCGCCCGTAACCTTTTTGTTGCACTCACCTGCATGTTCAACACCAAAATGATTTTTGCCCTTGACAATAGCTCGACCCTAACCCTATAATCGTATTCAATTAAATAGCGTCAAGTTTCTTATCAAGAGAGGCGGAGGGACTGGCCCTATGAAGCCCGGCAACCCGGCGTCAGCCGAAGGTGCTAATTCCAGCAGCGACTGTTTGGACAGTCCTGGCAGATAAGAAGAAGAGCCTTAAAACCTCTTTCCTATTTGCCGGGAAGGGGTTTTTTGTTTTACAGCGAGGAAGGAGATGACAAATGGTCAGGAAGAGCTACGAGGAAATCAACGCCAAAATCAAACGCGGTGAAGCAGTTGTGATCACGGCAGAAGAAGTGATCGAGCTAGTAGAAACTGAAGGCCTCAAAAAGGCAACCCAGCAGGTAGATGTGGTGACGACGGCGACCTTCGCCCCCATGTGCTCTAGTGGCGCCTTCTTAAACTTTGGGCATAGTGACCCGCCCATGCGCATGACCCAAGTGGAACTCAACGGTGTGCCTGCTTATGCCGGTATTGCCTCGGTAGATGCCTATATCGGAGCGACCGAGTTAGGCTCTAGCGGCGAGTTAACATACGGCGGTGCTCATGTAATTCAAGATTTGGTAGATGGCAAAACTATTAGGTTAAAAGCCAAATCTTACGGCACCGATTGCTATCCGCGCACATCACTGGAGACTGACATTACTCTCGATAAATTAAACCAGGCTTACCTGTTTAACCCGCGCAACGTTTACCAAAACTATGGCGCAGCCACCAATAGTTCCGACCGTACGCTACACACCTACATGGGGCGTCTGCGGCCTAAGTTCGGCAATGTTACCTATTGTAGCGCTGGCGAATTAAGCCCCCTCTTGAATGATCCCTATTTGCGTACCATCGGTATCGGCACACGGGTTTTTATCGGCGGTGCCCAGGGTTTTGTCGCTTGGGAAGGTACGCAACATAATCCTAGCAAGCCGCGTAGCGCCAACGGCGTGCCGGTCGGGGGCGCCGCCACACTAGCCTTAATCGGCGATTTGAAACAGATGAGCAGCCGCTTCCTCCGAGCGAGTGTTATGCCCCATTACGGTGTGACACTATTCTTAGGTGTAGGTATCCCTATTCCTATTCTCGACGAGGAAATGATGCGCTTTGTGGCGGTGCGTAACCGCGATATCTGGACAGAGATCTATGACTACGGCGTTCCCCGCCGAGAACGGCCGAGTCTAGGCCGGGTCAACTATGAACAGCTGCGCAGCGGCAGCATCACTTTGCAGGGCCGGCAGGTGCCTACCAGCTCGCTATCGAGCCTAGCGCGGGCTCGTGCTATTGCCCAGCTACTGAAAGAGTGGGTGCAAGCCGGAGAATTCGCCCTCCAGCCACCGGTACAGCAGCTTCCTACCGACGCAACACCACAGATATTACAGACAGCAGACAAGGAGGATAGGGCCCATGCTACGGGATTATCGCAGGCAGATGCAGCCGCAGGGCTTGCTGGGCTATCAAGTACAGATCGAGGAATCTGACCTGATGGTTTTTACCACTTGTGACCTGCGCCATCTGGCCCACAATTGGCTATACCATTATCGTTCCCAAATCAAAAGCTATGCCGAGCAGCATCCCGCCTGGCTGTCTGCTCTCCACCCCTTACCGCTGGATAAGGCCGCGCCGAGCATTGTCCAGGCCATGGGTAAGGCCGCCCTTGCCACCGGGGTGGGACCGATGGCAGCTGTGGCTGGGGCAATAGCCCAAGCCGTGGGTCGCCACCTGGCTGCCCATTCCTCCGAGATAATGATTGAAAACGGCGGCGATATTTATCTGCGAGGCCAAGCTCCCCGCAAGGTGTTGATTCGGGCGGGCCAATCGCCCTATTCGGGGCAGCTAGCTATCCGCGTCTACCCGGCCGGCGAGCTAGCGGTCTGCACCTCGGCTGGAACGAGCGGGCACGCTATCAGTTTTGGTCGCGCCGACGCAGCCGTTGCCATTAGCCCCGATGCCGCCTTGGCCGACGCCGCCGCTACCGCCTTGGGAAACCGGGTGCAAACGGCAGCCGATATCCCCGCCGCCTTGGAATGGGCCGGGCACATTCCCGGCATAAGCGGTTGCTTACTGATAGTAGGAGATCGCCTAGGTGCCTGGGGCGACATGGAATTAGTAGATGCCAAAGGAGACCAGTAGATGATCATCAACCTTGATTTTAGCGTCGATCTCGACGAAGTGCGGCGTTACTTGGGCTACCAGCCGGGCAAAACGGAAGATTCAGTTGCTGTTGACAACTTGCTGCTTGAAACCCAAGCAGCCATCGGCCGAGCAGCTAGGCCGCGAGGGCGCTACCGAACTTTCCCCCTGCTTAAGTCAAGCGCTACCGAGCTATATTTACCAACTGGCGGACTGCGCCTAGCATCTAGCAACTTAGCCGCGCTCTGGCAGCAAGCAGAACAAGTAAGCCTGCTGGCAGTAACCCTCGGGCCAAAGGTAGATAGCTTCATAGCCTCTCTCCTGGCCCAAGAACGGTATGCTCAGGCCGCTATCGCTGACGCCATCGGTTCGGCCGCAGCAGAAGCTGCCATGGAACAACTGAACAACTTGCTAGCGCAAGAAGTTACCGCTAGCGGTATGACTCTCACCCGCCGTTTTAGCCCTGGCTATGGCGATGTGCCCCTGCAGGTACAAGAGCAGTTGGGCCAGGCGTTAGGGGTAAGCGATCTGGGGATCGTGGTAACAGCTAATTTCTTACTCATCCCTCGCAAAAGCATTACGGCCATGGTGGGCTGGCAGCTGGCCGGGCAGGCTGTCTGTCAACCGGCTAAGAACTGCGATCTGTGCAACATGGAGAACTGTAGCTATAAGCGGTAGGCTTTATCTCGCCGTTATGGCTGACACAAATGAAGGAAGTGAGCTAAATTGCAGAGCAGAGAAAAACTACGAACTTGGCTGCAGCAGCGTGTCTTGGTGGGCGACGGCGCCATGGGCACCATCTTGCAAGACAAGGGGCTCTTACCGGCGGGGCATTGCCCCGATTTACTTAACCTCAGTGCCCCAGATGCAGTGCAAGAAGTGTATGAACAATACCTGGCCGCTGGTGCTAACCTGATTCAGACTAATACCTTTGGCGCTAACCGCGTCAAGTTAGCTGCCTATGGCGCCGCAGAGCTAGTAAGAGAAATCAACCAACGGGGAGCAGATTTGGCGCGCCGAGCTGCTAAGTCTGCCTGCCTAGTGGCCGGCAACATCGGACCCACCGGCCAGCTGCTAGCGCCTTTCGGCCCCCTCAGTTTGGCTGCAGCTGCCGATATTTTCTATGAGCAGGCGCAGGCCCTGGTAGCTGCAGGCGCGGATCTGTTTCTGATTGAAACGATGTCGGACCTGCATGAAGCCAAGGCAGCTGTGATGGGCGCGCGAGCGGCCAGCAGCAAGCTACCCATTATCTGCTCGGTAACATACACAGAAGACCTGCGCACCCTGACAGGGGCTGATCCCGAAACGGTGATCACCGTGCTCGAAGCCTTGGGGGTTGACGTAGTCGGCAGCAATTGTGGGTTTGGCCCCGACCTGATGGCAGAAATTCTGGCCCGACAGTGGGCGATTTCCGACCTACCCTTACTGGCCCAGCCTAACGCTGGTCTACCCCGCTGGCAAGATGGCCGTACTGTTTATTCGCTAGGACCAGAGGAGTTTGCTGCCTACGCATCCGAATTGGTAGCAGCCGGAGCTAATATCATCGGTGGCTGTTGTGGCACCACCCCGGCCCATATTCGCCTGCTAGCAGAGCAAGCTCAAAGGTTGAACCCCAAGCCGCGCTCCCAACCCCGATTCTCCAAACTGGCGGGAGCCAGCCAGACAGTCTATATCGGCGAGAAGTTGCCTACGCCAGTGGTCGGCGAACGCATCAACCCGACTGGCCGCCGCCGCTTGGCCAAGTCGCTGCGGGAAAGAAAGTTTCACCTAGTAGCTGAGGAAGCACAAGCCCAGGTTAAAGCTGGAGCTGCCCTGATCGATGTAAACGTAGGCGTCCGAGCCCCGGGCCTTGCGGAAGCCGAGCTGCTGCCCCAAGCCGTGCTGGCTGTCCAGCGGGCCGTGGCTGTGCCAGTGGTGATCGACACGAGCGACCTGCAGGCAATGGAAGCCGCCCTCCAGGTATGCCGCGGTAAGCCATTGCTCAACTCGACTACAGGCCAGCCACAGGTTCTGGAGAAAGTGACAGATCTGGCTAGTAAATATGGTGCGGCTATCTTGGGATTGACCCTAGACGACACGGGGATTCCGGCGAAAGCAAAAGAACGCCTGGCCATTGCCCGTCGCATCGTGGAGCAGGCACTAGCTAAAGGCCTGCGCCGGCAAGATATCTATATCGACGCCCTTACCTTGACCGTCGGCGCCAGTCAGGAGCAATTAGTGGAAACACTGCGCGCCGTATACCTGATCAAGGAAGAACTCGGCGTCAGAACGACCCTGGGTGTCAGCAATGTCTCCCATGGCATGCCCCAACGGGCGACTTTGAATAATACATTCTTAGCTATGGCCCTGGGGGCGGGATTAGACTTGCCCATCATTAACCCCGATCAGCCGGGCCTGTGGGAAGTTATCCGCGCGGCCGATGTGCTGACGAATCGCGATCCGCAAGCCAAGTTGTTTCTAGCTACAGCAACCGAAGGAACGCAACTAAACACACCCGCGCCCCAGCCGGCAAGAATAGATGATGAACAACAGCTGCAAAGGGAAATTTTAGCAGGAGAAACCAGCCGCCTGGCAGACTTAACCCAATCTTTATTGCAGGCAGGTTGGCCTGCCTTGGAAATCGTCAATAGCTGCATCATCCCGGCCATGGAAGTGGCAGGCAACAAGTTTGAGCAGAAGGAATTCTTTCTACCCCAGCTACTGCTAGCGGCAGAAGCGGCCCAGAAGACCTTCCGTATACTGCACCCAGAGCTGAAGCGGCAAGCAACGAACAGCAGTCTGGCCGGCACCGTGATCTTAGCCACCGTGCAGGGCGATATTCATGACATTGGCAAAAGCATCGTTGGGCTTTTGCTCGAGAACCACGGTTTCCGCGTGGTCGACCTGGGTAAGAATGTGCC
>JAAYHE010000017.1 GCA_012735505.1 Bacillota bacterium
ATTCAACATAAATAAACTCCATAATAAGATTCAATCTAACCGGTGTGGAGAGCATTTGCATGTTTCTGAAGTAGCCTAACCATAAAAATGAGAATCCTCGTATGGGGAATGACCTTCCCCCTATTTGTTGTACCGAAAAACACCCTTGTTATTAACAAAAATGCCGAATACCTGGCGCTTTTGGACTTACCAGAGCACAAAAAAGGCGCGTCGCGCCACGTTTATAAAAAACGTTTTGCGACGCGCCCTTAATATTTGGGTGAGAATCTAAAGGGAGTCATGTAGGGAGGAGATTTGGTCGAGAGAATTGTTGTATAAAAGTAAATATAAAAAAAGGAAATAGTGGAAATTGAACGAATATAAGATTAGAATATCCTAGTCTTGCGTAACCAAAAGCATCAACATGAAATAGCGCGGAATTCACATATGTCTAGTAGGGGAGATGACCTCGGAGAGGGGGTGTAGTTTTGTATATTAAACTAGGGTTTCATAACGCACTTGTTAACGGCCGTCGGACACTGATGGCTTTTTTTGTCACAGTAGCTGCGGCCTTAATTTTAACTGTTTCCCTATCTACATCTTCGGGCTTTCTACACGGGCAACACTTGCTCCTCAGATATTATCTGGGCGGTGATATCACTATCCTGCCGGGAAAACTGGTATTCACGCAAGCAGAATTGAACAATGAAAATCTCGCCCTAAGCTGGACCGATTACCCCGAGCCGTGGCAGAACGAGGCCCCGGGCTTCCTAGCGCGCCTGCCCTATGACGGGTGGTTTACTACAGAAGATCATGCCGGGGCTGTCGACCTCGCCCGGGTGTCCGAGGCTGTGCAAGGGCAAGCAGCAGTACAGGCCCTCTATCCGTATTATGGAATACCGGCTATGGTGGAGTTTCCTGGCCGCGCAGCTGCTGCCGGCAAACTGATAACTCTACGAGGCCGGGACTTGGACATAGACGAGTATTGGCAAATCGAAAAATATACCCCTAGTAACTCCGATGTGTTTTTTACCATCAGCACCGGGGCAATGGTATCTGTCCCAGATCCTACCCCAGACGCTATGCTGAACATGCTGCAGGCCTTCCGCGCGTTAGATGGGCAGCCAGTCTGCGTCATCAATACAGCAGCTTTGCCTCACGGAGTGGCTGTTCCAGACGTGGGAGGAGAATTAACTGTTTATGTACCCAAGTTCGACGGGCTAGAGCAGCAATACGACTTTGAGCAACTAACCCCCATCACTCTGCAAGTAGTAGGACATATGAGTGTTGCCGTTTCTACCTATGAGATGGGTAACGGCTTTTGGATGCCCTACTATTGGCTAAGTGATGCCGTGCATGTGCCGTTAGCTACATGGCAGCAGATCGCCGCGCTAGCAGGCATCAACCCCGAGCCCCAGCAGGTGAGCCAGCTCGGGCTAGTGTTGAATGCTACCATGCTAGCTACCGAGCTAGCGCACGAGCTACGCCAAGCCTTGCCCGAATATACGGTACTCACTGCAGAACAAATGATGACTCTGGTAACTCGAGCCGTTAGCCAAGCCGGCTTACCGATCGATATGGACACTGCTTTTCATTTGCTGGTCATCTTGATTACCGGCCTGATAGTGGCAACCAATGCGTTCTTGCTGATAATGCAACGCCGTAAGGAAATTGCCATCCTGAAAAGTATAGGAGCGAGCCATTGGAATATAGTGACCCTAATTTTGTCTGAGCTAGTAGCTCTTTCGTTGGTTGCTAGTTGTGTCGGTTGGCTCTCTTACCGGCTACCTATGGCCCTATCTCTGATGTTCTTTGAAGTTCCTTGGCAGGAAATCTGGCGGCAGACTCTCACCGTGGGAGGCCAAGTGACCGGGGTGTTAGTCTTAGGCACTGTTGTCTTTGGCCTCATCCCTGCGGTGCATGCTGCCCGCACCCCAGTGATGGAGGTGTTGCGTGATGCGTAAAACGACACTGGGCCCGCCCTGCCGCTGCCTCATCAAACTGGGAGAGGAGTGTAGCCTTGTATATCAAACTCGGGTTTCACAACGCCCTCATAAATCGCGGGCGGACACTAATGGCTTTTTTGTCACAGCAGCTGCGGCCCTAATCTTGACTGTTTCCCTATCGACCTCGTCGGGTTTTTTGTATGGGCAGCATCTGCTGCTCAGGTATTATCTAGGCGGTGATATCACTATCCTGCCTGGAAAACTGGTCTTTACACAAGAAGAATTGAACAGAGAAAATCTCGCCCTAAGCTGGGCCGATTACCCTGAACCCTGGCAGAACGAGGCCCCGGGCTTCCTGTCACGCTTGCCCTATGACGGGTGGTTGACTACAGCAGGCTATGCCGAGGCTGTCGACCTCGCCCGGGTGGCCGAGGCTGTGCAAGGGCAAGCGGCAGTAGAGTTTCTCTACCCTTATTATGGAATACCGGGTATTGTGGAGTTTCCTGGGCGGGGAGGGGCTGCCGGTAGACTGATAACTTTGCGCGGCCGGGCGCTGGATATAGACGAGTATTGGCAGATCGAAAAATATGCGCCTAGTAGTTCTGAGGAACTGTTTACTATCATGACTGGGGCAGTGGTGTCTACGCAAGATTTCACCCCAAACGATATGTTGAACATGCTGCAAGCCTTCCGCGCTTTAGATGGCCAGCCGGTATGTATTATTAATACAGCTGCTTTACCTCAGGGAGTGCCTGCCCCAGACGTGGGAGAGGAATTGACTGTTTACGTACCCAAATTCGATAGGGTTGCGCAAGAATACGACTTTGCCCACTTAACTCCTGTAAGCCTACAAGTGGTAGGTCATATGAGCGTTGCTGTTTCCACCTACGAGTTCGGCGCTGAAGCGCGCCTGCCCTATTATTGGCTGAGTGATGCCGTTCATGTGCCTCTTGATACATGGCAACAGATTGCAGCCCAAGTTGGCATCGACCCAGAACCACAGCAGGTGGGTCAGCTGGGACTAGTATTGAATGACACCACTCTAGCTACCGAGCTAGAGCATACGCTGCGTCAAGTTTTGCCCGAATATACGGTGCTTACCGCGGCGGAGATGATGACCTTGGTAAACCGGGCCACCAGCCAAGCCGGCTTACCGCTGGACATGGATTCGGCCTTTCATTTGCTGATCATCTTGATTACCGGGCTGATAGTAGCAACCAATGCGTTCTTGCTGATAATGCAACGCCGCAAGGAAATTGCCATTTTGAAAAGTATAGGAGCGAGCCATTGGAATATAGTAACCCTTATTCTAGCCGAACTTGTTGCCCTTTCGTTGGCTGCGAGTTGTGTCGGCTGGCTCTTTTATCGGCTACCTATGGTTATCTCTCTGGCAATGTTTGCAGTCCCCTGGCCGGAAATCTGGCGGCAGACCCTCACTGTTGGAGGGCAAGTGACCGGGGTGTTAGTCTTAGGCGCTGTCATTTTTGGCCTCATCCCTGCAGTGCATGCTGCCCGCACGCCAGTAATGGAGGTGTTACGTGATGCGTGAAATCGTCAAGCCCGTGCTTTCGGCTCGTGGGCTCACCAAGTATTACCCTGGGGTTAGCGCTGTTTATGCCGTGCGCGATGCTAATGTTTTTATCTACCCGGGTGATTTTGTTGTGGTGCTAGGGCCGTCTGGTAGTGGTAAGAGTACCCTGCTGGCGCTGCTCGGTGGTCTGGAGCGACCCAGCGGGGGCAGGATCCAGTTAGGTGATGTTATATATCATCATCTATATGAAGCCGAGCTGACCGAGCTACGCCAAATGAAAATCGGTTTCGTCTTTCAGTATTTTAACCTATTGAATAGTTTAACCGCGCTCAATAACGTCGCCTTGTCTTTGCGCCTGTTTCCCCTGACTGAAGATGAAATCCGAGAGCGATCTCTCGCTATGTTGGAGGAAGTGGGGCTGAAAGATAGAGCGCACCATTTACCCTCCCAGTTATCTGGTGGTGAACAACAACGGGTGGCTCTAGCGCGAGCCATTGTGCACCGGCCTGAAATCCTTTTAGCCGATGAACCGACAGGTAACCTAGATGGTAAGAATGCAGCCATGATTAAACAGCTTTTGGTGAAGATGAACACCGAGTTTAAACAAACTATCGTTGTTGTCTCCCACGACGCTTCCTTCCGCCAGTTGGCTAATCGCGTAGTCTACATGGAGGACGGAAAGATTGCCCGAATTGAGGTGAAAGATCGTGGTGCTAATTAGGATCTTAGATATCATCTGGGACATGTTTACTTGGAGGAATATATCCGACTTTGCTCAGCGTGCCGTCTTGATGTGGCCCATAACTAGAGATTTTCTGCGCCAAAAACGCGTCCAAGTAGCCTTAATGAGCTTGGCTGTTTGCTTAGGCTTCTCTGCCTATTTGGTGTTCCAAGCTGTCTTGGGCGATCAGACCCGCCAAGTAATGGCCAAAATAACTCCTCCGGAATTACCAGCTAGCATGGTAATCCGCCATCAAGACAAGATTAGGGCCCGGCAGATACAAGAGCTGGCCGATACCTTCATAGAGCTGGAAGCAGCTGCTCTCGATGTCAAGCCGCTGATCAAGGGAAGTGCCCAGCCGGTGCTGGGGGTGCCAGCCGACGACCCCTTCTGGGCCTCGCAAATAGAAGTGTTGGCAGGTGACGCTAAGCTGAAGGCTGAGCAGATCCTAGTACCTGCACACCTGGCGGAAGAGTGGCAGGTGGGTATCGGTGACAAGCTGCATCTGACCTTAACAGGTAAGGCCCAGCCCTTCTATCAAACCAATATGACTGTTAGCGGCATCTTTAAGGAAAACGGTTCCTTCTTCGATCGGCCTATCATCTTAGATTCGGCCTCCATCCTAGCCGAATACAATTTGCAGGAACCCAATTTACTCTTTGTCTCCTTTCATAAATCGGATACAAAACGGGCTCTGCAAATTATCAAGAACACGCTCGAACCAGAACCCGGATTTTCGCCCTATCCCTGGCTTAGACCTTCAGTCGGCGCAGCCGATTGGGTTTTTAACACTATTCGACCCTATACCCTCTTGTGGCAGTCGGATAAATCGGGCTTTGTACAAGATACAGCTGCCAAGCTGGTCGCCAGCAATTATAGTAGTGGCCGAGGGGTCGTGGCCTTGGTGTTCCTGTTTTCAGCCATTAGCATCCTCAATATTTTGCTCATCTCGCTCTTAACCCGCCGCCGTGATGTCGGTATTCTCAAGACTATAGGGTATGATGACTTCTGCATTTTCACTAGTTTCCTCATCGAAGCAGGCGTTGTCGTCGGTAGCGGTATTTTGGGGGGAGCAGTATTAACCAAGTTAGCGTTCCTTCTGTTGGACAAATACTTTAGTATCTCCCTCTGTGTCACCTGGTTGCAGATAATCAAAACCGGTTTGCTCTCTTTCGTCATCTACATGACTACGGCTGCGATTCCAGCCGATATGGCTCGTTACACATCGGTGATGGAACTCTTACAAGAAAGGCCCTTACGGTCGAGCTGGGAGCAAGATCCCTTATATAAAAGACCCGAGATCCGGCGACAATTGCGGACTGTTCGCAACCGATAGGAAACAGGAGGGATAAAAAATGCGTGAACCTTTGCTCGAACTTAGGGGTGTCTGCCGCCACTTTCAAGCAGGCGGCCTAGTGCAAGCTTTAAATGATGTAGACTTAAGCATATATGCAGGTGAATTCTTACTTATTCTTGGCCCTTCGGGTAGCGGTAAGAGCACCCTTCTCAGCGTCATTGGCGGGCTGGATAGGCCGACGGCAGGAGAAATCATGCTGGAAAAGCAAGCTATACATCGGTTGAGCGAAAACCAGCTTGCGCATTTGCGCCGCAGGAAAATGGGCTTTATGTTTCAGTTTTTCAACTTGCTCAGCACCCTGAGTGCCCTGGATAATGTGGCCCTGCCCTTGCGTATGAATGGTGTCAGCACCCATGAGGCCCGCGAACGAGCTAAGCAGTTACTCGATCTAGTCGGTTTATCGGCACGTTTACAGCATGTTCCCGACGAGCTGTCGGGCGGTGAACAGCAGCGAGTCGCCCTTGCCCGGGCACTAGCCACCAGCCCTGCCCTGCTGCTGGCAGACGAACCTACTGGTAACCTGGATAGCGGTAACAGTAGTATGGTGATGGAATTGCTGGAACGATTCAACCGTGAACAGGAGCAGACTATCGTGGTTGTGTCTCATGACCACGCCTTTAGATCTATCGCTCACCGGGTGGTGCATATGCGTGATGGCTATATTGCCGAGGTTGAAGACCTAAAGTAAATAAGAAGGCAGTCCTTTGGTTAAATAAAATACTTAAATATGTTGGCTGTTGCTGCGCCGAGATTTTTCTATGCTAGAATTAAAGAGACATAATGATAAGGAGGTTAGTGGTTTGCGGTATGATTTTGATCAGTTATTAGAACGGCGCAACACCAACTGCAGTAAACACGATAATAACACTGTTTTATTTGGAAGCGATGATGTTCTAAGTATGTGGGTGGCCGATATGGACTTCCCAGTGCCAGAGCCGGTGGTGGACGCCATCAAGAAACGGGCTGAACACCCGGTATATGGCTACACCTTCCCCCAAGCATCGCTCTACGAGGCGATTGTGAATCGAGTTGATAGGCTCTACGGGTGGAAGATTAAGCCAGAGTGGATTCTTTTTAATGCTGGTGTAGTCAACGGCCTCTACTCGGCTGTGGAAGCTTTTACCCACATCGGCGACGAACTTATCATCCAGCCCCCCGTCTATTATCCTTTCTATTCGGCGATTAAGAATACCGGGCGCCAAGTAGTCTACAACCCACTGAAAGAGGTTAACGGGCGTTGGGAGATGGATTTCGAGGGCTTAGAGAAGCTATTTGAGGTGCGAACCAGTTTCCCGGCGCGTACGCCCCGTATCAAGGCGCTCATCTTATGTAGCCCCCATAACCCCGTAGGGCGGGTGTGGACTAAAGAAGAACTACAACGCTTGGCCGAAATTTGCCTCAAGCACGATTGCCTCATCTTTTCCGATGAAATCCATTGCGAGTTGCTGGCTCCAGGGGTAGAACACACAGCGACTGCTGGCTTGTCGCCGGAAGTGCAAGCAAATACGATCACCTTTATGTCGGCTAGCAAAACCTTTAACCTGGCCGGTCTAGCTACCTCGTACGTGATTATCCCTGATGCCAAGCTGCGGCGACGCTATATGGAAGCTCGTGCTGGAAGAAATAGCGGCAACGTATTCGGTTATGTTGCCACAGAAGCGGCTTTGACCCAATGTGACGACTACCTAGAACAACTGCGAGACTACTTATATGGCAACTTTAAGTTCTTTACCGAATTCATTAACACGCGCTTGCCCCAGCTACGGGTAGCCAAAAGCGAAGGCACTTACCTGGCTTGGGTAGATATGCGCGCTTTAGGTATGGATACTTTAGAACTACAGCGCTTCTTGCGAGAAAAGGCGCGTTTGGCTCTTGATGATGGCTATGCTTTTGGCCCTGGCGGTGAAGGCTTCCAGCGCTTTAACCTGGCTTGTCCTCGCTCCATCGTAAAAGAAGCCTTGGAGCGGCTAGAAAAAGCGATCAAGGAACTATAACTCGCTGAAAAAGCAGCTTCCCTTACCGGATGTTAGCGGAAATGCGCAAGCCCCAGTCCTGCTAGTGCGCGTATAGCTCCTGCCTCTATATAGGCCTGGGGCAACTGCTTGGCCCTGGAGCAGGCTCCAACGGGCCTACGCAGTAACCCCCAGGCCTGCATGCGATCATAGAACTGGCAAGCGGGCGTTGCGTGTCATCCGTTAAAGCGCATAGGGAGCCATAAATCAAAAGAGCGAAGGAGCCAAGGAAACAGGAGCGGCCAGCAGTAAATTTGGGCTCCCTAGACTTCTGGTCGCTCCCCTTGGCGACGAAGCTCTTACCGACAGATGGTGGCTATCAGCGCGCGAGGATGACACGCAACGCCAGTGACTGTAGCGCGCGAACCCCCACATTACCCCGGTCGGCCTGCGGCCTCCCGGGCGGGCGCTATTCAAAATACCCAGCCCCGGAGGCTGGGTATTTTTCATGGCATCCCTACCGATATAGCGCAATGTTGTGGGCATCCTGGGGTATCCAAGACGCGCCCGCAATGGACCGGCCAGGGTTTGCGCTCTGCCGCCTCTTGGCGCTATTTGCCGCATTGGTAACGGGCGTGATTCAAAATGGAGAAAGACTTTTGAGTAGTCCCCCTGTATGTGGGCTTTTTTTTTGCCAAGTTATTGACATATGCTCATAACCCGCCTATACTATAAGTGAGCATATGTTCATAACGGTATACCGCATTTTGCTAGGAAGGGAGGTGTGCTTATGCCACGTTTTGATGGAACAGGTCCATGGGGTATGGGCCCCATGACAGGGCGCGGGCATGGTTTCTGCGACCCTAGGGCTGGCTTTGCTAGAAGGGAGCGTCGCCCAGGCTACGGCTGGGGGCGTGGCTTTGGCTTTGCTTGCGGGTTTCGGCCGTACAGCAAACGCTTTAGCAAAGCAGTTTTGCAAGAAAAGATTTCGTTCTTAGAAGAGCGCTTGCATGAACTCAAGCAGCTGCAAGAGGAACTGAACGAAAAAGAGCAAGACGAAAATTAAACAGGGTAGGCAGTTGTTGCCTACCCTGAACCAGAAAGGGGATGCGCTAGATGCGTATTTGTATTACCAGCCAAGGAGACACGATCGAAGCAGCTGCTGATGGAAGTTTTGGGCGAGCCGCTTACTTTATTATCTGGGAAAATGATGAGGTAGAGATTCTACCCAATCCCGGTTTTAAATCCGATCATGGTGCGGGTGTTGTCGCTAGCCAAGCCGTTATTGCTGCTAATGCCGATGTGTTAATTACCGGGCATTTGGGCCCGAATGCGGCTAAGGCGCTAAAGCCGAGCGGTGTCAAGGTGTATCGTCTGGAAGTGCCTGCGCCTACTGTTAAAGTAGTTTACCAAGCATATCTGGCCGGGGAATTAGAACCCCTCATCTGTTAGTCCGATGAACATTGCAGTCTTAAGTGGTAAAGGGGGCACCGGCAAAACTACAGTCGCAGTTAATTTAGCGCGGGTGCTTCATTGTCGTTATGTAGATTCTGACGTAGAGGCCCCTAATGGTTTCTTGTTTTTGCAGCCCGACATACAGGATAAAGCAGATGTCTCAGTGCAAATACCCCAGATCGATGAGCAGCGTTGCAATTATTGCCTCGCCTGTGTAAAGCATTGCCAGTTCAATGCTTTATTTGGAACTGATAGCAGTATCGTTTTTTTTGAGAAACTCTGTCACAGTTGCGGTCTTTGCTCTTTGGTTTGTAAGCAGAATGCTATCAAGGAAGTACCCCGCCGTGTTGGCTACGTGGAATTTGGTAGCAGTGCCGGAGCAGAGTGCTGGCAGGGCGTACTCATACCCGGTGAGCCAGTAACTGGCCCTGTAATCGATGCACTCAAGGCTAGGCTGGATGGAGACTTAAGTATAATCGATTGTCCTCCGGGTAGCTCATGTAGTGTGGTGGCAGCTGCAGACAAAACCGACTTAGCCTTGCTGGTTACCGAACCAACTCCATTTGGCGTACACGACTTGCATATGGCGGTTCAGGTTACCGAAAAATTAAATTTACCGCGAGCTATTATCATTAATCGTTCGGAAGGACAAGACGCCATTATCCAAGATTACGCTAATGCAACTGGCATCCCTATTATAGGGCGGTTGCCTTTTAGTCTAGAAGCTGCGCAGATCGTGAGCCGGGGAGAGCTTCTAGTTGACAAGGAAGAATGGCGCCAGCGATTTCAGAACTTAGCTGAGGCAGTAAGGGAGTTGATTGCATGCACCTCTTGATCGTAAGTGGTAAAGGAGGAACGGGCAAGACAACTTTGGCTGCTGCTTTGGCCCAGCTATCAGGTTCTGAAATGGTAATCGATTGCGACGTAGAAGCTTCTAACCTGCATTTATTATTGGCAGAAAATGACTTGCAGAGGCAGCAATTCTCAGGAGCTAAGATAGCCAAAGAACAGGCTAACGATTGTAGGCGCTGTGGCTTGTGTACCGATTATTGCCGTTTTGGAGCTATCCACGATGGCCAGGTTGATTCTAACCTGTGTGAGGGGTGTGGAGTTTGTGTATACGTTTGTCCTGAAAACCATCTCGTCTTGACAGATATGGTGACTGGGACCTGCGTTCTTAGCCAAACCTCAAACGGTTTAATGAGTCGAGCAGAGATGGAGCCTGGAGCTGAGGGTTCGGGTAAATTGGTCACTGAAATAAGGCGTCAGGGCCGCTTGGCGGTTCCCAACGCCCAATTGACCCTTCTTGATGGCCCGCCTGGGTTAGGCTGTGCAGTAATAGCTTCCATGACGGGTTGCCAATTAGCGTTAGTAGTAGCAGAAGCTAGCTTGGCTGGTTTGAGTGATGCTAGGCGCATTTTAGCTCTACTAAAACAGATGGAAGTTGAGGCCTTATTGTGCATCAACCGCTATGACATTAACCTCGAGGCAAGCCTGGAAATTGAACAATTATGTGACCAACAGCAGATCCCTCTGGTAGGCAAAATACCTCACGACCCTATGGTACGAAGGGCGCAGCGGCACAATCAATCGGTGCTCGAGTATCCAACAAGTCCGGCCGCCCAAGCAATTTTTGCGCTGTGGAAAGAACTAAGATCGCGGATAGCGAAGCAAGGAGGAAGCATAGAATGAAAATAGCCATACCTGCGCAGAACGAACAAGTGGCAGCTCATTTCGGCCATTGCCCCGAATTTATGTTAGCAAATGTGGTTGATGGTCGCTTAGGAGAACTCGTTAGCGTCCCGAACCCCGGGCATCGGCCTGGGTTTTTACCGCAGTGGCTAGGAGAGCAGGGAGTTACAGTCGTGATTGCCGGTGGGATAGGAGCTAGCGCAATGCAGATTTTTCAACAGCAGGGTATAGAAGTTGTTGTTGGTGTACAAGGAAAAGTTACAACTGCCCTCGAACAATACCTAAAGGGTGAGCTCCGTCCCGATAATAATATTTGTCATCATTAGGTTATTTTTGTTTCCAGGAGGTTGTTATGGCAGCGAGACCGCGTAAACATCGAGTCGTAGAAAGAGAACCCATTCATTCTGTTTTCAAACCAGCCGGAGTGCCTAATGCAGCCCTGGACGAGATAGTGTTAACGGTGGAGCAGTTCGAAGCCATTAGGTTGAAAGATCTGGAAGGCTTAGAGCAGGAGGCTTGCGCCGAACTGATGCATATCTCGCGCCCTACCTTCCAGCGTGTGTTAACGCGCGCGCGGGAGAGTGTGGCTCGTGCATTGGTAGAAGGCAAAGCTTTGCGTATTGAAGGCGGTCATTACCGCCTGCGACAGCAACTAGCCCCGGGCTGCGGGCGCGGCCACCATCGCAGACGGCATAGGCAGGGTCGGTGGTCTCACAAGGGTGCAAGAGAATAAGGGGCGAAAAAGTTTAGCGCGCATCCCCGGTCGGCCTGCGGCCTCCCGGGCGGTTGCAATTCAAAATGTCCAGCCCTAAGTGAGCTGGACATTTTTCATGACGCCCTACAGATACTGCATACTGTGGGGGATTTATCTAGCTTACTGTCAACTCGAATTCAGGTTGTTCGTAGAGGTGTTTCTTAACAAAACAGGCGTTAGCGGCTCTGGCCACCCGGTCGCGGTGCTCGGCGGGGAAATCTTCGGGCAGCACCAATTCCATTTTAATCTTAGTGGCCAGCTTCGTGCCTGGGTCGCGATCGACATCAACCAGCAATTTCATACCTTCGGTGCTTAACTTGCGGGAGCGGCAGTAACCAGCTGCTGTCAGTGCGGCACAAGTCCCCAAGGATACAATGAACAAATCAAAGGGGGAGGGGGCTACTCCGCCGCTTGTTTGCACTACAAAATCTTTAAAGTGGGCATCGGCCCGTCCGTCAACTAGACGAATTTCCATATCGGCCATGTCAAGAACCTCCTTCTTTGCACAAGCTAATAGTTGCTCTGCGACTATTAGCCCGCAACGCTCAAGCGTCGCTATGTTTATGCTTCTACATATAGTGATGCTTTCCCTGCTAGCTTATGCCGACAGCCGAGTATTATGTGTCATTCGGAGCATACTGAAGAACAAGAGACAATTTACAATTTCTACCCTGCAGGTCGCTTGACAGCGGCAGCCTGCATCGGGTAAATTAAGGTTAATAGCAATGAAGGGGAGCTAGTACTAAACAAGCTGGTTACAGAGAGCTGGGAATGGTGGAAGCCCGGTACCGAGGCGGTTTAGGAAGAGGCCCCGGAGCTGCAGGTCGAAATGAGTAGTAGACCGAGCCGGCACCTCACCGTTAACGAGGGAGGCGATTCTTAGCCTCAATTTGAGTAGGCTGCCGTAGGCAGCCATAGGGTGGTACCGTGAGCAAAGCTCGCCCCTAAAGTGGGGCGGGCTTTTATACTTAGTAAGGAGGATGGTTATGGAGTTAAGAAAACCGGTGCGCGTGCGCATGGCGCCTAGCCCCACGGGCGACGCTCATGTTGGCCATGCTCGCACTACGCTTTACAACTATCTGTTGGCTCGCCAACATGGGGGCACTTTTATCCTGCGTATCGATGATACTGACACCAAGCGTAATGTCGAAGAAGCAGAAACTGGCGTGTATCGGGGACTGCGCTGGCTGGGTTTAGATTGGGATGAAGGTCCGGATAAAGGCGGTCCCCACGCCCCGTATCGTCAGAGTGAACGTCTGCCTATCTACCACAAATACGTCAAGCAGCTATTAGAAAGTGGCAAGGCCTACGAGTGCTTCTGCACGCCCGAAGAATTGGAAGCTGAGCGTGAGGCTCAGCAAGAAGCAAAGGTAGATATCAAGTACAGCGGGAAATGCCGTCATCTGACCGAGGCAGAGAGGGAAGAATTGCGGGCGGCAGGTCGGGTGCCTACCGTGCGGCTGAAAGTGCCCGATAAGAAGATCGGCTTTCATGATTTGGTGAGGGGCTGGATCGAAGCCGATGGCTCTCTCATTGGCGATTTCATTATCCTTAAGTCTAACGGCATCCCGGTTTACAATTTTGCGACCGTTATCGATGATCACCTGATGCAGATTAACCAGGTGACGCGCGGAGCCGAGCATATTTCTAATACCTTCCCGCAAATTTTGATTTATCAAGCCTTGGGCTTTGAAATCCCCCAGTTTGCCCATTTTAGCCTGATGCTCAACGAAGATCGTAGCAAAATGAGTAAGCGTAAGGGAGCCACCTTTGTCGGCCAATACGCCGAAATGGGTTACTTACCCGAAGCTATGATTAACTTCCTAGCTTTTCTAGGCTGGAGCCCGGGTGAAGAGGTCGTAGATGAGATAATGGACATGGATGATTTACTCGAGAAGTTCTCCTTGGAACACTGTTCGGCTTCTAACGCTGTTTTTGACATCAAAAAGCTCGACTGGATCAATGCTAAGTGGATTCGTCGTCTAGAGCCAGCCGACCTGGCACAGCGTTTGGTTCCCTTCTTACAAAAGGCAGGTTTTATCGGCGACGATTATGATCTAGACCACTTAACGAAGGTTGCTAGCTTGATTCAAGAGCGACTACCTCGTTTAGATGCGGTCAGAGATTTCCATTATCTTTTCTTAGAACCCGAGGTGCCAACGACAGAGATAAAGAAGGTGCTGAAGGATAAAGATGGGCAGGCAGGTCTGCAGGCCGTCATCGCCGCCACCGAATCCTTGCCCTGGCAAGAGGCCGAATTGGAAACGGCTATTCGGCAGACTCAGGCCGAACTCGGTTGGAGCACCAAGGAGCTATTTATGACGCTTCGCTTGGCTCTTTGCGGCGGCAAGGTTTCACCGCCCCTTTTCTCAACCATGGAGGTCATCGGTAAAGAGCGAGTTATCCGCCGTTTGCAGGCTGCTGCAGCCTTATTGTAGCGAGACTTTAACTAGAATAATAAAAGGCTCCACAGACCTTCTTGGCTGTGGAGTTTTTTATTATAGAGCCGCAACACTGCGCAAGCGGGCTACAATCATGTCGATAGCGACCTGATTTTGCCCGCCTTCGGGCACGATAATATCTGCATAGCGCTTGCTCGGTTCCACAAATTGCTCGTGCATTGGCTTGACTGTAGTTAGATATTGTTCGATTACCGATTCTAGGGTGCGCTGCCGCTCGTGAATATCTCTAACCAGGCGGCGTAAAATGCGGGTATCCGAATCGGTGTCTACAAAAATACGCAAATCCATGCGTTCTCGCAGGGCGGCGTTTTCTAAGACTAGGATACCTTCCACCAAGATAATCCGGCGTGGTTTGACTAAGACTTCTAGTTCGCGCCGAATGTGTTGCGTGAAATCATATTCGGGCATATAAATGGGGCGCCCTGCCCGCAGCTCGTCTAGATGTTTGATTAGCAAATCTGTCTCGAAAGCAAGAGGATGATCGTAGTTAATTTTCACCCTCTCTTCGAAAGGCAGATGTTTTTGATCCCGATAATAATTGTCGTGCCGGATGAGGACTATTTCACCTGGGAGTGCCTTGCTTAGGCGCTCTGACAGTGTTGACTTGCCCGAACCAGTTCCGCCTGCGATGCCTACGACATAGGGCAGTTTATTAGTTTGCATACTGATTCCTACCTTTAGCGTTGGTCTACATCATAGGGCTGGCCAGAAGCCGCAGGTCCCACAGAACGCCCCACGAAACCAGCTAGGGCTAGCATAGTAATCACGTAGGGGAAAGTCGCCATGAGGGACGATGGGATATATTGGCCAATACCTAATAGGTTAGAAGATACTTGTACTGCCTCGGAAACACCAAATAGGAGGCAAGCAGCCATAGTGCCCAGAGGTGTCCATTTACCAAAGATAACTGCGGCTAAGGCGATAAAACCACGTCCAGCAGCCATATTCTCCAAGAAAGCACTGCCTATGCCAATAGATAGAACGCTACCAGCGAAACCTGCAAGCACGCCGCTGAGAATAACACCAAGATAACGAATACGGTAGACGTTGATACCGACAGTATCGGCAGCGTGGGGGTGTTCTCCTACTGCCCGAATGCGTAGTCCCAAGGGCGTGTGGAAAAGAACGAGATGGGTTACGAGCGCGAGAATGAAGGCCAGATAAACACCAGGTGAATGTTGGCCTAGTATTTCTCCTAACCATGGCAAATCCCTAATGAAGGGGATGGACCAATCGCTTAGACCCGGTGCTTTTTCCAATAGCAGGTGCCCGCCCTGGTCAAAAATGCTTTTCATGAGAAAAGAGCTTAAGCCTGCCGCTAAGATATTGATAGCCGTACCACTAATGACCTGATTAGCTTTGAAACGGATGGAAAGCACACCATGTAGGGCCGCTAGCAATGCTCCTGCTATCATAGCAGCCAAAACACCAAGCCAGGGTTGGTGGGTAACAATAGTGACGGCCACTGCCATAAAGGCCCCCATAGTGATCATGCCTTCTAAGGCGATATTGACTACACCCGCTCGCTCGGAGAAAATGCCTCCGAGACCAGCCAGTAATAGTACCGCTGCCGAGCGGACTGCAAAAAACAGCAGAGTAGTGATGGTCACATAATTTAGGTTCATGCCGCTTTCCCCCTTTGAGGCAGATGCTTCATGATGAGTTTGATTATCTCGTCAGCTGCCACGAAAAAGATAATGCATGCTTGCATGATGCCGATTACCTGCCTGGGTACTCCGGTAGAGAGTTGAATCATAGCCGAAGACCGGTACAAGACGCCATATAACAGGGCTGCGAGTACAACTCCTACAGGGTGGTTGCGGCCGATAAGGGCCACGGCAACGCCGTCTAAGCCTACGCCGGTAAAACCAAAGAGCTGGAAAACACGGCGTTTAACACCAAGAGTTTGTATGGCTCCCCCTAGGCCTGCTAACATGCCACTGATCACCAGGGCACTCAACAGGCGTCTGGGGACATTAATGCCGGCATATTTGGCCGCGTCCGGATTGTGACCAGTAGCGCGAATTTCATAGCCGAATTTGGTACGCCACAGCAAATAGTAGGTGACGGCTACAGCGGCGGCAGCAATTAGAATTCCCCAGTTAGCGGTCGTGCCCATGAATCGTCCAATCAAGGCTTTCGGATCTACCTCGTAGGTTGCCTGATAGCCAGGCGCCTTGAGCCATGCAGACATGATCAGGGTATTAGTGAGGTAAAGGGCGATATAGTTCATCATGATAGTATTGATGACTTCGTGAACGCCGCGTTTGGCCTTAAGCCACCCGGGAATTGCGCCCCAAAGACCTCCGGCTAGAGTGCCTGCTAGCAAACAAGCTGGCAATAGGAGAATTCGCGGGAGAAAATGCAGCTTGATGCCGACGATACCTGCCGCCAAGAGGCCCATCATATACTGCCCTTCGGCACCGATATTGAACATGCCAGTACGGAAGGCAAAGGCTACCGATAAGCCTGTAAATACTAAGGGGGTCGCCTGACCTATGACATCTAGGAAACTGCGCGGGCTGCCAAACACGCTTTCTAAAATAGCTAGGTACACAGCTAGCGGGTTTTTGCCGATCGAGAGAACGAATAGGCCCCCGACCAATAGCCCGAACGCAATAGCAGTTAGTGGCACCTTTAAATTAGTTTCCCAATTAGCCTGCCACACTTGTTTGATATAGGTTATAGTGCGCCGGGGCAAATGTTTGATAAAGGTTGAAATGCGCTGGGGCCAACCTGCCGGGTTTGAACTTTGTTTAGCTGGCAACCCCATCTCCTCCCTTCCCAGTTCCTCCTACCATCAAGAGGCCGATGTTTTCTTCTGTGGCTTCGTCGCGGCTAAGTTCACCGGCTATCCGTCCTTCGTAGAATACTAAAATACGGTCAGCCAGCGCTAGGATTTCATCCAGCTCTAACGATACTAGTAAAACAGCTTTACCTGCGTTCCGCTGTTCGATGAGTTGCTTATGGATAAACTCTATAGCTCCCACATCTAGGCCGCGGGTAGGCTGAGCTGCAATCAATAAATCAGGCTGTTGTTCTATTTCTCGGGCTACCACTATCTTTTGTTGGTTGCCACCGGAGAGCGAGCGGGCTAGAGTTTGTACGCTTGGTGTGCGCACATCGTATTTTTCTACCAACTTTGTGGCATAGTCAACCATCTCGTCTTGTTTGACGAAGATGCCAGACGCGACGGGTGGTTGGTAGTAGTTGCGCAAGATGGCGTTCTCGGCTACCGTGAAGTCGAGAACCAAGCCATGTTTGTGCCTATCCTGGGGAATATGCGCCACTCCAGCTTCTACTACAGCCCGGGGGTTTTGGTTGGTAATAGTTTGTCCACGCAAACGAATTGTGCCGCTCGTAGCGGGGCGCATACCTGCCAGACAGTCGACCAGCTCGGTTTGGCCATTGCCTTCCACGCCGGCAATGGCTACAATTTCTCCTTCCCTGACGTCAAAAGAAACATTACGTAGGGCGGGCAGTCCGCGGGCATCATTAGCCGATAAATTTTCCACCTGCAGAACGCTTTGCCCAGGTTGGCTGGGGTTGCTGTTTACCGTCAATTGCACGCTGCGTCCGACCATGAGGGAGGCAAGTTCCTGCATAGAGGCGCCGGCAGTTGGCATGGTGACGACCTTGCGCCCGCGGCGGATAATGGTCACTTTATCGCATGAGCGAAGGACTTCCTTTAACTTATGGGAGATAAAGATTACCGACTTACCGGCATCTGTTAGCTGGCGCATGATCTGCATCAATTCATCGGCTTCTTGAGGGGTGAGCACGGCTGTCGGTTCGTCTAGAATCAACAGATCTGCTCCTCGATAGAGCGCTTTTAATATTTCTACGCGCTGCTGCATTCCGACTGAAATATCGGCTATACGTGCTCGTGGGTCTACCTGTAAGTTATATTGTTTAGAAATAGCCTCTACTTGGGCTATTGCTTGCCGCCGGCTGAACCAAACTCCTCGCCGTGGTTCGCAGCCCAAGACAATATTTTCAGCCACAGTAAAAGGTTCCACCAGCATAAAATGTTGGTGAACCATGCCAATTCCATAATTGATGGCAGTGTTAGGACCATCGATCTGCACCGGTTTACCGTTAAGCAGGATTTCACCCGCGTCAGGCTGATAGAGGCCGTAGAGGATATTCATCAAGGTAGACTTGCCAGCCCCGTTTTCGCCCAATAGAGCATGAATTTCGCCTCGATGGATAGTTAAATCAACATTATCATTGGCTACTACGCCAGGAAAATACTTGCTTATTCCGCGCATTTCTACAAAGGGTAGAGGTTGGTCCATAGTGTGTGTCACCCCGCTAAAACTTAAACTATTTAATCCCCTTTATTGTCTCATGCATATTGTCTAGAAATCAAATTTAGTTTACTAGTTATGATTAAAAGCGCAAAGAAGGCCAGACAGGAGTCTGGCCTTCAAAAATTTGCTTTTACTTGAGGCCCTCTAAGAAGGCAGGAAGCTCGTCGTTGCTGGTCGGGATGACTAGCTCGCCACTCTTAATCTTGGCTGCATAGTCATCAACGATTGCTTTAACTTCATCGCTGATCTTATCAGGGTCGTAGCCGTAGCCAACGCCGTCTTCGGCTAGACCTAGACTATAGACCTTAGCACCTTGGAAATCGCCATTGAGCCATTCGGTGGAAATAGTCTGGATAGCGTTGTCGATGCGCTTGAGCATACTAGTCAAGGTGTAAGGAGTTAGATCGCTTTGGTCAACGTCGACACCGATGAAGTGTACTTGTGCCTCGTCGCAAGCTTCAGCAACGCCGATACCGGTGCCACCGGCTGCGTGGTAAACAACGTCAGCGCCATCTCTAATCATAGTAGTAGCAATTTGCTTGCCCTTAGGAATATCGCCCCAAGATTCGGCATACTGGATTTGTACTCTGGCGTCTGGGTTAGCTGCCTTAACACCGGCGTGGAAACCGACTTCGAATTTCTCAATCACGCCGCCGCTCATGCCACCAACAAAACCGACATTGTTGGTTTCAGTAGTCAGACCAGCAATCAGGCCGACTAAGAAAGACCCTTCATGTTCTTTAAAGGTGACGTAAGCTACGTTGTCGAGGACCTCATCTTCCTCTGCTGGCGCCCAGTCGATAATACCGAAGGAAACCTTAGAGTTGCTCTTGGCAGTATCCTGGAGCTGTTGTGCCATCATGTAGCCAACTGCCCAAGTTAGACCAGCACCCTTATCAACAGCAGCAGTGAGGTTTGGCTGATAGTCTTCTTCACTGCTAGATTCAATGTAATTGACCTCAACTTTGCCCTTGTTGGCATCACGAAAAGCTTCTAGACCTTCCCATGCCGACTGGTTGAACGATTTGTCGTCGACGCCGCCGGAGTCGGTAACCATGGTCACAGTCTGCGGCTTGGAGCAACCGACTAAGCTGCTGACTACTAAAACCAAGATTAACGACGTTAGCAGTAGTTTCTTACGCAAGTTGTTCCCTCCTTAATGTAGTTGCAAGAAATGTGCTTGTGGCTGGTTCAGCCTTCAAACATCATTATCATTCGTTACTTGGTACACGAACTCCTGCTCAAAAGGAAGTCTTCTTTGCTTTTTTGATGTTAAGGAAAATTAACTGTAGCTTTAGGTGGAATAATAATCCTAGACTATCCATAAATAGCAGGTAAATGCGGCGTGAGTTTAGAATCTTTGGTGGAGAAGAACTAAGTAGGGAGGAGTTAAAGGGTGCTGACTTTAGAGCAGTTTCGTTTGAAATTTGCCCGATTGCAGGAAGTTGTTTATCTAGATACGGCCCAAAGGGGCCTAACCCCGCCAGAGCTTACTGAAGCTGGCTGCCAGGTCTTGCGCGACTGGGAGGCATTTGACAGCAGCAATAGTCGCTTGCGAACAGAACAGGCCAAAGAGCGCTTAGCCACCCTTCTGCGTGTAAGCAGTGAAGAATTAGCCCTCGTCGGTAATACCGCCCAAGGGCTAAACGCCGTTGCTTCTGCCATCCCTTGGCAGGCGGGCGACAATGTAGTCTTGGCTGATTGTGAGCATGCTAGCAATTTCTACCCCTGGGCTCATTTGCGCGAGCGGGGGGTAGAGCTCAGATTGGTTCCTTGCCCTACAGGCATTTTACAGCCAGAAGACTACCGCCCTTATATCGATAATCGCACGCAAGCGGTGGCTGCTTCTCTAGTTACTTTCTACCCCGGGGCTTGGTTAGCGGTGCAGCAATTAGCCGACATAGCCCATGCAGCAGGAGCATTATTGGTGCTAGACGCTGTGCAAGCTGTCGGTATCTTACCAGTATATCCGCGGGAACTGGGCGCGGATGTTTTGGTGGCCGCTGCCTACAAGGGTCTGATGAGCGCCCATGGTGCCGGTTTTGTTTATGTTAAGGAATCGGTCTTGTCTAGGCTTGTGCCATCTCATCTATATATGTTTAACATTGAGGGAGAGCGGGGCATGGTGGGTAATGCCTTTACCAGCCCTGATTATACTCTGCTGCCTACAGCCGTTCGCCTCCAGATGCCCCAGCATGCTGTCGGCGTTGCCCAGATGAATCAGGGCTTAGAGCTTATTTTGGAGCTAGGTATCGAGCAGATAGCTGAACATGTTTGCAGCTTAGCTAGTAAACTAGGGCAAGGTTTAGCTGACCTCGGCTATACGGTAGATACCCCCCTAACTCCAGAGTATCTGCGCCATATTATTTGTGTACGCGAGCCCGAGGCCAGTAAGCTAGTCGAGTTCCTAGCTGAGAACGGCGTTCAGGCTAGTGCTCGCCGCCACGGTGTGCGCATGGCCTTCCACGCCTATAATAATGAAGCAGATGTAGAGCGTGCCCTCGCGGTATTTAAGGCATATAAGGAACGATAAATAATAGCGGGCGGCTTGTGCCGCCCCCATTCATTCAAGGTCTTCTTACTATTACTCTAGCCAGACAACTTTTTCTTTCAATTCTGGGTCTTGGCGAGGCTTCTCTGGTACAAGTTCGTCTGGATAGCCGAGGGGGGTAAGGGCAACAATCTCTTCGTCGGCCGCCAGCTTGAGGGCTTCTCTGATGGCTGCCTCGTCTCCTAGGGGACCAGTCATCCAGCAGGTACCGAGGCCTTCCGCGTGGGCTGCCAGCAGTAGATTCTGAAAAGCTGCCGCTACGCTCTCTAGATGCATCTTGCTGCGGCGAGGATTTTCGTCCCGGGGCATAGTTGCTACAATTATATGGGGAGCACCACCGTAGGTTTTCGCCCATTCTAAGAACGCTTCCTGTTGTTCGGTGCGCTCGCCAGCAGGCGGATAGTTCTTTTCTGTCAGCCGACCGTAGCTGGCGGTGATCGGGTCTCGTTTGCCACCGCTCAGGACGTAGAACTTCCACTGTTGTAGATTCATGCCCGACGGTGCCCAGTTGGCTGCTTCCAGCACTTTGAGAATCACATCTTTAGGAACTGGTTCGGGTTTATATTTTCGGATACTGCGACGCTCGCGAATTGCTTGGTACAAATCCATAGAAACACCCCCATGGAATTATTTGATTTATCTTATTATACCACTGTTGGTAGCATGGTTCCAGCCACACCTTTGACTTGGGGTTTGGAGCTAGATATACTGAAATGAAATCGGGAGGTGGGGTTAGTGCAAATTCAGTTATATAACACCTTAACCCGGGCTAAGGACACCTTTGAACCACTGCAGCCGGGACAAGTAGGTATGTATACTTGTGGCCCGACTGTTTATGGTTATGCCTCTATCGGTAATATGCGCGCCTATATTTTTGCCGATACATTGCGCCGCATGCTGGAGTTTAACGGCCTGAAAGTCAAGATGGTAATGAATATTACCGATGTTGGGCATTTGGTCTCCGACGAGGATGAAGGCGAAGATAAGATGTTGGTTACAGCCAGACGTGAGCAGAAATCGCCTTGGGAGATTGCAGCCTACTACGCCGATGTTTTCTTTAAAGACGGCGAGAAGCTCTGTATCAAGCGGCCGACTGTGGTCGCTTGGGCTACTAAGCACATTGCCGAAATGATCGCCATGGTGGAAGAATTATTAGAGCGAGGCTATGCCTATGAAACCAGCGACGGGATTTACTTTGATATAAGTAAGTATCCCGAATACGGCCGTCTGTCGGGTTTGAAACTAGAAGAACAGAAGGCTGGCGCTCGGGTGGAGGTAAATGTAGAAAAGCGTCATCCGGCTGATTTTGCCCTCTGGAAGAAGGCGCCTAAGGAACATATTATGCAGTGGCCTAGTCCTTGGGGCATGGGGTATCCAGGCTGGCATATCGAATGTTCAGCCATGGGGAGAAAATATCTAGGCGACTTGTTTGATATTCATACTGGCGGGGCTGATCATATCCCTGTGCATCATGAAAACGAGATCGCGCAAACGGCGGCCTGCACGGGAGAGCCCCCGGCACGCTTTTGGCTGCATAATGAGTTCCTGCTCGTTGACGGGGGCAAGATGTCTAAGAGTCTAGGCAACGTTTACACCATCAGTGACCTGGAGGAACGTGGGTTCGAGCCTCTCAGCTACCGCTATTTCTGCCATAACGCTCATTACCGGCGGCAGTTAAACTTTACTTGGTCGGCCTTAGAAGCAGCACAGAAGGGCTTGTTAAGCCTACGCCGCTCGGTGCAGCAGAGTGCAAAACAATCGGCTCCTGCCGCCGCAGCGGCTAAAGCCGCCGAGTATCGCCAGGCCTTCTTGGCAGCCATCAACGACGACCTCAACTTGCCCCGCGCTATAGCTATCGTATGGGAAGCTAGTAGAGACGAGCTCGGGAATGAATTTTTTGCCTTGGCACAGGAATGGGATCAGGTTCTTGGCCTCAACCTCGCTAGCGGCGCTATAGAAGAAGATCGCAGCTTAACTGAGGAAGAACTGCCTGACGAAGTGTTGGCCTTAGTGAAAAAGCGTGCAGCTGCCCGAGCCGCTAAGAATTGGGCCGAGTCGGATGCCCTGCGGCAACAACTACAGGAGATGGGCTACATGGTTCAGGATACGGCGCAGGGCACAGTAATTAAGCGAGTATAGCTTACAAATGCAAAAGAGCGACGGTACCATGCCGTCGCTCTCTTATTTAGCTGCTTATTGTTTAAGATATTGGCCCTGCTCCATCACTTTTCCTGGCGGTATCCATTGGTCGATGGCTAGCACCCCGTCTAAGTGTTCTAGCTCGTGTTGTAGCAATTCGGACAGCTCACCTTCGGCCTGCAGGGTATGGGTTTCACCATTTATATCTGCGTAGCGAATCTTGACCGAGTAGTGCCGTTTCACGACAAAGGAGATGCCGAAGTAGCTGAAGCAGGAGTCCCACAGCTCAAACATCTCGCTGCTTTTTTCTAGAAATTCGGGGTTGATTAGCGTATAGGCCTTACCCTGACACTCGAGATAAACTACCCGCTGGCTCACCCCAATCTGGGGGGCAGCTATTCCACGGCCTGTACCGTGTTGAGCCTGGAAGGCGTGTAAAGTATCTTTAAGGTCTGTTATCAAGTTGCGTAGCGCGTCAGTGTTAAACTCGGTAACTGGTTGGGCTGTTTGGCGTAGAATCTCGTCTCCCAACTGTCTAATTGCTCTTACTGCCATGCTGCTATAACCTCCAGTTGAGATGCTTTTTTCTCTTATTTAGCCTAGAGTTATTTCTCTTTTTGCTACTCCACCCCGCTGGCTGCGAGCAGTAATGGTAAGAGCGGTGCCAGCTTCGGCTGTTAACACCCAAGTTACCCGCGCTATAGGATGGATAGTTTGTCTCCCTCTGCGTCCTTGCCCATTCATGTAGCCACCTAGGAAACCGATTTCCTCTTCCGGCTTTCCAGCCAAGAGACGCATGTGGCCGCTAATGCTGACTTTGTCGGGACGAACTGCCCCCATCTCTTTTGCCTTGTTGGTGCCGTAGGTAGGTAAATAGCCTAAGTTGTCGCAGACTGCGGTAACCTTCCACGTGCTGTCGGCTAGTTTTTCTACCTCTACATCAGCTATGTCAAGTTCCGGTAAGGCAGCTGCGCCGCGCAATATCCATTGGGCGTTCTTGTGACATTCGGATTCTAGCAGGTGGGGAGGAGGATTTTGCAGCACAAATTTCGGGTTCCAGCCACCGATCTCTACTGCCCCTAGCTGGGGATGGTCAAAGGGGCGCCAGTCAATAAAGCCACGTCCGCCTAATTCGCGGTCGTTCCAAGCCAAGAGTTTGAGTTGGAGTTCTTCTCTCTTTTCGGGCGTGTCGGCTCGCATGTAGCTTTCCCGGTCGATGCCAGCTCGGCCTAAGCGATCCCAAAGTTCAGAAGTATAAGCGATTAGGCCGTGTTGTTCGTAGGCCCACTCGGTCAGGGTGGCTCGGTTATTTGATTTTACATCAGGATAACCGGTGACGTATGTCCCTTCGCGGGCAA
Source organism: Bacillota bacterium (assembly GCA_012735505.1). Classification (GTDB taxonomy): domain Bacteria; phylum Bacillota; class UBA994; order UBA5500; family UBA5500; genus JAAYHE01. Next base: position 24,211 of record JAAYHE010000017.1, read on the forward strand.
TTTCCCGGGTAGCCCTGAGATCGTCGTGATCCATTTTATCGTCGCCGTACTGGTACGGATTGCGGAAGAAGAAGCCACCGTAGGTATGGAAGGCGTTCAAGATGCTGATGTTTTTATGGGAGATGATAAAGTCCATAATTGCCTTGGCTTCTGGTTCGCTACCAGGGTAATCGCCGCCGCCAGGGACTTCCCGGTCCCAATTGTGGGGGAAGTTGCGGTTTAAGTCTAGTCCGTATGGGCTGCGATGGCTAGCGAAAGGCTCTCCCTCGTAATGCTTGATATAGCCTTCAGTATAGAGACGGTAGAAGGGGCCCTGCCGTTGTCCTGGGCGACGCGCTACTAGCAGGCGCGGATCACGCTGAGAAACGCACCATTCACCCTTGCGATCGTCGCGCACACGCATGGTCAGGATGAGGCCGTCACCATCTATATCTTCTGGATGAAGGCCGGGGAGATCCTGTGCTACTGGTAACGCTAGCGGATAGGGCCTGGTGCTGCTGCGCAGGGTGTAGGGAGTCGTTAAATACATTTCAGCTCCGTCGGGGTTGACCCGGGGCAGAATGTAAAAGGTGCGGGTGTCCAAAAGGTGGGTTACTTCATCATCGCTACCGTAGTTGGTAAGCAGGTAGTCAATGGCATAGAGGCAAACCATGCTGGCCGTTACCTCGCCGGCATGAATGTTGCCATCTACGTAAATAGCGGGTTTCGATTCTGCCGGACCAGTCGCCTGATTTGTAAGCGTCATGACCCAGATGTCTCGCCCCTCATAGCTCTTACCAGCAGAGGATAAGTCGGCTAGGTTGGGGTAAGCGGCGGCAACCTCTTTCAGGTACACTTCTAATTCGTGATACTGGTAGTAGCGATCAAAAGAGATGTCAACTTTCCTTGCCATAAAGATCCCTCCTTTGTCCTTTTCCATACCACAATATTGCCTTCTTTATAGAAATTCAGCGTTTACTGCCTTAAACCTGCCTCGGCTAACCAATTTTTTGTCTAAAGGCAGGCAGATTGGGAAACATTGTTTCTTAGGGGCTAACTTGACCCAAAAAACTGGCAAACCTATAATGGGAGCAGTAAAGCTTGTCTGTAGGTGTTTGTTTTCATCGGCTATTAGGAAACAGAACTGATCAAATATCGCTTATCCAGGTGCATGTTAAGATGGAGGCGTAGAATATGCTACGATTGATAGGGCCGGAAGAAACCGGCCGTTTTGACGATTTGATTGCCAATTCGCCTGACCCCGATTTTGCTCAGACGGCCGCTTGGGCCAGTCTGAAAGTGTCATGGCAACCTTTACATTATTTGTACGAACGAGATGGATGCCCCTTGGTGGCTGTTACGGTATGGTTGCGCAAGCCTCCACTCTTGCCGTATTACTTAGCTTATGCGCCGCGTGGCCCTGTTTTGCTGACCGATCAGGCAGAAGATGTTTTGCCCGAGTTCTTAACCGAGTTAGAGCAGGAGCTGCGCCGTCGACGCGCCTTTGCTTTCAAAATTGATCCGGCCTGGACCGATGAGCTCCGGGCTGCGCAACTGCAGGTACTAGGTTTTCGTCCTGTTAAAACTGATCATCCCTTTGGTGGCACTCAGCCCAAACTAACTTTTCGTTTAGACATATCGGCAGAGCCCGAAGCACTACTGGCCTCGATGTCAAAAAAAATACGCTATAATATTCGCTATCCGGAGAAAAAGGGCGTTACCTTTCGGCAGGGCACCAAAGAAGACATTCCTTATTTAATGGCTGTGCTCAAGGATACCAGTCGGCGCCGCAATTTCATCGAGCGAGGGCCAGAGTATTACGAGCGTTTGTTAGATGCCATGGGAGATAAAGCCTCGCTTATCATTGCTATGCAGGGAGAGCAGGTGCTGGCTGCCGGTATAACCATTGTTTGTGGGCGGCAGGCTTGGGCTGTTTATGGTGGCATGCTGCGGGAGTTTTCGCAACTGAGGGCCTATTACGGGTTAAACTGGCATCGGATGCTATGGGCCAAGAGCCAGGGTGCAACATCGTTTGACTTCTTTGGTGTGCCGGTGGACCATTCCGAGTCATCACCTTTATATGGTCTGTATCAATTTAAGAAGAGTTTCGGCGGTGATTTGGTCGAATTCGTCGGGGAATTTGAGCAACCTATTCGCCCTTGGCTTTATTGGTTCTGGCAACGCTTTTCTCCTGTCGCCCTGAGGGTGTGGAAGTGGTTGGCGGCTAGGTTGCGCCAGCACGAGAGAAAAGCTGAAGATGAAATTAAATAGTCTGGGAGGGAGGGTGCCCGGTGAATTTTGGAGAACTGCTACAAGGTATCAGCGCTAAGAGCCTGCCAGTGACCGGTATTGAACACGATTCGCGCCGCGTGCGGCCGGGCGTCGTTTTCGTATGTATCAGCGGCCGCAGGTTTGACGGCCATTCATTTGCTGAACAAGCTGTGGTAGCAGGCGCATCATTTGTTGTAGGCGAGCGCTATTTATCGTTACCAAATTATGTACAAGTAGAAAACAGCCGACGAGCTTTAGCTGAATTAGCTTATGCCTACTATGGTGATCATAGTCAAAGGCTACAACCGATTGGCATCACCGGCACCAACGGTAAGTCTACAACTTGCCACCTCATAGCCAGCTTGCTCAATCAAGGCGGTGTGCCGACAGCCACAATCGGCACCCTGGGCGTCTTTTTCCCTGAAGACCGCCGTATTGAAACTACTGTTAATACTACACCTGATGCCGTTGAGCTGGCGCGTATTTTTAGCCGCCTGCAAGAGCAAGGTGCCCAGCGGGTGGCCTTAGAGGTGTCTTCGCAAGCTACTGATCAGGAGCGTGTATGGGGAATTAAGTTTGCAGGCATTATTTTTACCAATCTGACACAGGACCATTTAGACTATCATAAGACCTTTGAGGCCTATTTTGAGGCCAAGCGGCGTTTATTCCTGCTACCCCATCGCCAGACAGTAATCAATATCGACGACCCCTATGGCCAACGCTTGGCCGCAGAATTTCCTGGAGGTTATACCATCAGCTTGCGGCAACCCGCCCGCATTCAAGCACATAAAGTAGATGTTACCGAAGAGGGGATGAGTTTCGTTTTACTTATAGACGGGCGCACCGAGCCAGTTGCTATGCCATTGCACGGTATTTATAACTTATATAACCTGCTATCTGCCCTAGGCGGTATAGCGTGCTTGGACTTAGACCCGTTCGATTTCTTAGAGGGAGTATCCAATTTAACTCTGCCGAAAGGCCGTTGGGAGGTAGTAGGCCAGTCGCCTACAGTAATAGTCGACTATGCCCACACTCCCGACAGTATGGAGCAGGTGCTGAGCCATGCCCGTCGCATTGCCCGCGGTCGGGTGATCACCCTCTTTGGCTGTACGGGCAATCGCGACCGCGAAAAGCGGCCCTTGATGGGCGAAGTAGCTAGTCGGCATAGTGAGTTTGTGATTTTAAGCAATGATAATCCCGAGGGAGAAGATCCAGAAGCTATTGCTAAAGAAGCCCTAGTCGGTATTTCTAAACCCCATTTAGTCGAATTAGATCGAGAAAAAGCGATTGCGGCAGCCATCGAGATGGCAAATCCCGATGACGTGGTTTTGATTTTAGGCAAAGGGCATGAAGAGACTATCGATTTCGGCCAACACTCTTTACCCTTTTCCGACGTGGCTGTGGCTCGACGCTATTGGGAACAGAAGCGCAAAAGCCTTTAGTGTCATAGGAAAAATAGATGGCTAAAACATATCAACCATGCCCTAGCCGGTTGGCAGGGCATGGTTTTTTTTGTCGTTTTGAGCAGAAAAAGAACACCTTATAACGAAATATAGAACAAAGCTGTGTAATTGATAATAACATCTGTTACCAAGTTGAGAGGAGCATTGAATGTATGAGGTTGTCCATTGTAGGCAAATTGGGGGTTAGCTTTGCAATCCTCGTCCTATTGTCAGCAGCATCGGGCCTAGTCTCTTATTATTCCTTGCAACAAACCGCAACAATAGGCAAGGAAGTAAATGAGGCCATGGAATTTCAGAAATTCCTGGTTGAAAAGGAGAATGATCACCTGCATTGGGTGTCCCAATTTAGTGACCTGTTCGTTCTAGGAATGGTACCAGAAAAGCTGACAGACCATACCGAATGTGGTCTGGGCCAATGGTACTATTCTACCGACTCGTTTTCTTCCATAAGAGCCACTATACCTGAGGATGATGTCGATGCTGTGAGTGCAGTTACTGCTGCCTCCCAGGCTCGGAGAGATCGCAACCAAGAGGTATATGATTCTTTGGGTGTAGCCCACGTGCAGGTACACGAGTCAGGGCAACGGGCCCTAGACTTATATCAGCGTGGGCGCATCAAGGAAGCTATAAAGGTCTACACTGAAGAAACAACCCCAGCCATCGCCGAAGTGCAAGCTTTGTTGCACGAAATGGAAGAAATAGAAGCTGCTTATGTTCAAACTTTGCTGGCAGAGAGCACACAAGTACGCCAGCGGGCCGTTTCTGCCATAGTCGTTGCCAGCCTAGCTAGTGCAGCGGCTGCCGTACTGGCCGCCGTAGTCATGCATAGGCAAGTTGCAGTGCCTATCCGAAAAATGTCTTCAGTAGCGCAAGATATTGCTGAGGGCGACCTGCGAACAACTGGAGTGCAACATCACAGCGGTGACGAGATTGGCTTGTTGGCAACTTCCTTGGCCCAAATGGTTCAGGGTTTGCGGGAAATGGTGAGCAGTATTCAAGAACAGGCCGACCATGTTGTGCAAGCGAGTGAAGTCTTGGCAGCATCAGCTGACGAGAGCGGCAAGGCTGCTGAACATATTGCTATCTCCATTCAAACAGTGGCACAAGGCGGTAGCGAAGCAACTGATCGTATGGCAGAGCTATCCCAACTGGCCGATTCTTTGCAAGCAGCTGCTAATGCAGTAGCTCATTCTGCCGATGTCACCCTCGCTGCCACTAGCCAGACAGCAGAGGCGGCGGAGCAGGGCGTAGATGCAGTCGATCATGCTTTAGAGCTCCTCGATCGGGTAGCACAGCAGGTAGGCAGTTTCACGCAAGTGATTAGAGCGCTGTCGGACCGTTGCCAGCAGGTAGGAGAAATTGTGGAACTGATCCAGGGTATAGCCAATCAGACTAATTTGCTGGCCCTCAATGCTAGCATAGAAGCTGCACGTGCTGGTGAACACGGAAAAGGCTTCGCCGTGGTTGCAGAGTCGGTGCGCAATTTGGCTGACGAATCAAAGAGCGCTGCTGGTAGCATTACCAACTTGATTGGCATGATGCAAATAGAAACTGCAGAAGCCAATACCAGTATGGCGGCCGAGGCTGAAAAGGTAGAGCAACAAGTCAAGGTGATTAAAGAATCAATGGCCGCTTTCAATACGATCGCCGCTAGTGCAACGAGCACCGAGCATGAAGCACAGGCCTTCTTACGCATTGGTGAGGAATTAGCTAAGTACAGCAATGAGCTACAGGCAGTCATGCGGGGCATGGCTAGCATCATGGAAGAAAATGCAGCAGGAGCCGAGGAGATCTCGGCTGCGACAGAAGAACAGACTGCAGGAGTGCAGGAGGTGGCCTCTGCCGCAGCGGAACTGCGCAACTTGGCAACGCGCTTGCAGGAGCTATCTAGCAACTTTAGGCTTACATAACATTGATTGAATTGGAGCCCTAATCAGGGCTCTTTTTTTATTTTCGTGGAATATTTTACACCAAAAGGGAGAGCAGGGACTTACTGAGAGATGGCGAATAAAGACCTCTGAAGGAGGTGCATTTCGCATTAAGTACATCAAGAACCTAAAGATGCGCATGTTGGTGTCAGGATTGGTATTTTTGCTGTTTTTGGGGATTTTTTCTCCGGTTGCACCGCAAATGGAGGCAGCTAACAGCAGAGGCCCCCTCTTGGCAGCTTGGCTGGCAAGTGAATTAGAAGGTGTTCCCCATAGATTTGGCGGGGCCGACCCCCAAAGCGGGATGGATAATTCGGGGTTAATTTACTATGTGTACCAGAAGATAGGAGCAGACATGCCACGAGCCTTGTCGGCTCAGGCTAGTTATGGTACTAAAGTCGATAAGCAAGATCTGGTGGCAGGCGACTTAGTTTTTTTTAACAACCCTAATACTAGCCGCATAGTACATGTAGGCATATACTTGGGTGATGGTGATTTTGTTGCCTCGTCTAGCTCTACCAATGGCGTAGTACGCCGCAATCTAAACCAGAGTTATTATGTCAAGCATTACGTTGGCGCTCGCCGGGTGCCTGCAGCGGCATTTCGTCCTGCCTACGAAGCGCTCGGGCAAATAGCGCGCGCAACCGTTGGCCTGCCTTATCGTGCAGCTGGGGCATCGGCCCAAGGCGTGGATAACGTCGGCTTAATCAAGTATATATATGGCCAATACTTCGTGCCCTTGCCGGCAGACTTAGACGCACTGGCTAAGATGGGCGTAAGCGTGTCGCGATCTCAGCTGCGTCCGGGTGACATGATTTTCTTCCGGGGAGCCAATTCGGCGACACCCTACCGAGTGGGGATGTACATAGGTAATAACGAATTCGTGGTCATTGACCAAGACCTAGGCCGGGTCGTGCAGCGTAGCCTGACCACGTCGTTTTACCGGAACCGCTATCTCTATGCGCGGCGCCCCTATGCTAACTTTACTCCGCCAGCCAGCTTTGCTGCCCCGGGTGGTGAGGCACAACCACAGCCACAACCAAAACCAGAGCCACAGCCAGAGCCTTCAGCTCCACCGATTGCCGAACAGCTGGTAGCAGCTGCCTTGAAGCATGTAGGCAAACCCTATCGCTTAGGGGCAAATGGTCCGAGTGTTTTCGATTGCTCTGGGCTAACCTCCTATGTGTTTAGGCAGTTTGGCTATATATTGCCGCGGGCTTCCTATTCGCAGGCTAAAGTGGGGCAGGCGGTTAGCTATAACCAGCTGCAGCCAGGTGATTTAGTTTTCTTCAAGAACACTTGGCGCAACGATGGGCGGGTAGATCATGTCGCCATCTATATGGGTGATGGCCGTATCGTACATGCAATTAGATCTGGTGTAACTACTAGCTCCTTGCGTGGCTACTGGTTAGACCATTATGCCGGCGCCCGGAGAATATTGGACCCTTAATACATGACCTTTACGCTTGCTCTTAGCCAAGGTGCCCCCGTCAGGTCGACGGGGGCACCTTGCTTATGTGGAGGCGCTAGTTTGAGCTTTATTCCTGATTCTTCGCAAGCGGTGTTCTAGGTCGGCGGCTTTTGCCGACTTGGCCTGCCAGGCTATAGCTAGGGCGCGGCGGGTGACTCGTTCGGCCTCTGTCAAGTCTTTGGCGCGGTGCTCGTAGTATTTGGCCAATTCTTCATAGGTGTCCAGGTCATCATATGCCAGCTGGAGAATTTCCTGCCAGAGGGCGCAAGCCTGTTCATAATTCCTTAGGCGTTTATAAACCAGGGCCGTGGTGCGCAGCAAGCGCAGGTACTGGCTGCGTCTGTGGCAGAGCTGGCGAGCGGCATCGAGGTATAACAGTCCTAGGCTAAAGTTGCTTTGCCCTAAAGCTAATTTGGCCAAAGCCTCGGCTTCCCAGGGGCAGTTACATTCTCCAGGTGGCAATCGCAGAGTTTGCTGAATGTGGAAAAGCAGGGTGGCCATGGAGAGGATATCTAGCGTATTATGCTCGATAATATCTTGCAGCAGCTGCCCCTGGCCCGTATGTAAGAACTGAAAGTAGCGTCCCGGGATCTCAGACCCGGGGATATCGTTGAGGCGCCGCACCCCCAGAATATTGATCTCTAGACTACTCAAGCTGCAGCTTTTCAATTTGTGACGCCAGATTCTCCTGGCTAAATGCAGCAAATCTAACTGTTTCTTGCCTGCACATCCTTGCAGGCCCAGGCGGGCCATAGTGAAGCGTGTTTGTAATAGGGGTATATCAAAAGTTTTTCCATTAAAGGAGATGATGGTGTCTTTCTCTTGCAGCTCTTGTTCCAGTAAGTAAAGTACTGCCAACTCTTCGTTATAGTCGCGCATTAACAGCTGCTTCACCAAGAAATGGCTGCTGGTAAAACTCCCTAAGCCCACGAGGAAGGCGTAGGTGCCGGTGCCCCCGGCTAAGCCGGTCGTTTCTGTATCTAGGAACAGGGCAGTCTTAACGTCTAGCGGTTGGGGCTGGCCCAAGGTCCCATAGCTGGTATGCAAGGCTTCCCCCAAGCGCCAGTGGCCGTGTCTTTCCTCTAGGGGAATAGCCTTGTCGATTACATAACAGGCTCCAACCGGAGTGGTGACTTCTCGCCCGTGGAGAAAGGAATCAAGCTCTGCTGCAGGTGTGGTCGCTGGGGCTGGGCCGCTACTGGCTGGGGGTATAAGTCGCCTTAATTTGTTGGCTAGACTCAACCTGCAAAACCCCCTTTAGCAACTGAGAGGCATGAGCTTTGCCTTCCAAACCCACTTCGTCCAGTGGGCCTACACAAGAAGGGCAGCCCGCGGGGCAGGGACAGCGCGCGATGATGCTCAATGCTCGCTGGAGAAGGCGCCCATGGGCCTCGAAAAGCTGCTCGCTAAAACCTACGCCTCCCGGATACTTTTCATAGATGTAGATGGTTGGAGCTCCAGTAAAGGGCGAGCGGATGTGGGCCGTCACCCCGAGGTCGCTGGGTTCGCACATTAATTCTAGGGAAGCGATGTTTGCTAGAAGATTAGCCAGCCCCAGCAGGGCACTCTGCAAGGCATCTTGGGAAAGGCTGGCCCTATTGGCTTCTGGTAGGCTGAACCAATAGGCAGTGGTATGCATTTCCTGTTCCGGCACCGAGATTTGCCCCCAACCAATATTCTCATGGGTATAGAACTTGATCTTCTTATACATGTGGGTTTTGGCTACCACCATCACCTCCCCCCAGTTCTGCGTGCAGCAGGGTAATTCTGCCTGGGCGAACACGTCTAGCACTTTTAGATCCACATCTAAATTGGCGTCGGTATAGTAATCCACATTAACCTGGCTAGCGTAGGCTTTTTGTCGCTCCCAGTCCAAGCTGTCAATATGATATTGCTTGCTTTCGTGCAGGTAGATGGCCCCTTCATGGACCAGCATGGCGGCACTAAAGCGATCTACCTCGCCAATTACCCGGGTTTGCCCCCCGGTGGTGTCGATGATAGCAAAATTCTCGGTTGAGGCGCTGCGCAGGGAGATGTCAATTGCCGGGTAGTTTTCGCTCATCCAATACCAGCGGTTCCCTACTCGGCGCAGAATCATCTGCTCCGCTAGATAATCTAAAATCTCTGTCGGATCTAGGTCGCCAAACTGTTCTCCGACCACAAAAGGCAGTTCGAAGGCAGCGCATTTAAGATGGGAGACCAAGATATAGAGGTTGTTAGGATTAATGCGGGCAAACTCGGCGCCCCGACCCAAGAAGTATTCGGGATTTTGGATCATAAATTGATTCAGGGGGCTAGAATTGGCCACCAGAACCGCCAAAGAGGGGGCGTTACTGCGGCCTGCCCGCCCGAATTGTTGCCAAGTGCTGGCTATGGTTCCCGGATAACCAGTTAAAACAGCGGCCTGCAGTGAGCCGATATCGATGCCCAGCTCTAAGGCGTTGGTACTAACAACTCCTAAGACCTTCCCGGCCCGCAGATCCTGCTCGATCTGTCTTCTTTGTTTGGGCAGGTAGCCGCCCCGGTAGGCGCGGATGGTTTCCGGTTGGCCGAGTTTATGGAAGGCCTTCCGCAGGTAGGTAACCAGCACTTCGGTGTCCAAACGGCTGCGAGCAAAGACGATGGTCGGAATCTGAGCCTTGATTAGCTCATGGGCCACTGCTTCTGCTTCGAGAAGGGCACTACGGCGGATACCTAAAGGTTGGTTGACTACGGGCGGGTTATAAAAGACTATTTCTTTGGGGCCACTGGGAGCGCCGTTTTGATCGATGACGGTTACTGGCCGGCCTAACAGGCCTGCCCCATGCTCGCCGGGGTTAGCGATGGTGGCCGAGGTGCAGATGTATTGGGGGTTGGCACCGTAGAACTGGCAAATGCGCTGCAATCGGCGCAGCACGTTGGCCACATGGGAACCGAAAACACCCCGATAAATATGTAATTCGTCGATAACTACATACTTCAGGTTTTCAAACAATCGCATCCACTTGGTGTGGTGGGGTAAGATACCCGAATGGAGCATGTCCGGGTTGGTGACAACAATGCTCCCGGCTGAGCGAATGGCCATGCGGGCGTCTCCCGGCGTATCGCCATCGTAAGTGTAGGTTTTTATTTTGCCGCCCAGTTGGTCACCCCAGGCCATCAGTTCCGCCACCTGATCTTGAGCTAAAGCTTTGGTGGGGAAGAGGTAGAGGGCCCGAGCGCTTTCATCTTGCAGCAAGGCCCTGATTACTGGCAAATTATAACAGAGAGTTTTGCCCGAGGCAGTGGGTGTAACCACCACTATGTCTTCACCCTTTTCCACAGCGGTGAGGGCTGCAGCCTGATGGCTGTAGAGCTTGCTGATGCCCTGTTTTTGCAACAGCTCGCGAAGCTCAGCCGGTAGAAAATCGGGAATCGGCTCATAAACCCCTTGCTTAGCTGGTATTCGATGGACAAAGGTTATGTTATTCATGAAGCGAGGATTCGTCCTTAGCTTGGTTAATACATCCTCCAAACTCACTCGCAGACACCACCCTTCTCTTGCCATTTTAGCCGAACGTAAGTTTGAGTGTCAATACGCCAAATGCCTTGTACTGCTTAGGTTTTGACCCTGGCCTAGATGGGTAAGCTGCTTTTATGTAAGGATGATAACTATTTGCGGCGAAGAAAAATACTACCAATAAGAGTCATTGTTGTCAGCGAGAGGGTGGGGAGAGAATGGCCCAGAACGGCCTTGGCCTTAGAAAGTTATAGCGAGGGATTGCTTGGCTGGATAATGGTAATCTGGTAGGCTACTAGTAAAAGCTGTTTGAAGAGCTGGCTGGCGGCAGCTAATGCTAATACCGGAGGAAGGAGGGGTGGCTGTGTCTAATGTCGCCTTAACAGCGATTCTGATTGCAAATATGATATTTGCCGTCATAGTCGTGTTTATTGAGCGCAAGCGGCCGGTAGATGCTTTGGCTTGGTTGTTGCTCTTTTCTTTTTTACCTGTCCTTGGATTTGTTATCTATCTTTTCTTCGGCCCACGGTTTTGGACCAAACGCAAGTTTCGGCTGAAAAAGGTAGACGACCAAAGGCTGCAGCAGCTCATAGATAGCCAGCACCAGGAGTTGGCTTGGATGCAAGCTCGGGCTCCCGACGAGGCGGCCGACTATCTAGCCCTCGCCCGCATGAACTTAGTGCAGGCGGCAGCTCCCATTGCTTTAGGCAACCAGATGACCTTCTTCACGCATGGCGACGAAAAGTTTGCCCAGTTGCTGGCCGACATCGAAAAAGCCGAGAAGTTTATCCATATTGAATACTTTATTTTTCGTGATGACGCCATAGGGCGGCGCCTGGTGGCCGCTCTGACGAATAGGGCCGCTGCCGGAGTGGAGGTGCGGTTAATCATCGACGACTGGGGTTGCAAGCTAACCTCAGATGCACTTTTCAATCCTTTGCGGCAAGCCGGTGGCAAGGTATATCGATTTCTACCAGTAACCCTTTCTTTTGCCTTCAACGTTAACTACCGCAACCATCGCAAGATCGTGGTTATAGACGGCCACATCGGCTACGTAGGCGGTATGAATGTGGGCGATGAATATTTGGGCATGGACTCGCAGCGCAGCCCCTGGCGAGATACCCACTTGCGCATTGTCGGGCCAGCTGTTTCTTCTTTAGAGACCCGTTTCTTATTAGACTACGTTTTTGTATCTGGGGAAGATGTAGAACTAGGCGAGCGTTATTTACCCAGCGAGGTACCCTGGTCTGGCCAAAGCCCTATTCAGATCGTCTCCAGCGGCCCCGATTCTAAAGAGCAGCATGTGAAGCAGGGCTTTCTCAAAATGATCAACAGCGCCCATGAGACGATTTATATTCAAACCCCTTATTTAGTTCCCGATGATAGTCTGTTAGAGGCTTTGAAAATTGCTGCTTTCTCCGGTGTAGACGTTCGTATCATGATTCCAGGGAAGCCTGACAAGCGATTTGTTTATAACGTAACCAAATACTATGCCGGCGAACTCTTGCAGGCAGGAATCCGCATTTTCCTCTACGATGGTTTTTTGCACAGTAAGACTATTTCAGTAGACGGCCGCTTTCTCTCGGTTGGCACTGCCAATATGGATGTTCGCAGTTTTATGCTCAACTTTGAGGTTAACGCCTTTATTTTCGATGCCGATGCGGCCTCAGAACATGATCACATTTTTCAGCGCGACCTTGCTAATTGCCGTGAGTTTACTTTGGAGGAATATAGAAAACGAGGGCTTTGGCGCAAGTTCATCGAAGGGGTTTGTCGCTTGTTTGCACCCCTTCTGTGATAGCAGACGACCTTGCTTGACTATGCTACAGTTGCTAGAATCAGGTAGGAAGGCAACGGAGATTTTGTCCAAACTTGTCGGCAAGAAAGGTGAAGAGATTGTCTAATAAGCTATTGCCTACTATAGGAACGACATTATTAGTGTTTGCATTCTTACTTGCTTCTGGCGCAGAGCTAGTCTGTGCGGTTGTTTCTATGAACAACGGGCGTATGATAGGCCCTTCCATTCCTGCCTTGGTGTATCAACCCAGCTCTAAGCCGAGAGGGCCAGTAAGAATTTCACTTTCGGAACTCATGACTTACCTAGCGCCCAAAGAAAAAGCTGAACCAGTAGATTTTCGATCTCTGCTAAGAATGGCTCCCAAGCAGGCGTTACCGGAACCTGAGCCGCCGGCAAAGGAACAACCCCAACCCCAATCGCAACCAGAGAAGTTGCCTGAATCCCCTAAGGTTCCACCCAAGCAGCCTGAAGCACCAAAGCCGTATGTGACCGTCTTGATGTATCATCATTTGGCGCCGCAGCCAGATCCCAAGTATTACGGTACAACAATAGATCCGGAAAAGTTTGCAGTCCAGATGGCCTATTTGCGAGAAAACGACTACTATACTCCGTCGCTGGCCGAGTTGGTCGACTTTTTGCAAGGTAAGACTACCTTGCCGCCTAAGAGTGTGATGATTACTTTTGACGACGGTTACGAGTCCAATTACATCTACGCATATCCGATCCTCAAGCAATATAATTTGCGAGCTGTCATCTTTCCCATTGGGGGAGGGATCAGACACAAAGGGATAGTTAGGCCGGGGATACCGAAGCTGAGCGATATACAGATGCAGGAAATGTACGCTAGTGGTTTAGTCGAGTTTGGCAGCCATACTTTTGCTATGCATGACTACCACCAAGGCCAACCTTTGTTAAGAATAGCAAGTACCAGCGAAATACTGGCTGATCTGCAACAAGTGGAAGAAGTTTTTGCAGCCATAGGCCTACCCCCGGCTATTGCACTGGCTTATCCCTTTGGCCAGTACGGGCCGGAAGCCCAGCAAGCATGCGAGGAAATGGGCTACCAGCTGGCCTTTACTACCAGGTCAGGGCGTACATACAGCGATACCAACCCCCTGCAGATACCGCGCAAGACAGTTTCTGGCGGGCTTAGTGTGCAGCAATTTGCGGACCTTGTACGCTAAGCGCCTGCAAGCTATAAGGGACAGCGCATAATTCTTTTTGCTGCAGGAAAAATAAGATGGTAGCTAGTGCCCTCTGGACAATTTTGTTATAGGCAGTTTCCAGAGATTCGTTTTGTTATAATAATGATGTGCTTGTTCCTGGAGGAACAATCGAGCATACATAGCAGTACACCAATCATGATGGGAGGACCATAGTATGAAGAAAATCTTGATCACAGGCGCACTAGGACAGATCGGTACAGAGCTGACTCTGCACTTGCGTAACATCTATGGTGATGAAAATGTGGTAGCTAGCGACATTAAGCCCTCGGTACCCGAAGGCGAATTGGAGAACGGCCCCTATGAAGTTATCGACGTAGTAGAGGCCGACCAGATTGCTGCCGCGGTTAAGAAACACAAGATAGACCAGATTGTACACTTGGCAGCTATCCTTTCGGCTGTAGGCGAAGCCAAGCCCAATCTGGCCTGGAATGTGAATATGGGTGGTTTGTTTAATGTGTTAGAGGTGGCGAGAGAGCTCGGTTGCGCTGTCTTTACCCCTAGCTCTATTGCAGCATTTGGCCCCTCCACGCCAAAAGATAAGACGCCACAAGATACCCTGCAGCGTCCCACTACCATGTATGGCGTGACTAAGGTTGCGGGAGAAATTCTCTGCGACTACTACTATTTGAAGTATGGTGTCGACACCCGCGGTGTGCGTTTCCCAGGCCTCATATCCTATGTGGCTTTACCAGGTGGCGGCACGACCGACTACGCTGTAGATATCTTCTATGAAGCCCTGAAGCATAAACGCTATGCTTCTTTCATCGCTGAAGGTACCTATATGGATATGATGTATATGCCTGATGCGTTAAACGCTATTTCTACCCTGATGGAGGCTAATCCTGATAAGCTCGTCCATCGCAACGCCTTCAACGTTACAGCCATGAGCTTTGCACCAGAGGACATTGCCGCCGAGATCAAGAAGCACATTCCCGAGTTTGAAATGACTTACGACGTTGACCCGGTGCGGCAAGCGATTGCCGAATCTTGGCCTAACTCGCTGGATGATAGTGCGGCTAGGGAAGAATGGGGTTGGAATCCGCAATACGACTTAGCTAGCATGACTGCTGATATGCTGGAGAAGTTAAGAGTGAAATTAGGCCTCTAGTTGAGGACTAAGCAAAACGGTTACTTGCTTGCGGCAAGTAACCGTTTTGCTTATATAGAGCCCATGATGCGTATTCCTAGCTCTTGTTCTACTTGCGCGATGCGATTGATTACTGTTAGCCCATTGCCCCCGGCAAAGAGCAGGCCTACAGCCTGGCTCCTTTCGTCGACTACCAGCGAGCCACTGTCACCTGGCGCACTAGGTAAGTCGCTGATGATTTGGTCGGTGAAGATGGCTGTACCTGCCGCTCCATAGTCTACCCGCACCACTGCGTTCAGTAGCAGTACACTGCCCACTGTTACGCCGGTTGTGCGCCCGCTTTTGAGCACTATCATGTCGAGGGCAGCTTCTTGAGTGCCGGCTAGTGGGCCTATGCCCAGAATGGAAGGTATGATTCTGGCATTGCTCACTGGCAGAGCTACAGCTGCATCGACTACATTAGTTAAAGCTGGCGTAGTTGCCTCCTGGGAGGCAACTAGGCTTAATCGACCCAGGCTGGCAGCCTGCTGCTGACTACTTCCTGCAGGCAGAAATGTTAACGGGACGAAGCGGTAAAGGTGGGCAATGAGGTCTGCCGGCAGCTTGCCTCCATCCACCGGAGCCGGATGCAAGATGGGGTCGCCATAAAAGGCGCGGCCGTCGCGCCCGTTACTAGAGTTGGCCAAAACATGATTGTTGGACAGAATCAGAGCTTGGCCTGTATGAGCGTCTGCGACTACAGCGCCAAAGGTGCCAGCGGTAACGCGGTAATGGCCGATGCTCGAACCGGGGGCAGCAGGTTCTTGCTTAGTAGCCATTTGCAGAGCATAAAAGGTGCCGCTAGCGACTACGTCTGTTTTATAACCGGCAATGGTGCTGGGCACGATATCCTGTGGTGCCAGGGCAGCAAGCGGCAGCTTTTCTTTTACTAAGACCGTTAGGCATGGTTGTTTGAGCTGGCGCCCTCGCCTTACCTTAAAACCGATGCCGACACCCTCCACGTTTGCTTTTTGCATCAGCTTGCTGGCGTTGCTAGCTAAGACAGCCTCTAATGTCATGCAGCACTCCCCCTTCCCTAAACCCTATGCGCAAGAGAGCTCTAATAGGCAGTAATATGCGAGAAGAAGTGGGGGCGTACGCACTACCCGAGGGCTTGTCTCCCTCTGAGCAGGAGTAAGGCAAGCTGTGGCGAAGCCATACCCTTAGAAGGAGGTATTTTGCTGATGAGTATACATAAAGTAAAGTTCTGCGAGGGTGTACCGCATCGCCCTGCAGTTGAAATTCCAGCTTACTGCCGACCGGAGGCCGCTGCTGCTGCGCGCCGTTATCATCAAGATTTGCCCGGGTATGAGCCAACTCCCCTGCACTGCCTGCCCGGGCTGGCACAGGTGGCTAAGGTGGGCAGAGTTGTGGTTAAAGATGAGGCCTTGCGTTTTAATCTGAACGCCTTTAAGGTGCTAGGCGCGTCTTATGCCATCGCGCGCCTCTTAGCCCAACAACTCCAGTTGGATGGCGACCAGCTTAACTGGGAACAATTAGCCTCCTTGACAAAGGAGCGGCTAGGACAAATAACTTTAGTGACGGCTACCGACGGAAACCACGGTCGAGCGGTAGCTTGGGCAGCCGAACAGTTGGGGCAACGAGCCGTTGTCTATTTACCCCAAGGAGCAGCACCCAGCCGTATTGAAGCCATTGCTGGGCATGGTGCCGAAGTTATTGTCACCGACTCCAATTACGACGATGCCGTGCGGTTAGCGGCGGCGCAAGCGGCTGCTAATGGCTGGTTCCTAGTGCAAGATACGGCAGTGCCCGGCTACGAAGACATCCCGGCCTGGATTATGCAAGGCTACACTACTATAGCTGCTGAAAGCTGGGAGCAAATGCAGGTACTAGGTTTGAGACCTACTCATATTTTCTTACAGGCCGGTGTGGGGTCGTTGGCGGCTTCCCAAGTGGGGTATTGGCAGGGCCAGCTGGCAGAGCATCCGCCCAAATTTGTGGTGATGGAGCCAGAGCAAGCTGCTTGTTTCTATTTATCGGCGAAGCAGAAGGACGGTCAGCCGCATGCCGTCGGAGGTAACTTAGAGACTATCATGGCAGGTCTGAGTTGTGGCGAGCCTAATCCGTTGGCTTGGCCCTTGCTGCGCGATTACACGACTGCCTTTGCCAGCTGCCCCGACTATGTGGCGGCCTACGGCATGCGCATCTTCGGCAATCCTTGGGCTGGGGGAGAGCGGATTACTGCGGGAGAATCGGGTGCCGTCGGTGCTGGCTTGCTGGCTTTGCTGGCGCAGCCTACATATCAGGCTTGGCGACAGCGTCTAGGGTTGACGCAGGATTCGGTCGTGCTGCTCATCAACAGCGAAGGAGCTACCGACCCGGTAAACTACCAGGCCATAGTATGGGATGGTAAATATCCTTTAACCGAATGATAGCTAGCAAACTTAAGGGGGCTGCTCCTTGGCAGCCCCCTTAAGCTTGCTTAGAGGATTATTTCGTGCAATAGTCCGGCGGCAATAACCTTTGTTGTTTACAGCTTACGCAGAGAAATACTCCCGTTAGATGTTGTGACAATTAACTCCAATTCACCGTTGCCCCGCTGGGCATCGACACGGGTCTTTTCTAATTTGCCACCGGCAATGGTCCATTGGCCAGGCCCCAAATTGATACTCCCATTGCTGGTGCGGGCGCTGACTTTAACGCCCAGATTTTCGGGTAGATCAATCTTGACAGAGCCATTGGAGGTGCGCAGGTTATAGGTGCCGCCAGTGGGACTGGCTGCGATGTTGATACTGCCGTTACTGGTACGGGCCGTCAATTCGTTCGGCCCCTCAGTGGCTGAGACGGTGATACGCCCGTTACTGGTGGTTAAATCTAATTTGCCACTCAAGTCTTCTACAGTGATAGCCCCATTGCTCGTTTGCACCCGGGCTGCTAGGGAGCTGGGCAGCGTGATCTGGTAGCTGATTGCATGCTGTCCCCGCAGCGTAGCGTATACGGCTCTAATGAACAGGCGGTTACCCTCCTGGATAATCTCGGTATCCATCTCCATCAGCCTTTCTTGAGCAGCTGCTTTGTTCATGCCCCAAGCTTGGTAGTTGGCTTCGATCTTGATTTCCTCGGCAGTGTCGGTTCCTAGCAATACCACACTGCCGTTCTGGGTGGTAACGATTACCTCCATCAGGTCGGTGCTAGCGTGGGTAAGAGTCTCCTGGCGACTGGTCGCACCAACTCCCCTAATCAATTGGGGCAGAAAACTGAGTTTGTCCGACTGGATCAGTGCCTGGCAGGCTAGCGCCAACACCCAAATTATCGCAATGACAAGGCCGGCTTTGGCCCATCTCGACGACATATTTTCACTCTCCTTTAATCGCTACCTGCCAATCGGCTATTCCCGTGCAAGGCAGAACTCTAGATTATCCTTGCTTCGCTATAGGGGTATTTTTTTCCTGCCGCTTTTATTCCTCTAGTGGGCGCATCAGCGGGAAAAGTACGCCGTCGCGGATATTGGGCAGGTCGAGCAAGACCTGCAGCAAGCGATCGATGCCCATACCCCAGCCAGAAATAGGCGGCATACCGTGCTCCATGGCCCGCAGATAATCATGGTCGAGGGGCATGGCTTCCTCGTCGCCCTGGCTGCGTAAGGCAGCTTGTTCTTCTAAACGCTGTCGCTGGTCGATAGGATCTACTAGCTCAGAGTAGGCATTGATAATTTCGGCACCGTTTACCAACAACTGGAAGCGATCGGCTACAGTAGGATCTTCATCGTTGCGGCGCGCTAAGGGCGAAAGCTCGATGGGGTGAGCAGTCAAGAAAGTTGGGGCGATGATTTTCGGCCGACTGACTTTCTTATAGAGCACATCGATCAAATTACCCTTACCGAGCAGCTCGAGGTTTTCATGCTCTAGTTGAATGCCTTTAGCCCGGATAGCTGCCAGCAAGGATGAACCATCTGGATAATCGTTGATATCTAAACCTGCGTCTTGCAAAATTAGATCGCGGAAAGTGACGACAGGCCATTCTTGGGAAAAATCGATCAGGTGCTCACCAATCTGAATCTTATACGTTCCAAAAACATGCTCCAAGATATAGAGAATCAGGTCTCGCATCAGGCGCATATTGTCTTTGTAATTCCAATAAGCGCTGTAACCTTCTATCATGGTGAAGTCTTGCAGGTGAACGGGGCTTATCCCTTCGTTGCGAAAGTTGCGGGCCACTTCATAAACATGGGTAAAACCGCCTACCACGAGTTGCTTGAGATAGGTTTCTGGCGCGATGCGTAGATAGACGTCAATGTCGAGGGCGTTATGGTGCGTCTTAAAGGGGCGTGCTAAAGCTCCCGAAGGTTGATTGGTCAGTATAGGCGTTTCTACTTCAATAAAGCCCCGCTCATCTAGGAAGTTGCGAATGGCTTTGAGCAGGCGAGAGCGTAATAGGGCGATGCGACGGCTGTCGGCATTGGATATCAAGTCTAAATAGCGTTGGCGATAACGTAGCTCGATGTCGGTTAAGCCGTGCCACTTTTCGGGTAGCTCGCGTAATGCTTTGCCTAAGAACACATATTCTTCCACCATGACCGTCGTTTCCCCGGTCTTAGTGGTGAAAATGGTCCCTTTAACGCCGAGGAAATCACCGATGTCGATAATCTTGTGGAAGTTATTATAAGCATCGCCTAAGACATCCCGCTTGAGGGCAATTTGCACGCGCCCCTGGATATCTTGCAGATGGGCAAAGGTCAGCTTGCCTAGTTTGCGTATGGCGATGATACGGCCGGCTACACGGACGTCGGCTGTATCATCGGGTAACTGGCTGGCTGCAGCCAACGTGTGGGTGACAGCAAAGCGCTCGGGCCATGCCTGGATACCCATTTCCTTTAAGGTTGTTAATTTCTGCAAACGATATTCGGGTAAATGAGACATATACATTCCTCCTAAAATAAATAAAGCTTTTCCTCCCTGAAGGGACGAAAAGCTGTTTCGCGGTACCACCCTGCTTGGCTGTAAAGATTACAACCCGCTTTACATCCTGATAACGGTAGGATTACCGGTGGGCTCGGTCCAGGTCAGAACGACCTGTTTTTCTCACCCCAGCTCCACGGCTTTCTTCCAAGAGCCTTCATACCGCGCTTCCACCAGCACGCGGTTCTCTGGGAATCCGGTCATCTTGTACTTCTCCGCTTCATAGCTTGTCTGCCAAGATAATACTGGAATCGATCCGCCACTGTCAAGTGAAGTAGTCGCGTTAGCTTGTCACGAGCGGCAAATGCGCCTAATTCCTTCACAGGCAGCTTCAATAGCATCTGCTGTAGTAAAATATCCGGGGCTAAGGCGATAGCTGCCGTCAGGAAAAGTGCCTGCAGCCCGATGGGAAAGAGGCGAGCAATGTAGGCCTGGTCGGCCAGCCACCTTCCACTCGTCATTCATTTTTTGCCCAAATTCTGCTGACCTTAGTCCCTCTACGTTAAAACTGACTAGCCCGGCTCGCTGGCTGGCGTCCTTAGGGCCGTAGAGGGTGACCCGTTCTTCCTCTTGTAATACCTCGAGTAGCTGCTGGATATCAAGCCTTTGCTTGGCGGCAATGGTGTTAAGCCCGGTTTCGTTAATGAACTTGATAGCGGCGTTTAATCCGGCAATGCCTGCAGCGTTTAAGGTGCCACTTTCCAGACGATAAGGGAGCTCTTCTGGGTGTAGACGGGCATCTGATTTGGTGCCAGTGCCTCCGTCTCGCCAGGGGCGGATACCTACATCGCGCAGGGTAATTACAGCTCCTGTACCGTAGGGAGCCAAGAGGCCCTTGTGGCCTGGCACGACCAGAATATCGATGCCCATGGCTTGCATGTCGATAGGATAATGTCCCGCTGTTTGAGCGGCGTCGAGGGCAAAGAGAGCTCCGTGCCGATGGGCTACCCGGGCTAGGGCGGGGACATCCTGGATGGCACCCAAGACATTAGAAGCATGGGTTAAGATAACCAGCTTAGTTTCTGGTCGCAGTACAGCGGCCAGGTCGTCGGCGGAGATAAGACCGGCGGCATCAGCTTGTACATAAGTGATATCTACGCCTTGGCGTTCGAGGCGGCGCAGAGGACGGCTCACCGAGTTGTGCTCCACGTTACTGGTGATGGCATGATCTCCTGGGTCAAGCAACCCCTTGATCACCAGATTAAGACCATCGGTACAGTTAAAGGTGAAAGCGACTTGCCTAGGGTCGGGCGCTCCAAAAAAATCGGCTAATAATTGCCTAGTTTCCTCAATCATGCTGTCAGCCTGCTTAGCTAAACAATGGCCAGAGCGGCCAGGATTAGCGCCTACTTCTCGCATGAACTTATCTACTGCCTGATAAACAGCTTCGGGTTTAGGCCACGATGTGGCGGCGTTATCGAAGTAATGCATCTGTTGCATACTAGTCTCACCTCCTCGCGGCAGCTGCAGCCAACAAACTAGGGGCCGAGTTCAACCCTGCTGGCTAGTTTTCCCCAGCCTTGGCGCAGGCATACGAGGCGTGTTCGTGCCCCTTATCTGCCTGCCGCTGGCGCTGGGTCATCCTCGCGCGCTGGTAGCCACCGACTGTCGGTAGGAGCTCCGTCGGGGAGCGGCCAGAAGTCTGGGCGCCGTAACTTACTGCTGGCCGCTCCTGTATCCTTGGCTCCTCCGCTCTTTTCATTTATGGCTCCCCAAGCGCTTTACGGATGACGCGCACCGCCGCTAGTGCTGGAGGGCTCGCCCCTACAGATATAGCGCCATCTTGGCGAAACGTGTAGGGGCATTTTGAAACACTCCCGCCACAGCCCGAAACATGAGTGCAGGCAAGGGCAGCACGCACGCTAGCATACCCAGGATAGGATTGGGACAAGAGCCTCTTTCTCTAACCCAACTTACTCCAAGAGGAGGGCTGCGCCGACGGTGCCGGGGCCGGTATGGACGCCGATGACAGGCCCAACTGGCACAAAGAAGCTAGGGGCAAGATCAAAGGCCTGCTGCAGTTTTTGTGCCAAGAATTCTGCGGCCTTGGCAGCCGCCCCATGCGCAACCACCAAGCGTTTGACCGTCTTGCCCGCGGCTAGAGTTTGAAACTCGCGTACCATTTCCTTCAAGGCTTGTTCTTGGCGGCGCACTTTAGCAACCGGTATGTAAATGCCATCTACTACCCGCACGATGGGTTTGATGTTAAGCATAGCCCCCATGACGGCATGCACTTTGCCGATGCGGCCGCCCTTATGGAGATACTCGAGGGTATCAAGCGTAAACATTACCTCGGTGCTTTTCTTCACTTGCTCCAGGCGGGCTACTATCTCGCTTGCAGCTAGCCCTTGCTGCACCATTTCCACTGCTTCGGCTACTATGAGGGCAATGCCGAGGCTGATAGACTGGGAATCGACGATATAGATATTGCCGTCGACCATTCCTTTGGCAGTTTGGGCTGAGGTCAAGGTGCCTGATAAGCCCGAAGAAATGTGAATACTGATGATGCTGTCGTGATCCTGCAGTAATCGCTCATATGTATCTTTGAACTCAGCTGGGGATGGCTGGGAAGTTGTTGGTAGTATTTGGCTGCTCGCCAGTTTAGGATAAAATTGCTCACTAGTTATGTCGACGCCGTCACGGTATTGTTCTGAGCCAAAATTGACCATGAGTGGAACAACGGTAACTCCCCAGGCGTTAGCCACGTCGGCTGGGATATCAGCTGTACTGTCGGTAACGATTGCTATGCGTTTCACCTTTCTTTGCCTCCTATATTGTCTAGGCATGCAACTATTTTATTTACTAGTTGCCTATAGTTTGCTCAATACGACAAGATGGCAACCTTGCCGGCAAGATCTCGCGGGGAAGACCAGGGGGCTGCGGCTAGAAATGCATAGCTTCTGGTCGGGTCTGAGGTCTTGTCCTTTGTATAGCTGTAGCCTAGCGTTGAGTCTAATATCCTTAGACTATATCGGTAGTCAAAAGTGTCGGTTGTGATTCATTTATCTTTGTCTTAAAGATTAATTGCAGGTTAATGCTTAAATTGGTATAGTGAGGGCAGTGTTGTTGCTTTATTAAACTTGTGTTGTTCTGGAGGCAAATTAAATGGAGGCTTTTTTGGGGGCTTTCGGGCTGATATTTCTCATGGAGATGGGCGATAAATCCCAACTGGTTATTATGGCACTAGCTGCGCGCTACCATTGGCGTCAAGTTGCCCTCGGGCTAGTCTTGGCGGCAGCTGCCACTCACGGTTTGGCGGTGCTGGTTGGGGGAGTGTTGGGTACCCTTATTCCCCTGATATACGTGAAAACCTTAGCTGCACTGGCTTTCTTAGGGTTTGCTTTGTGGACGCTATGGTCAAACCAAGATGACGAGGCTGAGGACAAGCCTAATGGGGGGCTTAGTCGTTGGCCTGCTTTAGCCATTGCTGCTGCCTTTTTTGTCTGCGAGTTTGGCGATAAAACCCAGCTAGCAACAGTCGCTGCGGTGGCCAGAACCGGGCAACCGTTTCAGACTTGGCTGGGGGCGGTGTTGGGCATGCTCTTAGCCGATGTGCTAGGCATTGGCCTAGGACGATTATTGCGCCGCATACCCCAGTGGATAATCACATGGGTCAGCAGTTCGGTTTTTGCTGTCTGCGGCTGGTCGACCTTAGTAGAGGCTTGGGAATGGCCATTTTCCTGGTTAGTAGTTGGTTTAGCCTTTTTGCTCCTCGTATGTTTTGTCGTTACGCGCCGTCATAGACAATCAGAATCAATAGCTAGCTCGTAAGCAAAAACCCCCCTGGGAATTTCCCAGGGGGATTTTAGTTGGGGGAGGGGAGAGGCGGGGGTTAGATGACCCCAAACTCCTTCCCAACGTGCTCTAAAATATTTAGGGCCTTATCTAGATGTTCGCGGGTGTGTGCCGACATCAGGCTGATGCGTAGGCGAGATAAACGCTTGGGCACAGCCGGATATTGAACCGGGTTAACATATAGCCCTAACTCATGGCAGCGGCGACACATCTCGCGCACTTTCAGGTCGTCGCCAATGATGATTGGGAAAATTGCTGTCTCCGAGTTACCCAGGTCAAAGCCGAGCTGGGTTAGATTGTCGCGGAAGTAATGGATATTATCCCACAGCTGCTGCCTTAACTCTGGCTCTGTTTCAATCACGTCGAGGGCGGCGATCAAAGAACCAGTTGCCTGGGGCGTGGGAGCAGTAGAAAACATGTAGGAACGAGAGAAAAAGTGCAAGAGCTGAATTAGCTCACGGTTGGCGGCAATAAAGCCTCCCACCGCGCCCAATCCTTTACTAAAAGTGCCTGCCACGATATCTACTTTTCCCTCGATACCAAAATGCTCGGGCGTGCCGCGCCCGTTAGCCCCGATGACGCCGGTGGCATGAGCTTCGTCTACCATAACGTAAGCGCCATAGCTATGAGCCATTTCCACTATCTCATCCAGTTTGGCAATATCGCCGTCCATGGAATATACACCATCAACCACCACTAGTTTGGTGCGATATTTGTCCTTGGCTTTCTCTAGGGCCCGCTCTAACGACTTCATATCGTTATGCCGGAAAAATCGGGTATTAGTGTTCTTGCAGCCGTCGATAATGCTCGCATGTACGAGTAAATCCAGAATAGCTATGTCTTTATCGGTTAACATGGCCAATAAGGTACCGCAGTTGGAGCCGAAGCCGCTGGTGTAGAGGATGGCATCTTCGCAGCCTTTGAACTTGGCTATCTTTTGTTCCAGCTCGACATGCAAATCCAATGTGCCACCCAAAAGGGGCACGCTGCCAGCGCCTGATCCGTATTTTTCTAAGGCTGCCCGGCCAGCTGCGATAGTGCGCGGATGTTTGGTCAGATTTAGATAGTCATTAGAGGCCATGTAGATCATCTCGTTGACTTGTCCGGTTAACGGGTCTACCACTTGCATGGTTGGCCCAGACCCGTCTAATGAGATGCGCCGATAGTGGGCATGGCCACGTTGACGGCTGTCTTCGGCGTAGGCCGCGAACAGCCGTGCCCTGCCCATAATGTCTTGGTCAGGTATATCGATGAAATCGGCCAAGGAGTACTTGGTGGAATCCATGAGATCACTCCCCTTGCACAATATTGTTGCTGCCAGCTACTGTTATTGTAAACGCTCGTGCGATGGTGTGCAAGTATTTGTGCAACAAAATGAAGAGGGGTGTGCATGCGTCGGCGCAGTCATGCTCACGTGCGTGTGCTTTATGCCTGTATGGGCTTCGGCCTAGGCAACTATTCCCCGGGCGGGTGTGGTTTACAAATGCAGCCCTGGGGCTAAGGCAGGCAGTTTTTGTGTTGGGCATGGCATCAAGCGCTGCTAGTGTGCTCATACTAGATATGATACTTGCGCTGCAATTACACAAGGGAAAGGTAGTGGATGCCTTGTCAGCTACTAAGAGCCTCGTCTGGATTATTTTTTTTCTGCTCGCATCTATCGCTATGTTGGTTTTTGTGCCGAGGCGCGATATCATGCGTTTGTTGCCCTTTGGCATTGTAGGTGGTTTTGCTGTTGCCATGCTGATTCAGGTTTTAGCAGTTTGGTATCTGCGGCTATGGCGTTTCAACTTTACTGAAATCGCCTCGATCAGAGGGATTCCCATATTCTTAGCCATGTCGTGGTTACCCCTGATGGTTATTTTTGCCTATTGGCTGCTAAGCCTGCGGAGCGGCACCGCCCGCTTTTTCTATATTGCCGCCTACGCCTTAGCAACAGTTGCTATCGAGTGGGGCTTAATTATCTTTGGCTATCAGGTCCATCGAAATTGGAACATCTTATATGCGGCCCTATTGGCTCTAGTGTTGCACTATCTGTTGGGTTGGTACTTACTAGCTACGCGTCCGCCGGTAGATGAGCGCAAGGTAATCCGTATCGATTCCTAGCTTAGGGAGATGAAAAAGGCCGCGGCAACTGCCGTGGCCTAAAAATGTCGTTGGGCGATGGCTGTTTAGCGCTTAACTACTACGGCGCCACCCTTAATCACATAGCTAATATTATTTTGATCTTGTAGCAAGCGGACATCATCGAAAACATTACCTTGGACGATCGTCACGTCGGCTAGTTTGCCGGCGGCCAGGCTGCCCATCTCGGGGCGATCGCAAACTTTCGCTGCTGTACTCGTTGCAGCCGTTAGGGCCTGCAAGGGGGTCATGCCTGCTTCTACCATCAGCTCAAATTCTAATGCATTGCGGCCTGGAGTGTTGAGTGGTGTGCCGCAGTCGGTACCAAAGGCAATAGTGACTCCAGCTTGGAGTGCCTTTTTGAAGCTTTGCTTATGAGCCTCGAACACTTGGTTAGCCTTATCCACAGCGTAGGCAGGAATACCAGCTTCTATGCCACCTTTCACTATATGGTAAGGGGCGACTAGAGTTGGCACCAGGGCCACATCGTGTTCTAGCATCAGCTGGATTGCCTCATCGTCTAAGAAAATGCCATGCTCGATGGAGTCTATCCCGGCTAAAATGGCGTTCTTAATACCGGTAGTGCCTTGGGCGTGGGAAGCAGTTTTGCGTCCAGCCTTGTGGGCTTCTTCCACAGCTGCCTGCATTTCTTCTACTGTTAATTGGGCAGAGCCGGGTTCGACGCCTGGAGTCATCACGCCGCCGGTAGCCATAATCTTAATGATTTCTGCTCCAGCGCGAAGTTGTTCTCTGGTTCCTTTGCGAGCCTCGTCTACACCATCTACTTGGCGCCCGCCCATCCAACCGTGCCCACCGGTCATGGTGATGCACATGCCCGATGTGATCACCCGGGGGCCTAGAATATAACCTTGGTCGATGGCCTGCTTGACCGAAAGATCGATTTGATTGCGGCTGCCCATATTACGAACGGTGGTAAAGCCCGAGTTTAAAATAATGCGGGCGTTCTTTGCGGCCCGCAAGGCTAAAAGGGCGTCAGGGTCGTGCCGTTCTTGGGAGCTATCGGCAGCGCCGCTACTCGTAATATGTACATGGCAGTCGATGAGTCCAGGCAACACAGTGCAACCGCTAGCGTCTATAACCCGGGCATCGGTTTCGGTCGGCAAGGCTGTTGCCGGGATAACCCTTTCAAATTTTTCGCCTTCGATCACCAACGCCAGACCTTCCCGGGGAGAATGGACGCCATCAAAGTAAAGGCCACCCTTGATAATAAGTCTGCTCATAGCGCGTTTCCTCCTTTGCTAAGCTTAGTTGATGTAATTTAAATGACTAGTGCAGTTGATAGACAATACCCGCCACCGCTTCTGGTTACGGCTGTACTCTAGGGTAGAAATGCCTGTGTTATGTACTGACATCCTGATGCCGAAGGCGGCCGGGTCTACAGCGAGTGCATAGGCTAGCAGAGCCCGCATGGTAGCCCCGTGGGTGACAATGCACAAGGTTTTTCCGGCCTGAGGCTCTATCGTGTCCCGAAACCAGGTGGTTGCTCTATCATAAAGCTGGGCAAACGATTCTCCTCCAGGTCGTTGAGTATTGTACGGATCAGCTTCAAGCTGCTTCCAAATTTCTGGGTGAGCGGCCTGGGAAGCTGCGTAAGTCAAGCCCGACCACTCTCCGACATCTAATTCCTGTAATGCAGTGTGGGTATAGAGGGGACACCCCTGGGCGGTGGCAATGGCTTGCCCCGTGGCGTAAGCCCGCTGTAGCTGGCTGCTATAGACTGCATCTAGGGAATATTTTTGTTCTATATAGCGAGCGACCGCCCTAGCCTGTTTCCGTCCCAGGTCGTTGAGAGGCACATCTAAGAGTCCTTGCATGATCCCATCTTTATTATGCTGGGTTTGTCCATGGCGAACTAACAATACCCGCGCCACTTAGTATCCCTCCTCCTACTGCGTGCTGCACGTCATTTTGGTTAGTATGCTATATTCTCGGAATTAAGTCAAACATAAAAATAAGGTTGCCTAGTAGCTAGGCAACCTGAGCCTCCTTTATAGCGCAATCTGCTTCTCTTTGACAGGTGTACGCTCTATTTTGAGTTTAGTGATACGGCGTCCGCTAGTAGCGGTGACGGTTAGCTTGAGTCCGTAATCTGGCAAGTCTAGGGTTTCTCCAGTTTCAGGAATATAGTCTAGTAGCCAATAGACGAGGCCGCCGATCGTGTCTACTTCTTCATCTGGAAGTTCGATTTCTACCAAGTCGCTGATTTCGTCAATGGGTACCACCCCATCTACCAGCCATGTATTAGCGTCTAGTTGTTGTATTTCGGCCTGTTCATTGACGTCGAATTCATCTTGGATTTCGCCGACGATTTCTTCTAGCAAGTCTTCAATGGTAACCAAGCCGGCCGTGCCGCCATACTCGTCTACTACGATAGCCATATGGATACGTAGCGATTTCAGTTCCCGCAGTAAGTCATTGATCCGTTTTGTTTCCGGCACAAAATATGCGTCGCGCATGAGGTCGGCAATGCTTACAGCTAAAGGACCCTGCCAATATTCGAGGATATCCTTTACATAGAGGATGCCTATAATGTTGTCGATAGTATCTTCATAGACAGGGATGCGCGAGAGCCCTGACTCGATTACTTCCTGCCACATAGTTTGTTCTGGAGTATCGACATCTATAGCTACTATATCTACCCGAGGGGTCATTATTTCCCGCACCAGGGTGTGATTAGATTCTAATACTCTTACGATCATTTCCCGCTCCGATTCTTCTACCGAGCCTTCTTCTTCGCCTATATCTACTAGGGTTATGAGCGAAGCCTCATCCATGGAAGGTTCATCACTCTCGATAGGCAATCGCCGGCTGAGCAAGCGGGGAATCTGCAGCAAAGGCATAGCCAGTGGCACCAGTGCCTTGTAGGCCCAATAGATGGGCCGTGCTGCTTTGGAGGCATACTGAGCCGTATAGGTGGTAGCTAGCCTCTTGGGAAGTATCTCTCCAAATATAAGTATTAAGATAATCATCCCCCAGCTAGCGATAGCTGAGCCCGACACCCTGCCGATTTGTACGTCCCGCAAGAGCAGGTTGGCCACAACGGTAGAAAGTACTACAGCCAGGTTGGTTCCTACTAGCAGCGAGGAAAGAAGTGGCTGCTTAGATTCCATCATTTCTTCGAGCAGGTGGGCACCTTTAACCTGCTTGTTGACGAGCTGCTTTACGGTTAGGTTATCGAGTCTGATCATGGCAGTTTCCGAGGCCGCAAAAAAAGCTACTAGGGCAAAGCTAAACGCCCACAACATCAGTGTGAATACTAAGCCTAGCATGACGCTACCCCCTCCTGATAAAGGGAGTTGGGCGCCAGCTCGGAGTCGTGTTCATCGGCGATTTCGCCGACGATTTCCTCCAGCAGGTCTTCCATGGTTACTAAACCGACGGTCTTGCCTTGGCTATTTGTAACGATGGCGAGGTGCATACGCTTAGTTTGCATCTCTTGCAGCAGCTGATTTAGCTTGTGTGTCGGGCGACAGGGTAGAACGGGCCGAAGTAAATCTTTGATCGGCCTCATATCGCCACTCCGCAGCTGCGGTAGAAGATCTTTTGCATAGATCAGACCGATGACATCATCGATGTCTTGCTCATATACGGGTACACGTGAATACCCGTGGTCAAGTAGAACTCTGAGTGCCTCCTGTATGGAATAAGTAACTGGGATGGCTGTAATCCTCTCTCGCGGCACCATGATACGACCGATAGTTGTATCGTCGCTAGCGAAGATACCATGAATCATCTCACGGCTTTCCTGACGCAAAGCCCCCTCTTCTTCACTGATGCTGAGGGCAGTGAGTATGGTATCTTCGGTTACGCTAGGGGTAGGTGTGCTGTTCTTGGCACCTCCCCAGGCGGTAATGAAGTTGAAAACACTTACTATAGGCCGTAGCAAGCAGTGAAAGAGTAAAGCAGGTTGGCTTAACAGCAAGGCAAAAGATTCGGGGGCCGACGCAGCGATTGCTTTCGGGGTAACTTCACCAAAAATTAGGAGCAAAATTGTTGTAATAACGGTAGCTAAAGCACCAGCGATTTGAGCTCCAAATGTACTGCCTAGCCAGTCGAGGAACGCTGTGGTAACTAGGCTGGTTAAGAAAATGTTGACAATCGTGTTCCCCACCAGCAGGGTAGACAGGAGCCGCTGACCGTCATCGATCAAGCGCTGCACTAAGTCGGCCTTTTTCACCCCTTTCTCCTGTAATTGGCGCAAACGCACCTGACTACTAGAGAAAAATGCTGTTTCGGAGCCCGAGAAAAGTGCCGACAAGCTGAGCAAAATAACGGTCAACCATAATCGATAGTTACTACCTCCAGGGTCGTCCAAGAGAAATCTCCCTCCTAATTTTACATTTAATTAATGGATCGTTATTTATGTTCGAAACTGGCGGGCAAATTCCTGCTTGTTTCTACCTTATTTCACACCCCCAACTCCTGAAAGCAGAAAAATGCCGATTTGCCAAGATATTAAATAAGATTATCGCATGATTGGTACCTTAATGACAAGTCGTGGTATAGAGCTTTATTGACGGAACTAAGCCGTCTAGGACGCGTGCGGTCTTTCTAAGATTCTGTTATGCCGCGTGAGTGCGTATTATGCCCTCTTACGCCTGTCTTGACCCTGTACCTATTTTTCTTGGATAATAGCAACATAGCCTATCAATGCGGAGGTGCTATTATTGACGTCGCAAGGAACGCTGCATGTTGTTTTATACTCCTTTGTTTTTCTTGCTTTTGGCCTCCTTTGGCTCCATGTCTTCTTTCGCCATGCTTTTCCCGGGTCTAAATTTACCTATTTGTCGACCGTTGGCCTCGGGGCTTTGGCCCTTATGGTAACTTTGCCGCTACAATCGCGCTTGTTGTCGTTGGTGGGCAGCTGGTTGGCAGAACATGGTGTTTCAATTTGGCTTTCAGGCGCCTTATTAGCTTTATTTACTGGCTTGCTGCAAGAGGCCTTAAAAATCGGCGTTATCTGGCTAGGCCGTGTGACTAGTGGCAGCCGGATAAGCTGGCGGGCGGCAGGTCTTGCGGCAGGCTTAGGCTTTGGCGTATGGGAAGCCTGGCGCCTAGTGGCCCTTCCTCTAGGGGCGTATAGTATCTGGTCTCCCGTCGCCGTGCTCGAGCGCTGTTTCGCAATTGGTCTGCATATTAGCCTGGCTCTCATTACTGCCTATGGTCTCGGCCGTAGGCAGCCGGGGCGCTTCTTCTTGCTAGCCGCCCTGTGGCATGGTGCTGTCAATTTCATGGCCTTGCTCTACCAAGGCTGGGTGCTTTCCTTCTGGCCGACAGAAATTGCAATCATGGTGCTGTCTGTAGCAGCCTTGTTTACTGCCAGTTGGCTAGATAAAAAGGCAATAAATACGAGAAAGGAAGCCTGGTACTAGGCGATTTTGCTGAAGACATAGCGGTCGGTCGCGGTCATGTTTGCGTGCTTTGCCGCTGGCGTTGCGGTCATCCCCGCGCGCAGGTAGCCAGCGACTGTGGGTAAGGGCTTCGTCGTCAAGGGGAGCATCAACCGACTGATTGTTGGTACATTGTGGGCGCACTTTGGAGGAAATTGCCTAAGGCAATTTCCTCCGCAGGGCGCCCCTACCATATCCCATGCACTTGGCAGACTATCCAACAAAATGCTATATCGGTAGGCGACTTTAAAAATGAACAGCCTCTCGGGCTAGGTATCTTGAAAGACGCCCGCCCGGGAGGCCGTAGGCCGGCCGGGGGATAGTTGCCCCAGGCCGGTGCTCTTTATGCATGGCCGCGACCTTTACTGCCCCAAGAAGGTGCTTTCAGTGGTCTCCATTAGCCAAGCTTCCTTTTTTATTCAGTTGTCTTTAGACCTGAGGTGCTCAATGTCGGCTATATATCCATCGCGCATGTGCAACACGCGGTGGGCGATAGATTTAAAGGCGTGATCGTGCGAGACGGTGATGATGGTTTGCTTATATTCGCGATTAAAGCGTTGGAGCAATTCCATGATCATGGTGCCGTTTTTACTGTCTAGGTTGCCTGTAGGTTCATCGGCCAGAAGTAGGGTGGGACTGTTTATCAGGGCGCGGGCAATAGCCACGCGTTGTTGTTCACCACCCGAAAGTTCTGCTGGGTAATGGTCCAAACGGTCGCCTAAGCCTACTTGCTGTAGCATAGCTTTCGCTTTTGCTCTCGCTTCGGCAGTTGATACACCATTCATACGCAAGGGTAAAGCTACGTTATCTAGGGCAGACAGTGTACTTAAGAGGTTGAAAAACTGAAATACGAAACCAACTTTCTTGCGCCGCAAATGGGCTAGCTTGTTTTCTCCCAAGCTATGTATAGGTTGGTTCTCTAAGGCAATTTCTCCGGCTGTCGGGCGATCGAGACCGCCGATAACGCTAAGAAGTGTGCTTTTACCACTACCAGAAGGCCCCAGAATCAACAGGAACTCGCCTGCTTCTACCGTCAGGTCAATGTCATTAAGGGCCTGCACTATATGACCGGTTTGGAAGTGGCGGCTTACGCCTCGCAATTGTAACAAGGATGCACTCATTTTGTTCCCTCCTCTGCACTAGCGAGAACGGGCAGTTCGCAGTGGACGTCGAGTTGTCGGCCGCCTGTAGAGCGGGTCTTCTTCCCAACTGGAGCGCAGTGGCCGCTCTTGTAGGAGTTCCATTACCGAGGTGTAGCGGGCCATATCTGCCGGCACGGCGGCAGTAAACATGTAAATGCAGAAAGAAAGAAGCCCCGTTTTTATTATGTGACCCCAGGTAATACCCAAGGCAAAGCCAAAATATTTGCCCAGCCAACTAAACACTATGGGGGTGACCACTGCCCCTGCAATAATTCCTCCACCGACAACTATCCCTGCTTCTAAGAGGAAACTGGTGAAGATAGAGAAATCGTCGTAGCCAATCGTTTTCAGGATCCCTACATCACGACGTCGTGTCAGCAATGAGATCAAGAGGATATTAAAAATGCAAAGGGCCGAGAACATGAAGACCATAACTATAATGCCCTTGCCACTGCTATAGTTGTTGGCTACTAGGTTGCGAGCGGCGTCTTGGACGAAGTCATTATTGCCCGCACTCCAAAGCAGAGTATAGGGCTCTATACTCTTGAATACCCAATCGCCAGTGTTCTCGTTAGGACGCAGCCAGGAGTATTGGCGCGGCCCCTGATCCTCCCGCTCTGGCCTGAGGATGCCGCGGATGGCATTAAGGGCTCGCCCGGCATCAGACCGATGGTAAGCGACGAAGAGCACATTTGGTTCTGTTAGGCTCTTTCCTCTACAGATGGTGGCCGTGTTAAGCACCAGTGGGCGATCAAACAGTAAAGCATCAGATTCAAAAATACCGCCAACTGTCATGTCAACTTGGTAGACAGGCTGGGTGGTTCCGGTATGGGTTAGCTGTATAGGATCGCCGACTGCTAGCTGCCAGTTTTCTGCCAGTTGCTTGGGTAACAGAATCTGGTCAGCAGAAATGTCAGCTGTGCCGTCGAGCAAATGGATCTGGGAGCGCCAGAAGTCATTATCGGCAGCAAAACCCAGTATTGGCTGTTCTTGTCCTCTGATTAAGGGGCTAATGTCGATAGCGGGAGCCTGTATGTGGGCATAAAAAATGTCGTCGATTTGCTTTAGCTGCCCCCGGGTGATTTTTTCTCTATGACAGATAATCAGGCTGCTAGGGAAGTGTGGTTGTTCTACTCTGGCTAATACTTGGCTAGTGTTTTGCCCGAATATGGCCTGGAAAACTAAATAGGCGGAAAACCCTAAGGCAACAGCTAAACTCATCAGAACAACCTGTAATCGTTTGCGTTGCACAAAGCGTCGCGTGATCGGCCACATTAGGCGGGCGCGCTGGGCAAAATCTCTGATATTATGCCAGCTAAACATATCCCAGATAATGTCTAGGATTCTAATCAGCACCACGGGCCTTCACCTCGATTCTGTCGATCTCGCCGTCGCTCATGTAGACTACACGATTAGCGAGCTTGCGGAAGGATGCGTCGTGAGACACAATAATCAACGTCTGCTGTTTCTCAGTATTCAATCTGACTAGTAGTTCCTTGATCAAAGCGGCATTCTTGCTATCTAGGTTACCTGTCGGTTCATCTGCTAGAACGAGTTCTGGTTCATGCACCAGCGCGCGGGCCAGAGCCACTCTTTGTTGCTCGCCGCCTGAAAGCTGGGCTGGCAGGTGGTGGGCCCTCTCTTTTAGCCCCACCTGTTCCAACATGCTAAGAGCTCGCTCTTCTATCTCCCTTTCTGTTAGCGGCAACAGGCGTAAGGGGAGGGCGACATTTTCAGCTGCAGAAAGGCTGTTCAATAAGTTAAAATACTGGAAAACAAAACCCAGCTTTTGTTGGCGTAGTTCGGTTAGTTCGCCTTCCTCCAAATGGTGGTAAACAACATCGCCTAGTTGGATAGACCCCAAACTAGGTCTTTCTAACCCGCCTAGCATGGTTAAAAGCGTGCTTTTGCCACTGCCAGAAGGGCCCAAGATGACGACAAAGTCGCCAGGATAAACACGTAGGTCTACTTTACGTACAGCATGCACGGTGGTCTTGCCGTGATAATACTTGGAGAGACCACGGGTGATAAGGAGAGGGGCTGTACTCTTACGCATCGCGCAGCACCTCCATTACCGGTGTACGGGCGGCTTGGAAGGCGGGAATGAGGCCAAAGATGATATTGGCTAGCCCTAATACGCCTATCACTTCTCCACCGATGGTAAAGGTTTGCCGCCAAATGTCTGACCACGGAGTGCCAAACCTCGCTAAGGCGGGGTTAATTATCAGTAACCGATATAAGGCAACGCCACCGAGGCTAGCTATCAGCGAAAGGGCAACCAGCTCTGACAGAATCAGGGTGACTATGTTCCAATAGCTCGCTCCTAAGCTTTTCATTATGGCAATCTCTTTCCGGCGTTGCATCACTAACAAGAAAGCGTTGGTTGCTACGATTAAGCTTGTAATTAAGATCGTCAGTAGATGAAAAGCAAAGTCTACGTCTATCGGTAAGCCTGCTTGCGGAGCAGCCTTGGTCAACAAGTTGACCATTTCAGCGGCAGTTAGGACCGTGTACTCGGGCAATTCATGCCGCAGTTCATGGGCTAGCCTAGTAGCAGACATAGTATCCGACAGCACTAAGCCTAGTTGGCCCACCTTTGAGGGTGCCGGATCCACTCCAGCCAAGGCGGCGATGTTTTTCCAGGTATTTAAAGGCATATGTATAGCATCGCTAACCCAGTAATATGGCCGATGCTCCCGCTCGGCTACTTGGTAAGTAGCAACGGGAACCGTTATATGGGCTAATACATATAGCTGGACTGGCTGTAGTTGGGTAAAGTCATATTCTTGTTTTTCACGATCAAAAGTAGGTACTAGAACAGTAAATACCTCTCCGGCAGTGGGAGCAACAACACCTAGCGGTAAAGCGGCTGTATTAATGACGCATACAGGTTGCCCGTCAAACTCTGCGAAAGCAGCCAGCATTTCCTCTAACTGGGGACCAACATTTGTATCGTTTGCTAAGTATTTGGCAATCTCCCATTTGCTATCTAGTTTGATATCACGCCCACGCAGGGGCACAACACGACCGGCAGCTCCATTATCGTTAGGAAAAGTGGCAATGGCGGGAATCATGTAGTAGGGATAGAGGGCATTGACCTCAGCTCGCCCTTGCACTACTTGTGCCACGCGGTGGACGTCTATCACTTGGGTCTGATCGGGCGCGGTCAATATACCGTCGTAGGGTAAGCGTGTTAAGAAGCCAGGAGCCTCGTTTTGCCACGCTGCTGCGTAATGGGACCACTGCCATCGGCTGCCCTCTTGGGTCAGTTCATCGGGAGTGAATACCAGCTTCCCTGGGAAAATCGCTATGTCTGCTCCTAGATAATAGCGGAGCAGCAGATGTTGGCCATGCAAAAAGCCAGAAGATGTGGACAGCGATACAGTCAGGATCAGCGCAGCAGCCGCTGTCACACAGAATGCCATAACGGTACGGTTTAAGTTAGCCTTAGCGTTATGAAATCCTAGCTTGATGTACAAATGCATTCCCCCTTCCTAGGTACAAAATGTCTAAGCGCAAATATCGTATTCTATTGTAGCAAACTTACGAAAGCTTGGATAGCTGGTTATTGTATACCACTTAGAACGGATAAAATATTAAATCTATTGAATTAGAAGTATCATATCATATTTTTGCGCCTAATTGCTGAGGGTTCGGTTAGAATAGCTGGTCGGCAAGCGCAGGATTTTGCGCCTTGCAGCCAGAATTGCTATGATTAAGTGATAGGCTTGGTGAGTATCTTCAGAATCCGGAGGAGGTAGCAAAGAATGAACGTATACGATCAGGCTCATGCCCTGGCTCGTAGCTTGCGGCAGCACCCTGATGTAGTGGCCATGCGGCTGGCCCGGCAGAAGGTAAATGCTGATCCCCAAGCAAAAAGCATGCTAGATAATTTCTTAGAAAAAAGCATGCAACTGCAGTTGCAAGAATTAGGCGGCAACCCTCCTAGCGAAGAGGAAAAGGAGCAGCTGGCCAAGTTGTCGGAGATCGTTTTCTTACATTCTGATATTCGCAATTTGCAAGAGCTAAGTATGCGTGTGGAAAGGCTGTTACAGGATATTTACGGTATTATTGCTAGGGCCGTGCAAACAGAAGAAGAATAGTTGACGACATAGAAAGGCGGTAAGTCTAGTAATGCTTGCTTGTGGTATCGTGGGGCTCCCTACAGTAGGGAAAACAACTCTATTCAACCTGCTGACAGGAGCCCAAGTGCAGAAATCCCAATACTTCTCTGGGCGCGTCGACGCCAACGTCGGGATTGCGCGGGTGCCCGACAATCGGATAGATTTTCTATCAAGCTTATATCAGCCCAAGAAAACAACCTACGCCCAGATAGAAGTTATCGACTTACCAGGGCTCGTGCGGGGAGCTAGCGAAGGGCAAGGGGTTGGGAACGCTTTTCTTGATGGTGTGCGTAAGGTCGACGCCTTAGTGCAAGTGGTGCGGGCATTTCGCAACGACGATGTCTTGCATGTAGAAGAAAGTATCGACCCGGTGCGCGATATGGAGACTATCAATTTCGAACTCCTAATGGCAGATCTCGACTTTGTTGATAAGCGCATTTCCCGTATTCGGGCAGGTAAGAAAATTACACCCGAGCAAAAGCAGGAATTAGCTGTATTAGAGAAATGCATGGCGCATTTAGAGCAAGAACAGCCTTTTTCCACCCTTGCTTTGACGGAAGAAGAGCGGGCGGCTTTGCAGAACTACACCTTCCTTACCAATAAGCCCATGCTAGTGGTAGTTAACCTGGACGAAGAACAATTCATGGCCCGTGACTATCCTGGGCGGCAAGAGCTATTAGCCTCAGCTAGCGCTAAGGGGCTGTCAGTGATTGAACTCTGCGTTGAGATTGAAGAAGAAATTAGCCTGTTGGAACCGGCAGATCGCGACATGTTTTTTGCCGAGCTAGGCATCAGCGAGCCGGCCATTAACCGCGTGATGCGGGTCGCTTATGAGACCCTAGGATTGATTTCCTTCTTTACAGTTGGTTCCGATGAAGTGAAAGCGTGGACCATCCGTAAGGGAACAACCGCCAAGAAAGCAGCTGGAGAAATCCATTCCGACTTAGAGCGAGGCTTCATTCGCGCTGAGGTAATCAAGTATGATGATTTAGAGACGCTAGGGAGTGAAGCTCAGGTGAAGGCTGCCGGCAAGGCTAGCCTTGAGGGTAAAGATTATGTGGTGCAAGACGGGGATATCTTGCATATCCGCTTTAACGTTTAGTAGGAAGGGGCAAGATGATGGAAAGCGCTCGGGTAGTTGACCAATTGGTAGTTTGGTTGAGGGATTATGTGCAGAGCGCCAACTGCCGTGGCGTTGTCTTTGGGCTGAGCGGCGGCATAGACTCGGCTGTTGTAGCTGGACTAGCTGTGCGGGCTTTCGGCGATAACGCCCTAGGTGTAATCATGCCATGCTATAGCGATCCGGAAGATGCCGAGCATGCTCAGCTTTGCGCACAGGCGCTGGGCTTGTCGGTAGTAACTGTAGACTTGGACGAAACCTTCGACACCCTGTGTGAAGCTTTGCCGGTAGCAGACGGCGCACCTCGCTTGGCGGTGGCTAATCTTAAACCGCGCTTACGCATGACGGTGCTCAACTATTACGCTGCCGCCCGTAACGCCTTGGTCTTAGGCGGCACTAACCGGAGCGAGTGGATTATTGGTTATTTTACGAAACATGGTGATACCGGCGTCGATTTGATGCCTATTGCTGGTTTAGTAAAGCAGCAAGTGCGAGAGCTAGCGCTCTATTTGGGCGTACCCCAGGTAATTATCGATAAAGCCCCGTCAGCTGGTCTTTGGGCTGGCCAAACTGACGAGCAAGAAATGGGAATCTCTTATGAGCAGCTCGACAGGTATATTTTGCAGGGAGAGGCGGAACCTCATGTGCGGCAACTTGTAGATCGTCTCCATAGACAAAGCGAGCATAAGCGTCGCCTGCCGCCGATGCCACCCCTGCAACTTGAATAAGAATATGTACTTTAGATGGGAGAGTGAAAAAGAGTGGCTGGCCATTCTAAGTGGAGCAATATAAAACATCGAAAAAGCAAAGTTGACGCGCAAAAGGGCAAAATCTTTGCGAAAGTATCGCGGGAAATTATGGTTGCTGTCAAGCAAGGCGGGGCTGACCCGGTTAGCAACTTTGCCTTGCGGCTGGCGCTAGACAAAGCCCGCTCTTTCAATATCCCCAATGAGAATATTAACCGGGCTATCCAGCGAGGCCTAGGCACTACCGACGCCGACAATTTCGAAGAGTTCACCTATGAGGGGTATGGCCCTGGCGGGGTAGCGATTATGCTAGATCTGCTGAGCGATAATCGCAACCGCACAGCCGCCGATGTCCGGCATATCTTCAGTAAGCATGGAGGCAATTTGGGTGAAAGCGGCTCTGTGGCTTACCTATTCGATAAGAAGGGTCTAATTATAGTTGACCGTGCCGAAGAAAGCCGCGATGAGGATGCTATGTTGCTACTGGCTCTAGAGGCAGGTGCCGAAGATCTGCAAGTAGAGGAAGATAGCTTTGAAATTATCACCGCTCCCACCGACTTAGAGGCGGTGCGTAGCTTCTTGCAGGAGCAAAATGTAAACATTGCTTCGGCCGAGCTGACCATGCTGCCACAAACGACAGTGGCGGTGGAGGGCGAAGTAGCAGAAAATGTGCTGAAGCTGTTAGAGGCTCTAGAAGAACACGACGACGTTAAGAACGTCTATACCAATGCCGATTTGCCCGATGAAGAATAGACGCTAGGCCGCCCTTGCCGGGCGGCCTTTTGGTATGCAATTACCATCTTGTGGTTATACTAGCTCACTAGAATACCACTTTGAGGTGATTGTTACCATGAAGCGTCGTTGGCAGGGCATGGCTTTAGTTGTAGCCACACTAATCCTGGTTGCAGGTGTTTACCATTTAACGAGTACAGGCTGGTTCGCCCCTTGGCTGCCCACCGATAGGAGCGGGGTACGCCTGCCTAGCCAGCAGCACTATTGGTCCGATTTGTTCGGGCCTGATGTGCTAGTCACTTACCGGCTCGAGTATGATTGTGGGCATGACCTGTTCGTCGCCGAGCGCGACCTTAATGCCGAATTGCTCTCCGTATCTATGCCCGAATTAGAGCGTACGGTGCAGGCAATGCATGTGGAGGATCGGCTCGACGATACTGTCTTATTGCGCGGTCGCTTGGCCATCCTGTGCCCCGAATGTCAATCCCACTTTATTATCGGCGAACAAGCCGGTTGTGTGGCCGTCTGGCGGGGGCAATCTAGGGAAACTGCCGTTTTTCTACAGCTGTATCCTGAGATGTCGGTCGCACGCCTACCCGAATCGGTGCAGCAGCAATTACGCGCTGGTATCGTAGTTAGCTCGGAAGCGGAACTGGCCTATGTCCTCGAAGGCCTAGACCGCTAAAGGCACAGTGGGCCGCGGCCGAGCCCTGCATGCCTTCTTGCTGCTGGCATTGCGGTCATCCTCGCGCGCTGGTAGCAAGATGTCCACCAGGGGGTTGCCCATCACGGGCAACCCCCTTCTCAATTCCCATTTTTGAACCCCGAGCTGCCAGTCCAAGCAGGTGTTTGCCTCTCGCTTGTCGAAGGGGTTGAGGAAGTAAGGGAGGAGATTGGGTTGTTGATTATGGGTGTTGACCCTGGAATAGCCATCACCGGATATAGCTTTGTCTTGCCGGGACGCCAAGGGAGTGGCAAGGCCATTGCCCAAGGCTGCATTCGTACACCGGCTAACACGCCGTTATCCGAACGCCTCTTAATGTTACATACTGATCTAGCTAGTTTAATGCAAGAATATCAGCCTAACGTCTTAGCTATAGAACAACTGTTTTTTAATCGCAATACGACCACTGCCTTTACAGTAGCCCAGGCCCGGGGCGTTATTATTTTGACAGCAGCCCAACACGGGGCGCAGGTGGTGGAGTATACTCCCCTGCAGGTGAAGCAAGCTGTGGTTGGTTACGGGCGGGCTGAAAAACACCAGGTACAGCATATGGTTAAAGCCTTGCTCAATCTGCCTAGTATCCCTAAGCCCGACGATGTGGCCGATGCCTTAGCTGTTGCCATTTGTCATGTGCATAGCTCGCAATATAGAAACCTAAACAGATAAGGAAGGAGAAGATGGGGATGATTGCTTTCTTGCGCGGCAGAGTTGTTAGCAAGGCGGCGCAATATGTGACAATAGAAGTCAATAACATTGGCTATCGGGTATTTGTTCCCCAACGGCTGCTGGGCCGGCTTGATATTGATACAGAAACCCTTTTACATACCTACATGCAGGTCAGGGAAGATGACATTTCACTTTACGGTTTTACCGAGCCGGAAACCCTCACCCTATTCGAGACCCTATTGACCGTTTCGGGGGTAGGGCCTAAATTAGCCTTGAGTATTATCAATGCCGTTTCTGCTGACGACTTTTATCGCGCCATCATCAACAACGAGTTGTCGGTACTAACTAAAATACCTGGCATCGGTAAGAAAACGGCACAACGCCTAGTGCTCGAGTTGAAAGATAAATTGGCAGCGCAAGCAGATGCCTTCCCCTTTGCAACCGACGATGCACCAACCGCAACTGGCGGTGTGCAGGAGCAGGTGGTGGAGGCGTTGACAGCACTAGGCTATAGAGCCGATGAAGCGGCAGGGGCCCTGCGAGCGGCAATGAGGCAGGCACCTGACCTAACACTTAATGAAGCGCAATTGTTGCGCGAGGCCCTAAAATACTTGGGATCGCGCAATCGATAGGGGGGAAAAACTTTGCAAGATGAACGGATTGTAGCCGGAGAATTGCAGAGAGAAGACACTGAAGTAGAAAATAGTTTGCGACCCCGTTATTTAGACGAATATATCGGGCAAGAGAAGGCGAAAGAGACCCTAGCTATATTTATTGAAGCTGCTAAAAAGAGACAAGAGGCTTTAGATCACGTCTTGCTCTACGGGCCCCCAGGTTTGGGCAAGACCACCCTAGCACACATCATCGCTAACGAACTGGGCGTGAATTTGCGGATTACCTCAGGGCCAGCCATTGAGCGCCCGGGTGATCTGGCGGCCCTACTTACCAACTTAGGTCCCCACGATTGCCTGTTCATAGACGAAATCCATCGCCTCAACCGCAGTGTGGAAGAAGTGCTTTATCCAGCCATGGAGGATTATGCTTTAGATATTATTATCGGTAAAGGGCCGAGCGCTCGTTCAATTCGCCTCGACCTGCCGCCCTTTACACTCATCGGGGCGACCACGCGTGCCGGCGCTTTGTCGGCACCTTTGCGAGATCGCTTTGGGGTCATCAGCCGCCTCGAATTTTATGGGGATGATGACCTTAAAGACATAGCTTTTCGTTCCGCTCGCATACTTGGCATTAGCCTTGCCGAAGACGGCGCATATGAACTAGCGCGGCGCGCCCGGGGCACTCCCCGGGTGGTAAATCGTCTCTTGCGTCGTGTGCGCGACTATGCCGAGGTGCGGGGCGATGGCGTTATTACCCTAGAAGTAGCCCAAGCTGCCTTGCAGCTGTTAGAGATAGACGAATATGGCCTAGACGCCACCGATCGCCAACTCCTTACAGCCATCATCGAGCATTACGATGGTGGCCCCGTGGGGCTAGATACCATGGCAGCCACTATCAGTGAGGCGCCGGAAACGATAGAAGACGTGCTCGAACCCTATCTAATGCAAATCGGCTTCCTGCAGCGCACCCCGCGTGGCCGCATGACCACCCGGCTGGCGTATGAGCACTTAGGGATAGCGCCAAGGCCTGATAAAGAACAGTTGCGTTTGCTATGACCAAATAAAAATACTGAGGCCGTTCCGCTTGTTGCAGCGGAACGGCCTCTTTAATTCCTTCTATTTTAATTCTAGCTCTACCACAGTATCGATTTCATCGGGTAGCGGATGGGTTAGGTGCTCTGGCGTGCCGAAGTTAATAAAGAGATAGTCGTCGAAGTCGAAGGTGTTCCAGGGCCGGATAAGTTTAAGTTCGGAACCATCGGCCAGGAGGCGAGCCCGCTTGACTTTGCCACGGAGTCCAGATAAGGCTAGTGGCCCGATGGGGGGCTCGAAAACGTGGGCATAGAGTTTGTTGCCCTTTTGGGTGTAGTAGCCCCATTCGGGTTTGGGCAGTTCAGCCCGGCCACAGCCGTAGATACTATCGCCGTTGGCTTGCATCCAGCTACCGATTGTGCTCAGAAGCTGGAGCGATTCGGCCGGAAATAGACCCTTGGCGTTGGGGCCTACGTTGAGGATCATGTTGCCATTCTTGCTGACACATTCTACTAGCTTGCGAATAAGCTGCTTGGCCGATTTATAGTTCTTATCGGCCGCCGAGTAGCCCCAACTATTATTCATGGTAATACAGGCTTCCCAAGGAACAGGATTGCCTTGCCAGTCGACTATTCCTTCCGGTGGAATAATTTGTTCGGGGGAGGCAAAGTCGCCAGCATAGGGCTTGGGGTTTTGGCTGCGGATGCTGCCGGCGTTCTCGCCGCTAGCTTCTAGCCGGTTATCGATGATCACGTCTGGTTGCAGTTCCCGCACCATCCGGATCAACTCGCTGGCACGCCACTTTTCGCCTATCATGTCATCATAGGAGAAGTCAAACCAGAGAATATCTATTTTGCCGTAATTGCTGCATAGCTCGCGCACTTGGCCATGCATATAGTCGAGGTAGCGGTCGAAGTGGTGGATGTTACCCTTGTAAGCCTCGTCATGGCGTAAGGGATGATGCCTGTCGCCGTAGTGGGGATAATCGGGATGATGCCAGTCGATGAGAGAATAATAAAAGCC
The DNA here is from genome assembly GCA_012735505.1 of Bacillota bacterium. Lineage (GTDB taxonomy): Bacteria > Bacillota > UBA994 > UBA5500 > UBA5500 > JAAYHE01. Next base: position 67,120 of record JAAYHE010000017.1, read on the forward strand.
GACTTTAAGCCCAGCGGCGCGAAAGGCGTCGGCAAACTCGCGCAGTAAATCCCGCTGGGCGGGTGTATTTGTGGCTTTGTAGTCGGTAAGCTGGCTATCGAACAGGCAGAAGCCGTCATGATGCTTAGCCGTCATCACCGCATAGCGCATGCCGGCTGCTTTGGCTACAGTCGCCCAGGCGGCCGGGTCGTAGGCGGTGGGGTTAAATTCCTCAAAATAAGGTTGGTAATCTTCATTTGACATACTCTCCGCTTTGCGCACCCATTCACCGCGGGCAGGAATGGCATATAGCCCCCAGTGAATAAACATACCAAATCTATCTCGCCGCCACCACTCGGTTCGCTTTGTTCTTGCTTCGATTAAGTTCATATCTGTTTGCCCCCTGTTCTGACAATGAGTGTGAGCCAGTCTTCTGTTCGTTGTTGGTCAGGCGATGTCCTGCTAGCGCTGTCTGCGTCCACCTATCACTGCTAGAGCCACGCCGGCCACGATCAAGGCACCACCGGCCAGCATAGGCCAGCTGAGTCCTTCCCCCAGCAACAGAACTGCCCAGGCGGTGGAGAAGACGGGAATTAGAAAAAGACTGATGCTGGCTAGCGAAGCTTGTACCCGCTGTAGCAGATAAGAATAGGCCACCACCGAGACCGAGGTGGGCACGATACTTAGATAAATAGTGTTCAAGATGATCGACGTGCTTAAGGTAGACCAGGCGGGCGCCGAATCGGTGATTGCAGCTACGATAACAAGGCCAACGGCACCGACAATAGTTGCCCAAGCCACCACGATGGGAGGCTGTTCTTTTTGCAGCACCGGCTTGGAGGCTACAGTATAAATGCTATAGCTAAGGGCAGAAGCGATCACCAACAAGTTGCCTAAACTACTACCCCAGTCGAGCTTCCAAGCACCGTTGGTGCTGACCAAATAGATGCCTACAAAGGCAATGCTGAGGCCGGCAACTTTATGCCTGTTCAGGGCTTCACCCAAGAAAATAGCCGAAAAAATAACTGAGAAAATGGGGTCGATAGAGCCTAAGAGACTGGTGCTGCTAGCCGTGGTCAAATTAAGCCCCAAGTTTTGCAGTAGATTGTTAAGGAAGACCCCGAAAATGCCTAAGGTGAGAAACCATGGCCAGCTGCGTTGCCAGGCCCGCCTAAATTCTGTTAACCCAAACAAATAGATGGCATAGAGGGTGAGGCATAGGGCGCCAAGGCTAAAGCGCAGAGCGGCTAAAAGGATTGGCGGGATCACAGTTAGCACTAGCTTGGAGAAAGGAAAAACAGTCGACCAGATTAATGAAGGTAACAGCAGTAGAACCCCTATGGGCACTGGTCGTCGTCTAGGTTTGGGGGTGGCTGCTGTTTTTGTTTTAGTCAATGCTGTTCCTCCTCACATCGATGTCTCTAATATTATACCGATTGTGCCGAGGTAAGGGAATTGGCGTCGCCGGCGGCTGGCACCATGCTTTTTTCTCACCTGGCTTTATGTTAATCTAGTTCTAGCATTGTGTATAAGGAGGCAGACAAAATGCCAGCGCCATGGGGCAGAATGCAGGGGGTACGTCCCAACAAACCGTTATATCGTTTGCTCGATGCGGGTCATAGTCTAGATGCAGCTATAGCCGAAGTGCAGCGGATGTATGGCATTGCTGATGATAAAGCTAGCTTGTTGAAGCGGGTAGCTGCCTACGAATACCCTTGGTTGCAGAGTTTGCCGCCTCGAGCTGTCAGTGTTTATGTGGGCATTCCGTTCTGCCCATCCCGTTGTTTATACTGCTCGTTCCCTTCCCATTCTTTACGGGAATTAGGGCAAGAGCGTCAGCGTTTTGTAAGCGCCGTGTTGCAAGAGATTAGGGCGTTGGGTCGCTGTGCGCGCGAGCTAGGTTTTTCCATCGATTCGGTTTATGTGGGCGGAGGTACGCCTACCGCCTTAGCAGCCTCCGACTTAGCAGTTATCTGTGGAGCCTTGCGGGAAGAGCTGCCGCTGCCCTGGCAAGAGTTCACCGTGGAGGCCGGTCGACCAGAGACTTTAACAGAGGAACACTTAGCTACCTTGCTGCAGGCAGGTGTAGATCGTATCAGTATCAATCCCCAAACAATGCATCAAGAGACGCTGCAACTCATCGGCCGGGGCCACTCCAAGCAAGATATTGAAGCGGCGGTGGCTAGAGCCCGCGGGCATTTTCATACTTTAAACATGGATCTCATCCTGGGCTTGCCTGGCGAAAAGCTAGAGCATGTCGCCGCCAGCCTAGAGTGGGTGTTAGGCTTGCAGCCAGAGAATATTACACTGCATATGTTTTCTCCCAAACGAGCTTCTCGCTTTACCAGCGAGCGAGATACTTGGGACGATTTGCTGCCCGAGGGTAAGCTAGCCGCACAGATGGTAGAGCTAGCTAGCCAACAGCTAGATGAGGCGGGCTACCACCCCTATTATCTTTACCGGCAACGCAATATCCTCGGCGGACAAGAAAATGTAGGCTGGACCTTACCGGGACATGCTTGCCGCTATAACATGATCATGATTGCAGAACGGCAGCATATTCTCGGGTTGGGTGGCGGAGCCAGTAGCAAGTTTCTCAATGAAGATGGCACCTTAGTCAATCTAAGCAACCATAAAGATGTGCGTGTCTATATTAGTCGAGTGGAAGAACTTATTGCTAGAAAAACTAGACTATTGACGGAAAGGAGCAACTAATGTGAAGGTGCTACTGCATGCCTGCTGTGGCCCATGCGCCTCTTACTCTGTCGAGGCCTTGCGGGCTGCCGGGCACGAGGTTTATGGCTATTTCTATAACCCCAATATTCATCCTTCGCAGGAGTATCAACGCCGCCTCGACTCTTTTATCCAATTAGCAGAGGCAGTAGACTTGCCCCTGATAGAGGCGGGGCCCTACGAATATCAAGATTGGTTGCGTCGTGCTGCTTGGCGCGAGCAGGTGCGCTGTCCCCTTTGCTATCAGATGCGACTAGAGCAAACGGCGCGGATCGCCAAGCACGGCAAGTTTGATGCTTTTACTACCACGCTTCTGATCAGCCCCTTCCAGCAGCATGCGGTGTTGCAAGAAACGGGCGAGGCAGTCGCAGCCGCCTATGATGTTCCCTTCCTCTATATGGATTTCCGCCCGGGTTTTAAACGGAGCGTGGAGCTTTCAAAGGAAATGGGCCTCTATCGGCAGCAATATTGCGGCTGCATTTATAGTGAAGTGGAGCGTTACGCTCGCAAGAGGAAAAAGAACTAAGCATCTGTCGGTCTTGGTCATGACCAAGACCGACCGGCGACGCCGACCCCAGCCCCTTTTGCTTTGTCTTGCTTGACAGAATATTTGTCGCCCTCTACAATTAGCAGCAGCATGTCTTTTCTGGGGGAGGGGGATAAACATGGCGGAGCAGAAAACCTTGGCTAGTCGCAGAGCACTAAACCGCACCATTTTGCTATTGGCTTGGCCGGTGATGGCAGAGATGCTTTTGCAGACCTTAGCGCAAATGGTGGATATGGCTATGGTAGGCCGATTAGGCCAGGCAGCCATCGCTGCAGTGGGGCTGAGTTTCCGCCCCTTATTTGTCGGACAAGCCATCTTTCTCGGCCTCGGCGTGGCCACTACGGCTTTGGTGGCTCGATTTATCGGGGCGGGAGAAACAAGAATGGCCGCACGCACAGCCGCGCAGTCTTTGCTAACGACCTCGGTCTTGGCACTGTCTCTAGCGGCCTTTGGCTTCTTGTTTTCCCGGGAAATAACCGCCTTTATGGGAGCGGAGCCAGATGTAATCGACTTAGGTGCTAGCTATTTGCGCGCCCTCAGCCCCGGACTGTTCTTCTTAATGTTGTCGACAATCATGACTAGCTCCTTGCGGGCCGCAGGAGATACAAAAACTTCCTTTTATGCTGGCATGGTTGCCAATACGGTTAACGTTATCTTGAATTATACTCTTATCTTCGGCCACTTTGGCTTTCCGGCGCTCGGTGTGCAAGGGGCAGCGATAGCCACGAGCATTGGCCATTTTGCTGCCGCTAGCATCATATTTGCGACCTTGCTCCGCGGCAGAGGTGGTCTCCACCTCAATTGGCCTGATTTTACTACTCTTGACTGGCCCCTTATCGGTAGGTTGTTTCGCATCGGAATTCCTGCTGCTCTAGAGCGATTGATCATGAGTTTGAGCATTATGCTCCACGTGAAGATCGTTGCTACTCTAGGGACGACTGCTGTGGCTGTGTCTACATTGGCGGGCAACATTGAACAACTTTCATTTATGCCTAGCATTGGCTTTGCGGTGGCTGCTTCGACCTTGGTAGGACAGAATTTAGGTGCTCGCCGTCCAGAAGAAGCCATGAGAAGCGGTTGGGCTGCTACTCGGCTTTGTGCCTATTTTATGGGTACTATGGGCCTCCTGTTTATTCTTTTTCCCACCTTCTTCGTTCGCATCTATACCGACGACCCGGCTGTAATTGGAGCGGCTGCTCAGATCTTGCGCATTGTCGGCATTTCCCAATTGCCACAAGCCATTGGGTTTGTGAGCAGTGGTGTCTTGCGCGGGGCGGGTGACACCAAGGCAGTTTTAGCTTTTGTATTTTTGGGCAATGTGATTATCCGCTTGGGGTTGTCGTATGTATTTGTGGTTGGGCTTGGTTGGGGGCTATGGAGCGCCTATGCTGCCGTCTTTAGCGACTGGATTTTCCGTGGAGTGGCCTTGTACCAATGGGTCAGGCTGGGCCGGTGGCAGAAGGTGGCGGTGTAGGAAATGGTTAGCACATTCAGTATTAACACAAGGTTGGTATTTTCTTAGGGGCGCAGGAGCCGGGTAGGCGGTTGCAGAAGTAGTCTCTATACAACAGCGGGCGATTTCTTCGCCCCAGAATTAGCTTAAATTGGAGGAAACAGCATGATACTCATCAAGAACGGTAAGATTTACACCATGGCCGGTCAGGTTATCGAGAACGGTTCCATCTTGATCAAGGACGGCAAAATAGCTGAGATTGCTGAACACATCGCAGCCCCGGCCGAAGCTGAAGTTATCGATGCCGCCGGTCGTATGGTCATGCCTGGCATGATCGATGCCCATTGCCATTTAGGTATGTGGGAGAGCTCCATCCGCTTCGAAGGCGACGACGTAAACGAAATGACATCCCCAGTGACGGCCCAGTTGCGTGCCATTGATGGCCTTAATCCGATGGATCGCACTTTCCACGAGGCGCGCGATGGCGGCGTTACTACCGCTTGCACTGGCCCTGGTAGCGCCAACGTTATCGGCGGTACCTTTGTGGCTGTTAAGACCCACGGCGACCGCATTGACGATATGGTTGTGAAGAATCCTGTGGCCATGAAGGCTGCTTTCGGTGAAAATCCTAAGCGGGTATATAACGCTCAGAAGAAGTTGCCCACAACCCGTATGGGCACGGCTGCCGTCATCCGCGAAGCGCTAATGAAGGCTAAACGCTATTTGGCTGCCATCGAGCAAGCAGGCGACGACGCTAGCAAGTTGCCACCCCTAGACATGCAGTCGGAAGCCCTGTTGCCTGTTTTGCGCAAAGAAATACCGCTGAAAGCCCATGCCCATCGTGCCGACGACATTTTCACTTCCATTCGTATCGCGCGTGAATTTGATATAAACATTACTCTCGATCATTGCACCGAGGGGCATCTTATCGTTGATCACTTAGTGAAAGAAGGTTTGCCAGCTATTGTTGGCCCTAGCTTTGGCCATCGTACTAAGTTTGAGCTGACCAATAAAGACTTTGTTACCCCAGGCGTGCTTGCTCGCGCTGGTCTCAAAGTAGCTATTACTACCGACTCTCCGGTTACCCCCTTAGAATCTTTACCACTCATGGCCGGTATGGCTGTTGCGGCCGGTATGGACGAAATGGATGCTTTGAAGGCAATTACCACTAACCCGGCAGAAATTATGGGCATTGCCGATCGAGTGGGCAGTCTCGAGGTGGGCAAAGACGCCGACGTCGTCATCTACGACGGCCACCCCTTTGAAATCAGTGGCAAGACCTGGAAGGTGCTAATCGATGGAGCAGTAGTCTTCTCCCGCGAGTAGACTAAACTATAAACTAAGAAACTGCCTCGCCTTGTGCGAGGTAGTTTTTTCTTTTTATTCTATTCAAAAAAAGAGAAAATTTAATCTCTTTAACGAATTAAGAAGATACCGCAGAAACCATCTAAGCGTTGTGCCCGGTTGTAGGCACATGAAGTGATGGTTGCCTAGAAGCTATAGCTGTACAGAGATGTGGGGATTTATCAAGATAGCTCGGCTGAGAGGAGGGGTATCGTGGTAGATCATCGGCTACAATGGAACACCTTAGATGCTTACACAGGCGAAGAACTACCTAGTCTTATAGCAAAAGGGGCTGATGCTAACCCCACTGAGATCAAGGCAAAGGTTTTATTGGCCCAAGCTGATAGCCTTATTAAATTAGGGGAGTTTGCGCAAGCGGAAATGTTACTCCTAGATGTAGATGTCTCCGAGTGTAGTAACCAACTAAAAGCTTATTATCATTGGATTTTGACCCAATGGGAGTGGACACAAGGTAACTTATTGGCTGCACTGGCTGCTGTCAACACTGCCTGTGAACATTATTTTCGGGTGGGTGATGATGTAGCCGCTTGGCAAACGTTGTATCAACTAGC
>JAAYHE010000083.1 GCA_012735505.1 Bacillota bacterium
GCCAGTTGTGAGGTGTTATGTAAACGGATATCGATAAGCTGCTCCACCTGAGCAGCCTGCAAGAGCTGCATGAAGGTACGCAGATTTTTCTTGGTAAAGCCGATAGTATAGATAGTTTGCGGCACGAGTAGCCCCCTCCCCGCTAGTATTTATCCATATCATACCACAGAGCTGAATGGGCTTAGCCTAGAGGTTACTAGGGTCGAGGGTAAATCTAAAGCTCGGGAAGGTGATCACCGACACGACCATGGGGCTACAGACACGGTTGTAGGGGCGGGTAAGGCCGATTGCTAAGAAAAGCTCGTCGTGCTGGTAGATGTCGATATCGCGGCCATATTGGCGGCGAAAAGCCCGCCATCTGAGGTCGGTGCAAGGGAAGCCCGGTTTACGGGTGATGTTGTTGTAGTGTCGGTCGTCGAGCCAGAAGCCTAGTCTGGTTGAAGCTGGGTTTTCTGGATCAGCATATAACACCTCTAGTTGGGCGGGCTGAATGAGGCAGAGGGAGCGTTGCCCTTCGCCCGACATGACTTCGTCTAAGGCCTGGTAATCAACTGCTTGCCTGAGGACGAAGCGAAAATCCCAATCGTCTAGGGCACCTACCCGGGTAAAGGCCGGTGTAAGCACATCTTCTGTGTGGGGTGGAATGGGCCGCCGCCAGGGTTGCTTAAGCCTGATGACATCGCCAACCTTGATTATGGTGTCGGATTGAAAATATGTGATGCCTGGCCAAGCCCCACCACTATAGGTCCAGGTAGGCCGCACCCAGCTATAATCGGCCAAGTTGATGCCTGCCAAGCAAACGCTGTTGCCGACTTTGGTCATTGCGGTTATCACTAGCTCCAAAATGATCGCCTCCGGGTTTCTTCCTTAAACTTGCCAGCAAAGTTTTCTTCGCCATCTTGTAAACAAACCCTGCGCGGGCGTGTTTCAAAATGTCCAGCCCAGAGGGCTGTCCATTTTTCAAGACGCCCCTACCGATATAGCACATCGGATATATAACCGCGAATATAGCGCAGTACTCCAGGATCACAGCATGTTAAGAGTATCGTTGAAGCTCCCATTCGATTTAATGATGACGTGCACCGCCGCTTGCGCGAGACAAAGTGCAAATTGGCAAGCCTGGGGTTACTGCGTAGGCCCGTTGGAGCCTGCTCCAGGGCCCAAGCAGTTGCCCCAGGCCGGTGCTACGACTCAGTCTGCTTCACGCCTAACAGGTGCGGGCGTGTCTTGGGGAAAATTGCGAGAGCAGTTTTCCCCGCGAGGCACCCCTACGATATGGCTTTACTTCAGGTTGCCACAGTATGTCTCTAGAGCTTAAATCTCTCGACTGCGTCCAGCATCTCTTGGGCCAACTGGGCTAGGTTGGAGCTAGCTCCCGAGATTTCTTCGATGGCGGCGGTCTGTTCTTCCACCGAGGCGGAAGCTTCTTCTGTGCCGGCAGCATTCTGTTGAGCAATGGCCGACAGATTTTGCATTACGGCCAGCACCATATCTTTCTTAGCTCCTGCTTGCGCCATCGATTGTTGCAGGCCCTCCATAGCCCGTTTCGTTTCTTCGACAGCAGCCGCTATATTATTGAACTTGTCATGGGTTTGCTTGGCAATTTCGGCCTGTTCGTCGACTATTCCGGTAACCCCTTTCATGGTTTCAACGGTGGTCTCGGTTTTCTCCAGCAAGTCTTGAATAACAGCAGAAATTTCCCTGGTAAAGGTGTTGGTCTGCTCAGCCAGCTTGCGAACTTCCTCAGCTACCACCGCAAACCCTTTACCGGCTTCACCAGCCCGAGCAGCTTCGATGGCTGCATTCAAGGCCAGCAGGTTGGTTTGGGCGGCTATGCTATTGATCATTTGGCTGGCGGCCTCTATCCTCTGGACGCTTTCACTGGTATGGGCAATATTACTACCGATAGTTTCGCTAGCTGCCATACTCTCCCGGGTTTGGGTCATCAGGGTGTCCATAACCTGCAAGCCCTCGTCCTTCAAAGCCACAATATTTTCAGCTAGGGCATTTACCGATTGCAATAATTCTTGGCTATGGATCATAATGTCGCCGATTTCAACCACTTGGCCAACACCTTTTTCCGTTTCGCCAGCCTGATTGGAAGCGCCGCTGGCGATTTCCTGAATAGCCCGGGCCACCTCCATGGCGGATGCGGAAGATTCCTCGCTTGTGGCCGTGAGCTCCTCCGAGTAGCTGGCCAGTTGTTCTGCCTTCTCTTGAATTTGTTGAATAAGGGCCATTAGGTTGGTTTGCATTGTGGCTATAGAGTTGCTGATATGTCCTATTTCGTCCTTGCGTTCCATATAAGCGATAACTTCGCTGCTTTCATTAAAGGTCAAATCATAGCCGGCAAAGCGCTCCAAAATTTCCGCCAAAACCACAATAGGCCGAGAAATGTTTTTGCCCACGAAGGTAGACGCAAGCACACCCAGGCCGAGGCAAGCGGTTGCCAATATAAGCAAGGTGGTCCGCAGATAACTAACCCAGCCAACAACTTCACTGCGCGGGGCACCTTCAGCAAATACCCAGTCGGTATTGTTTATGGGCGCAACCCCCATATAGATTTCCGTACCCTTGAGCTGATAATTAATGAACCCAGAGTTGCCTAGGCCTAGCTTTTGCAAGGCAAGGCCTACGTTCTTTAGCTCCCCGTCATTTTCAATGTCTTGTAGCACGTTATGTTGCTCCAATACCAGCTTCTTGTCGGGGTGGGCATAGATGGTGCCGTCTTTACCAAGAATAGCGGCATAGCCGTTTTCTCCGTATCCCATCCGGTCCACAATATTGCTGAATACCTCAGCATCCTTGCGGGCAATCAGTACACCTACA
>JAAYHE010000084.1 GCA_012735505.1 Bacillota bacterium
ACCAAGAGACTGCCGTACGCCAGCCCTCGGTAATAATCGCCCGTCGCCCTTGCGCCCTCATTGTGGAGCAGACAGAACCCCGCCTGTGCGTGCTAGCGGAGGCTTGCACCGGCTGTCGCATGTGTATGCGCATCGGCTGCCCTGCGATTAGCTTTGCAAATCGAAAGAGCAATATTGACCCTGCTTTGTGCGTCGGCTGTGGCCTTTGCCAACAGTTGTGTAAGTTTGGTGCCATTGTGCCAGAGGAGGAACAATAATGAAAGGCAAGATAGACGTTCTCTTAGTCGGAGTTGGCGGCCAGGGCACTATTCTTGCTAGCAAAGTTGTGTCTACAGTAGCACTCGGACGCGGCTATGACGTGAAAATGAGTGAAATTCATGGCATGGCCCAACGCGGTGGCAGCGTGGTCACCCATCTACGCATGGCAGAGAAAGTCTATTCGCCCCTTATCGAAGCTGGGCAAGCCAACTACATGGTGGCTTTTGAGCAGCTCGAGGCGCTGCGCTGGCTACACTTCCTCCACGAGTACGGGACAATTATCGTTAATACCCAGCGAATCAAACCCATGACTGTAATCACTAGTGCAGCCACCTACCCGGCTGCTATCGGCCAACAAATTGCCGCAGTTGCTCACCGAATGGTGTGCCTCGATGCCCTTTCTATCGCCCAAGACCTAGGCAATGTTCGGGTTGCCAACGTGGTTTTACTCGGGGCACTGGCCCAACAGATGGATTTTCCGCAGGATGACTGGCTGCAAGCCCTCGAGGCCACCATTCCTCCCCGCTTCCTCGCGCTGAACAAGCGGGCCTTCGAGGCTGGCCTTTCTGGAAATTGGAGATTGGAGGTTGGAAGTTAGAGACTGGAAGTTGGAGATTGGAAATTAGGATTAGGAAAAGCCCTGCCCTCTTGCCAAAAAGAGCAGGACCAGCCAACTAGGCGGCACACATTTACCACAGCTAAGCTCACAGAATTATTAGTTGCATGATATACTGAGATTACTCTTGCAACAAGGAAGTGGTCGACGATGAAGAAGGGTGATCTAGTCTTAATAGCAGCACTCGCTATACTCTTTGTGGGTAGCTGGATGTATATAAAAGGGATGGGTAGCGACCAGGTTACGGCCATCGTTTTACAGGATGGTGTGGTCATTCACGAGATCGACTTGTCAAACGTGAACGAACCCTATCAAATCAGGGTGGAAAACGAACAGGGGGGCTATAACATTATCGAGGTGGATCGCGGGAGGATACGAGTAGTGGAAGCGAATTGCCCCGAACAGGTCGATGTGCTACAAGGCTGGATCAGCGAACCCCACGAATCTTTAGTGTGCCTGCCCCATCGCTTGGTGGTCAAGATTCAAGCACAACCTAAGTCTGATGTGGATGGGATTGTTCGCTAGTATGCGGCTAGGGCAACCCGGTCGGCTTACAGGTGACCACACCGCCCAAGAAGCGACGATGCGGTCATCCTCGCGCGCTGGTAGCCAGCGCCTGTCGGTAAGAGCTTCGTCGCCAAGGGGAGCGGCCAGAAGTCTAGAAGTCCAAACTTACTGCTGGCCGCTCCTTTATCCTTGGCTCCTTCGCTCTTTTGATTTATGGCTCCCATGCGCTTTACGGATGACGCGCACCGCCGCTCGTGTGGGACGCAGGCCTGGGGTTACTGCGTAGGCCCGTTGGAGCCTGCTCCAGGGCCCAAGCAGTTGCCCCAGGCCGGATACACATATGGCTAAAAAGCACGCGAGCGAGGATGACCGCATCGCCAGCGAACAAAGCGCTAATTATGCCATGGTAACGATAAAAAAACAGGCCCCGCCCAAACGGCGGGGCCTGTTTTATAACTAGGCTAAATTAGCACCAGCGTCGATGAGTATCTGCCGTAATTCGGGTAAATTAGCTTCATCGAAGGGCAGCATGGGCCGGCGAGGCAAGCCGCCGCGATAACCCAAGAGATCAAGTGCTGCCTTGAGACCGGCAATGCCCCAACGGCTGGTAACGGCCGCATTGGGTGCTAATAACTTATGCTGCAAGCTCTTAGCTAGGTCGTGGTCTCCTGCTTGCACGGCTTCATACAAGCGGACACACGTTTCGGGGAAGATATTAGCCACAGCCAGAGTTCCCCCTACCCCACCTAGGGCCAAGGTTGGATAGAGGAAGCTACCAGAGCCAGCAAAGACAGCAAAATCGTCAGGTGAGCCCTTGATAATCTCCGCGATCTGCACAATGTTGCCGCTGCTGTCTTTTACGCCCACAATATTCTCGTGCTGTGCTAGCCTGCATACTAGCCCACTAGACATATTGAGGCCAGTATTCCTTGGCATGTTATAGAGCATGATCGGGATCGGTGAAGCTTCAGCCACATCTAGGTAAAACTGTTCTAAAGCCGCCTCGGTCATGCTGCCTTTATAGAAGCTAGGAGTAATCACCAGAGCAGCATCGGCACCAACCTTAGCCGCGTGTTGCGTCAGTTTGATGGTGGCGCGAGTAGTTTCACAGCCGGTGCCAGCAATGATGCGTTTAGAACTGTCGGTATGCTCGCGCACAAACTCGACCAGCATCATTTTCTCGTCGCTGTCTAAGTAGGCAAACTCACCGTTGGAACCGAGCACCACCAAGCCCGCCAGCGGACTCGCAGAATATCGTTCTAGGTTGAATCGCAGTGCTTCTTTGTCAATCTGCTCTCCTTGAAACGGAGTGGCGATGGGAGCATAGATACCAGTAAACAACATTCTACCCCCTTAGTTTAAATTCTCTTGGTACACCCTTTCGAGGACCTGAACAGCTGCTTCTGCATCAACCTGATGTCCCATGTCGTCTAGCACTTCAGCCATGATTGTTAACGCTCGCTTAAAGTCGCCTAGTGTGGTATTGCCCATGTGACCGATACGGAAGGCTTTGCCAGCCAACTCGCCCAAAGCCCCTGCCACTACCACGCCTTTCTTGGCCAAGGCACCCCGGAAAGCTGCATCGTCTACGCCCTCAGGATAGAGCACGCAAGATAGGGTTGAGGCGGCAATTGCCTCGGCTGCCAAAGCGCGCATGCCATAAGTAGCTAAAGCTGCCCGCACAGCTCTCGCAGTAGCCCGATGTCGGCGATAACGATTCCCCAACCCTTCGGCCAAGACCGTTTTCAAACCTTCTTCATATGCATAAACCATATTGACGGCAGGGGTAGCAAAATACTTGGCAGGATTATGCATGATCGGCAGCCAGTTCTTGATGTCACCATAATAGGCGGGAACGCGATCCATAGCTTCTCGTGCAGCCAGAGCCTCGCGACTAAACCCGAGCAAGAGTAGGCCCGGCGGTACACCGATAGCCTTTTGGCTACCCGAGAGAACTACGTCGATACGATAAGCAGGGTTGCCTTGGTAAGCTTTACTCATGTCTTCTTCTATCGCGGCAGTAGCACAGACGCCATCGAGGATAAAGAGCGCACCATGCTCTTTCACTACAGGCACTAGAGCCTCGAGGTCAGCTTCAACTCCAGTAGAGGTATCAACATGGGTAACGGTAACTGCCTTGTATTGCTTTTGAGCCAACTGCTCCTTCACTTGAGCTACATCTAAGCGTTGGCCCCATTCGCTACGCAGCACATCGACGCCAATAGCAAAACTCTTAGCTATCTGCTCAAACCGATCGCCAAAATAGCCTTGGCTCAGCACTAAGATACTCTCTCCAGGAGCTACAGTATTGACTAAGGCCATTTCCATGGCTAAAGTGCCGGTGCCAGCAACTAGAAAGACCTCGCCATCGTGGCAGCCCAGAAGTTGCCGGGTCATTTCTAAGCAATTCTTAGTAATCTCAACGAACCGCGGGTCGGTATGAGACCATGTTTCAGCAGCCAGCGCTGCTCTGATCTCGTCTGTGACGGGAGTCGGTCCTGGAATCAGCAGTAATTCTTTGCTTGGCAAAGCATTGCCCTCCTTTATAATTAACAAACTAACTAGTGTTCTCTATACCTACAAAGGTTATTCAACATAGACAGATAGCCTCCTGCTACTACTGGAAAAGGTTTGTGGCTATTGGCAAACTTAACAGACTCCTCCATAGATTACCGCTAGAATCAGGTGCAAATATCATGTATAATGCTCGACATAGAGAAAATCACTTGGTCTGCGTAGAAAAGACTGAGCCGCTTTCTGCAATACCAGAAAGGGGAATTCAGTCATGAAAAAGATTATTAATCTAACCAAGAAATTTACTGTCGCATTTTTGCTGTTAGTTACTATCACTACAGTTTTCCCATTGGGTTTGCTCAATAACGCAGTAGAGGCAGCTCCTGCTAGCAAACGGCAGGCTGTAGTCAACACCGCCTATCGCTACCGGGGTCGCCCCTATGTATTTGGTGCAACAGGCCCTCGCACCTTCGACTGCTCGGGTTTTGTGCGCTACGTCTATCGGCAGCACGGCATTTACTTGCCGCGTACAGCCGCTGCCCAATCCCGGGTTGGTACTCTTGTCAGCCGCAACAACCGAGCACTAGGTGACATCGTTTTCTTCCGCAACACCTATAAGCGTGGTATCTCTCACGTTGGTATATATGTAGGCAACAACCGAATTATCCACGCCTTCCCGCGGAAGGGCGTTACCGTTGATTCGCTCTCCAATTCTTACCTGCGCGCAAAATATGCTTATACAAAGAGGGTTTTACGCTAACTACTAAGAGAGCCGTCTTGCTTTTGCAAGTGCGGCTCTCTTTTTGTGATTAGGATCCGCCCCCTCTACTGTTAGCGCTATGGCTTCGGTTAGTGATTTCCATATAGTAGTATGCCGCACAGGCTACCAGCGCAGCTATAAGGGGAGGTGTATGGGAATGGAGTTGTAGATAGACACTTTTGCCCAAAACATCGCCACCTAAGCGCCCGCTTAACTCGCGTTGAGCTTGCCGATACTGCAAACGGCAGTCGAAACCAAAAATGTCACCACCGCCCCGCCCAGTAATGGTTGAGCCCATCATCGTTAGCTCCACCTCATTCCCAGCAACAACTCCACCGATCCGGACCGAAACGCTTGCATCCGTCCAAGAACCAACAATATCTCGCCCATCAAGCACACCGCCCATGCGCCCTTCTATATGGTTTCCTTGGCACCGGAGGGTGATATCCCAGCCAAAAACTCCACCCCCAATGCGCCCCAGCAAGTTGTTTCCTTGCCACTGGCAACGAATATCTCGCCCACCTATAACTCCGCCTATGCGGCCCACTATGCCCATTTAGCACTGCCTCCTCCTACAAATTGCTATCTAGAGTATACTACGACTAGTTCGATATAAAGTTACGCGGCTAAAGCAGGAAAACAGCCTGCTGTCAGTAATCTATACCGATAGAGCAATGTATGAGGAGGTCTCGACCATGTACCGAGCTAAGCAAATCCAAACCGATGATAAAGCCCTTTTCTACAAAGCTGTGCAGCACTTGCTAGCAACTCTGGTCGCCGACGAACCCGACTGGTTAGCCAACTTGGCCAACGCGGCCGCCTTGTTAGGCCACCAGTTGCGTGACATCAACTGGGTAGGTTTTTACATATACAAGCAAGGTGAACTAGTTTTGGGTCCTTTTCAGGGCAAACCAGCCTGTACCCATATTCCCCTCGGTAGTGGCGTTTGCGGCACTGCGGCCCAGAAGCGAGAGACTATCATAGTCCCCAATGTAGACGAGTTTCCGGGGCATATCGCCTGTGATGCTGCCTCGCGATCCGAAATTGTGGTACCAATAATCAACTCGGCAGGCAAGCTCTTAGGCGTCCTTGATGTGGATAGCCCCGTATTAGAACGCTTTGATGAACAAGATGCAGCTGGGCTAGAAGCTTTTGCCCAACGCTTGGCCAGTCTGCCGGGATGGCCCAGTTAACGACAAAAGGCTGACTCAATGCCGAGTCAGCCTTTCTTCATTGCCGGATTAACGTTATACAGTAATAATAAAATATTTAATGCTCAAAAAGAGCACGCACTACTCTTTCTGCCTCGTCACTGATGACTCTATAATGCACCTCGACCCCATCGCGGACACCTTCGACCACGCCAGCAGCCCGCAGTTTAGCTAAGTGTTGGGAGATGGTTGACTGGGGAATCTGTAGATGTTCTTGCATATGGGATACATTGCATGACCCTACAAAGATAAGCCCACGCATAATGCATAAACGCATCGGATGCGCCATTACCTTAAGTAATTCAGCACAACGGTTGGTCTCCTCTAGTTCCAACAAGAACTTATCATTTTTCTTGTTCATAATTTCACCACCCAACTTAAATATAACATATATCGTCTGAAAAGGGAATTAAGTTAATTAGTAAACTGTAGTTTTCTTGCTTATTAATAACATGTAACCTGTGTTATCCTGAATAAGGATGGAAACTTCTTAGCCCCGATCCAGAAACCAAAGGAGGAAAAAATATGACACAGATTGTTGCAGCTGATTCTAACCTCTGGGCATCTTCACCAGGCAAGCTGCGCGGCGTGACTTTGAGCACCGGCGGCATGGTTGCTACCGCCCATCCTTTGGCAACCGCGGTTGGTCTAGATGTGTTGCGACAGGGTGGTAATGCAATGGACGCTGCTATCGCCATTGCAGGGGTGACTTGCGTCGTCTTGCCCTCCATGTGCGGCCTAGGCGGCGACACCTTCCTCATTCATTATGATGCCAAGAGCGGCAAAATAGAGGCCTTAAACGGCAGTGGTATCGCTCCCTATGCTGCCACCTTAG
>JAAYHE010000018.1 GCA_012735505.1 Bacillota bacterium
CGTTAAGGTCTGTACCGATAACCCTATGCTCGATGAGGATATTAAACTATTGCGAGATTGCATTAGCCGCGATGACGAGCTGATCGGCGAACGCCTACGAGTTCTAGCAGCCTTGCTGCGGGAGATGGGGTATTAAACACTGAGCACGAAAAGAGTTGTTGACATCCGATATCCCTTCTCTTATAATTTTATTCAGAGATGGGTTTTGGCATCTCTATATAGCTGGCATAGGTGCTAGAAAGGATGGCGAAAACCATGTGTATCCCTAGTTTCCATGACTTCATCGCGATGAACCCGATCTACAAGGCATATGCCGATTCCCAGACTGCCCAAGAGATTTATGCCTATTTGAGTCAGTTAGAAACAATCGACAAGATGATTGCAGCGAACAACAATGGCCGCCCGGCCCTTTATGGGGCGCAAGCACACATCGAGCAGTACTTTGCCGACAGGCCTGATTTCTCCTTATCGGAAAGGCGAGTAAAGCAGTGTGTGGGAACTATGGTGCGGACAATCTTAGAGCCCCTTGGCTATGTGCCAAGTGGGCAGCGTGATTTGCCTCGGGCAGAGTCGCGATACTTTACCTCAGCCCGGCATTACGAATTTGATGCTGACAAAGCTAGATGTAAGCTGGTAAGGCGACTTGAGTTAGAGCCAGTACAGAAGTAATGGCGTATATAATTTCCAGTTGAGCGGCTACCTTTTACTGGGTAGCTGCTTTTTTCTTCTGTTCTTGACGTTAGTAGGCTGGCATGCTATGCTGGGATTATTAAATTAGGATTTTCTAATATAGATTGGGGTGAAGCAATGAGTCAAGAAGTGGCCCGGAAGATGATTTCCGGTATCTTTAAGGCTTTAGGCCACCCGACTAGGTTGGCTATCGTCATGCTACTAAGAGGTGGGGAACGCTGTGTCTGTGAAATCGTGGAAGAGTTGGGCAGTGAGCAGCAATCTAATGTCAGTCAACATTTGGCAGTGCTGCGGGGCGAAGGTCTTCTAGCTAGCCGCAAGGAGGGCCTGAATGTACATTATCGGTTGCGACACCCAGAGGTTCTAGATCTGGTGCAGGTAGCCGAGCGCTTGTTGCTGCGCGAACTAGAAGCAACACGTAAGTCTCTCGGCAATTGGCAGCAAGAACAAAGGGAGGAGTAATACCTCATGGCAATATTATCATGGCTAAACGCTCACCTCCTCAAAATGCAGTGGTTGTTTGATGGAGTGACACGGTTCTTAGAAACGCTAGGGATGGATGTCAGTACCCGGCTAGGTGCTAGTGTGCATTTCTTTATCTATGATACTATCAAGATTTTCATTTTGTTGTCGGTGATGATCTACGGGATTTCCTATGTACAAAGCTACTTCCCGCCCGAGCGCACCAAACGAATCTTAGGCAGATTGCGCGGGCTGGGCGGTAACATTATCGGTGCTCTCTTAGGCACAGTAACCCCGTTTTGCGCCTGTTCTAGCATCCCGATTTTCATCGGATTTACGCAAGCAGGCCTGCCGTTGGCGATCACCTTCTCCTTCCTGATTTCTTCGCCATTAGTCGACATTGCAGCCCTCTTGCTCCTGATCTCGGTTTTTGGTGTTAAGCTGGCAGTAGCTTACCTGGTAATGGGCTTAGTGCTAGCGGTGATTGGAGGCACAATCATTGGCAAGTTGCGCTTGGAGGACCAGACCGCAGATTTTATTACCCGGGGCAGAGCGCAAGCCGAAGAACAGGTAGCTGCTACTTATACCGAACCTACGCGGCAGGAACGCTTGGCTTTTGCCGGCGAGCAGGTGCGCGAGATAGTCGGTAGGGTTTGGCCTTATATCTTAGTAGGCGTGGGTGCTGGCGCTGCTATCCATAATTGGATACCTGTAGAATGGGTACAGTCCATACTAGGTAGTGGCAACCCATTTGCCGTCATCTTAGCCACGATAGTTGGTGCTCCAATGTATGCCGATATTTTCGGCACTATCCCAGTAGCCGAGGCCCTCTTTGCTAAAGGTGTTGGCGCAGGTACGATTATGGCTTTCATGATGGCAGTTACAGCCTTGTCATTGCCGTCTTTGGTGATGCTTAGCAAGGCTGTTAAACCAAAATTGCTAGCGGCATTTATCAGTGTGACGATGATTGGTATCATTATCATTGGTTACTTGTTCAACTGGCTAACCCCATTACTCGTTTAACAAAGGAGGCAGAAAGATGCAGATTAAAGTTTTGGGCCCAGGTTGCGCCAGATGCAAGAAACTCCTCAGTCTAGTGGAGGATGCGGTAAAGGAGCTCAATCGCTCTGACGAGGTTATCTATGTAACAGATATGGCAGAAATAGCTATGGCAGGTGTGATGCGTACACCGGCCCTAGTGGTGGATGGACAAGTTAAGGTCTCGGGTCGCGTGCCCAAACTAGAGGAGATCAAGGAGTTGTTGAGCGCAGCTAAGTAGGAGGACCTTGCATATGCGCATTGCTGTTCTTTCCGACATTCATGGTAACTTACCAGCTTTACAGGCCGTCTTAGCTGATATAGAAGGCAAGCAGGTGGATAAAATATTCTGTTTAGGCGACCTGGTAGGTTATGGGCCCTGGCCAAACGAAGTGATCGATTTGCTACGGCAGCGGGATATTCCCTGTGTGCAGGGGAATTATGATGAAAGTGTGGGGGAAGAACTGCTAGCTTGTGGCTGCGATTTTGCAGATGCTGATGCCGCCCGTTTAGGTGAGATTTCCCTCAACTGGACTATTGATGCCACTAACGATGAGAATAAATCCTGGCTACGCGAGCTGCCCCAGTTGTTGCCAGCGGATCTAGCTGGTTACCGGCTGTTATTGGTCCATGGCAGCCCCCGGCAGAACAACGAATATTTGACCTTTAGTTATCCGGCCGCACAACTGGAGCGTTTTTTACAAGCAACTGAGGCAGATATTTTGCTATGTGGTCATACTCATCTGGCATTCCATCGTCAAATCGGTAGCAAACATGTAGTTAACGCCGGTAGCGCCGGCAAACCCAAACACGGCAACCCAAATGTGATTTATCAGCTACTTGAGCTGGGAAAGCAAGTTTCCGTTACCACGGTGGAAGTTCCCTACGACTACGCCAGGGCCGCACAAGCTATAGTGGCAGCCGGGTTGCCAGAGGAATTCGCACGCATAGTCCGTACTGGGAACTCTTAGGCAAGATTTATATATAATGAAAAAGAAGGGTGAAATAGCATGGCCAAAATGAACGTGAGTGGGTGTGGATGTGGCCCTAGCTGCTGCAATAACCAACAGGCTGAACCAGCTAAGCGAAAGCAGATAACCATAGACTTTCTTTATCTCGATCTCAGTACTTGTACCCGCTGTCAGGGTACAGACATGAATTTAGATGGTGCTCTGGAGGAAGTGGCTAAAGTTTTAGATGCCACTGGCACGGAAGTTGTGCTCAACAAGATAAATGTGGCTACTCCTGAGTTGGCAGAAAAATACCAGTTCTTAAGTTCGCCCACCATCCGCGTGAACGGTCGTGATATTCAATTAGAGGTCACCGAGAACAACTGCGAATCTTGTGGTGTCCTTTGCGGTACAGAAGTAGATTGCCGCACCTGGTCGTATCAGGGAGTTGATTATGATGTGCCACCTAAGGCCATGCTTATTGATGCCATCTTGCGAGAAGTGTACGGTGGTAGCCCACCCGCCCCCAAGGCTAAGGCCTACGTCATGCCGGAGAATTTAAAACGATTTTATGCGGCGCTGAAGGAATAGAACATAAATCAGGGTCACTAGAATGAGAGGTCCCTTGCCAGCATCGGGTGAGGTGAGGAAATAGTTCGCCCCTTGGGACAAATCCCCAAGGGGCACTTTCTGCTTCCCCGCACCATGGAGCCAGCCGCTTAGCTTGCGCTTGTGTCAGTTATACTATAGGATAAAACTGACTAATTTCATGTATTATGCCTAATAATGAAATGTCGTAGGAGGTAATAAACATTGAGAATGGATCGGCACGACCCAGTTGACATAGCTGTCTTAGGCGGAGGACCAGCCGGCTATGTTGCAGCTTTGCGAGCCGCGCAGCTAGGCGCAAGTGTAGCCTTGATAGAGGAGCGGGAATTAGGTGGCACCTGCTTGAATCGTGGTTGCATACCTACCAAAGCTCTATTGCGCAGCGCGCAAGTGGCCTCGCTCCTGGCTACGAGCAAGCAGTTTGGCATCCATGCAAGTCTGGAGGGTATTGACTGGCCTACCATTTTCGGACGCAAGGATCGAGTAGTAAAACGCCTGCGCACCGGAGTGGAGCATTTGTTGTCGCGAGGCAAGGTGCAGGTCTTGTCTGGTAGGGGAACCTTCTTAGGCCCCAACCGCTTGCGGGTAGAAAACGGTGCCGGCGAGCAGATAGTCAATGCCCGCAAGATAATCTTAGCCACCGGTTCCTGCCCCAGTTTGCCTCCCATCCCCGGGATAGAATTAGAGAATGTTATCACTAGTGATGAGGCTCTGGCACTGCCTGCGCCGCCCGAAAGCGTTTTGGTTATAGGGGCTGGAGTGATCGGCATTGAGTTTTCTGCCTTTTTCCGAGCCTTAGGCATCCCTGTCACGGTGGTTGAGCAGTGCGAGCAAATTCTCCCAGGTACAGACCCGGATGCCGCCGCAGAATTGACTAGAGCCCTTAAGCGTCAGGGCGTTAAGTTCCACCTTTCTAGTTCCGTCCAGGCTATTAAATCGGCGGCTGCTGGCTTACAGGTGACGCTACAAGACGAGAAAAATAATGCTCGGCAGTTTGAGGTCAGCCATGTCCTTGTGGCTACTGGACGACAGCTGCGCTCGGATGAAGCTGGCTTGCCCGAATCTGGCCTGGCTATAGAACGAGGCGCTGTCGTCGTCGATGCCCACATGCGCACAAGTCTACCAGATACATATGCAGCTGGTGATCTAGTTGGCGGGCAGTTGCTGGCTCATGTCGGATACTTAGAGGGCAGGGTGGCTGTAGAAAACGCGCTGGGCTATAATCGCGCCATTGACTATACCGCTATCCCCGCCTGTATCTATTCGTGGCCCGAGTTGGCTCAGGTAGGTCTAAGCGAGCAACAGGCTAAAGAACGGGGCATATCGGTAGCAGTAGGTCGGTTCGACTTTAGGGCCAACGGCAAAGCTCTAGGCCTTGGAGACCGAGACGGTTTTGTTAAGGTCATAGTTGATCGTGATAGCGAGACTGTCTTGGGTGGCGTTATTTTAGGAGCGGAAGCTACCGAGCTGATTAGCGAGTTGGTGCTAGCTGTGCAGGCGAAAATTCCTGCCAGCGTACTTGCAGAACTGGTGCACCCCCATCCAACCTTGAGTGAGGCGGTAATGGAAGCAGCTGCCGATGCTGTCGGTCGAGCTATTCATAAGTAAAGTAGCGAGAAAATTGGTGGGGGTTCGGGGGGAGATTATGCATGCGACTAGTAGATGCTCACACGCATCTTCAACCTAGCCAGTTTGCGGCGGCTAGCGAGTTAGCACGGCAGGGGCTGTGGCAACTGGTGGCAGCCACTAGCCCGGCTGAATTGCCACCGCTATTAGCCCTTGCTCAAGCTTCGCACCGGATCATCCCTACTTGCGGGCTACATCCTTGGCAGGCCTCCGACTGGGAGAAAGACAAGTGTAGTTTAACTACTTGTTTGCAGCAGGTAGCAATTATCGGGGAAATTGGCCTAGATACGGTTTGGACTACATTGCCTTTGAATAAGCAATTGGCGGCTTTTACATACCAACTGCAGCTGGCTGCCGCTTGGGGCAAACCAGTAATACTCCATACTAAAGGCGCCGAGGCTGAGGTATTGCAATGGTTGCAGCGTCACACGCCACCGCGAATTATGGTGCATTGGTATGCGGGAGACCCTGCCTATCTCACCGGCTATATTGATCTCGGCTGCTATTTTACCTTAGGACCTGACATTGCTACCAATGTGGCCGTGCAGGCGGTGGCAGAGCAGGTGCCTTTGCACCGGATTCTCACAGAAACAGATGGGACTGAAGCCGTAGCTTGGGCTAGGGGTAAGGCCTGTGCCATGCAGGATGTGCCCCAGGTGTTAATGCAAACCCTCGAGATTGTTGCTGCCCTCAAAGGACTCGATATAGCAGAGGTACAGAATGAAATCTACAACAACTTAATGCGCTTCTTGGCAGATTAGCCATTAGATGCAAGAGAAACACGCCCGTGTTTTGCGGGCGTGCTCTTTTATGCTAGGAGGGCAAAGCCTCTATGGCTCCCATGCGCTTTATCGATGACGCACAATGCTTCTCATGGTGGGGCGTAGCTCAGGGAGCGCAGGTGCTGTGCCCAGCTGTATGTTTTACACTCAAATGGTGCTCGTGGGTACTGGGTGTAGTGGGTTTTCCCCTTGCAATACGCGCCAAACGTCGGCAACGACGGCTTGGCTAGTAGCCTGTTGCGCCTCTATTGTCCAGCCGCCCAGGTGCGGGGTAAGAATAACATTGTCTAGCGCATGAAAGCGGTCGTTCGGGGAAGAAGGTTCTTGCTGTCTAACATCAAGGGCAGCACCTGCTATGCGCTTAGTCCGCAAGGCTTCGTAAAGGGCATCTTCATCAACAACCCCACCCCGCGCCGTGTTGATCAGAACGGCAGTCGGTTTCATTAGCGCCAATTCTGCGGCGCCAAGATAATTCTTCGTTGCAGGAGTAAGCGGTATATGTATAGAGACGAAATCAGCCGCGGCCAAGAGTTCGGCTAACGGAAGCTGCTGCACGCCCCGGTAGGGGCCCCTATCGGTCGTTATCACCTGGCAATCTAGCGCCTGGCAGATTGTAGCTAGCCGTTCCCCAATAGCCCCTAGCCCGACAATGCCGACCACCTGCCCCCGCAGTTCTTTTCCCGCCAATGCTTCTCGTCGCCACACCCCTGCCCGTGTTTCTTCATCTGCCTGCTGCAGCCGTCTATTAAAGGCCAGCATATAAAGCAGGCAAAGTTCGGCCACTGCGTTGGCATTATAGCCCGGTGCATAAACTGCTCGGATATGGCGGCGCGCTAAGGCCGCTCGATCTAAATTATCTAGCCCTGCCCCTAGACGCCCTACCACTCGTAACTTTTTAGCCCCCTGTAGTAATTCCTCGGTAACTTTAGTCCGATTGCGCACAATCAAGCCGGTGGCCTGAGCCAAATAGGTGTGTATCGCCTGCGGCCGTTTATACAAATTAGGGCCATAATAACATTCCACTCTTTGTCGTAACCACGCTAGCGCTTCCGCTTCTATGTATTCTGTGATCAATATCACCCTTCACGCCTCCCTCCTCGTTTTTACTTCATGTTATGAAGCCGGGGTACAGACGGTGCGTGGAGCGCGGGGTGGAGGCGGAGTTCCTGCGCTCTCAACTTTAGAAGGAAATCCCCCCGGTGGTAGAGAAAAAAAGCATCACTAGATGTTTAATGTTGCTGATGAAGGGCACGGGGTCGGTCGCGGTCATGCTCGCGCGCGTGTGGCTCCATTTTCAAAAGGTATGAGCTCAGTCGGCTTGGGCGCGGCGGCACTCGCAAGCTCGGCCTGTTGCCGCGCTTGGTCCAAGCCTCCTTCGCTCCTTGGTCAGAGCCCCAATGCGCTTTACGCATGACGAGCGACCTCCTCTCATCCTAGAAGGGCTTTTCCTGTGGGTTCAAGATGTCTGCGCTCTCTTGACAGAAGGTTAGGGAGCATAGTATGTGCGGTTTGCTCGCAAAAAGGCTTTGTATCCCTTTGTACAAGAAGAAAGGATGAACAAGATGCGGCGTAGGTTTTATATTCTAGATGTGTTTGCCGAGCAAAAGTATGCTGGCAACCAGCTGGCGGTGGTTCGCGATGCGGCGGGATTAACGAGTGAAGACATGCTAGCCCTAACTCGGGAAATGAATTATTCGGAGACAACTTTTATTATGGCAGAAGGGCCGCGTGCTGGTGGCTACGATGTTCGCATTTTTACGCCGGGCGAGGAAATCCCCTTTGCAGGGCACCCGACGCTGGGCACGGCTTGGCTAATTCAGCAGGAGATTATCGGCGAACCGGTGCCCCAGGTGGTGCTTAACTATCAAGTAGGGCAAATTCCGGTTCAATTCAGCTATGGCGATGGTCAGCCAGACGAACTCTGGATGCGCCAGCAGCAGCCTGTGTTTGGCTCAACATTTGCACCCGAGGCGGTGGCGTCAGTCTTGGGGCTCAGGCCAGAGCAGATAGACCCCCGCTTCCCTTGCCAAGAGGTTTCCACAGGGCTGCCTTTTGTGATCGTGCCCCTGCGAGACCTTGCCGCCGTGCAACAGTGTCGGGCAAATACTAGGGCTTTGCTCGAGCTTTTGGCAGACGCCCACGCCAAGAATATGCTCGTTTTCGCTCCGGAGACATATCATGTAACAAACGATCTTAACGTGCGGGTTTTTACTGATTATTTAGGCATTCCGGAAGATCCGGCTACTGGCAGCGCTAACGGATGTTTGGCCGGTTATTTGGCTAAACACCGCTATTTTGGCGGCCCAGAGGTAGATGTGCGGGTGGAACAAGGTTACGAGATCAAGCGAGAATCATTGTTATTACTGCGGGCGCGAGATACGGGCGCTGCCATTGACATTCAAGTCGGTGGCCGAGTGTTGCTGGTAGCTAAGGGCGAATTGGTGTAGGAAAAAGCAGCCTGCATGTAGATCTTGCCACTGCGAAACGTAGGATGTGCTATTTGATGACGCCTCCATACTGGGAACGCTGCTGAAAAAGGGCGCAGCTCCAGTCGCGGTCATGCTCTGAGCGCGTGTGGCTCCATTTTCAATAGGAGTGAGCTCAGTCGGCTTGTGCGCGGCGGCACTCGCAAGCTCGGCCTTTTGCCGCGCTTGGTCCAAGCCTCCTTCGCTCCTTGATTAGAACCCCAATGCGCTTTATGCATGACGCGCGACCTGCCCATACCCTAAAGGGACTTTTTCAGCATTCTGTTTGGGGTCGTTTTTATGTGCAGGGAACTATCACCTGTGCATAGAATAGTTAGTATAGACAGGCAAACAACGAAAGGGAGAGGAAGGGGTTGCGTAGATTATGGCAACGGCGATGGCTAGCAGGCTTGCTCTTGCTAGCAGTAGCCTTGGCTGGGTGGGGCGTTAACCGGAAGTATCAATACTATCGCCAGATAGAGGATGCCCAATGGCATGCAGGCGGCCAGTGGTTGCAGCAGCAGACGGGCTACCTGATAAACATGGATACTCACCTAACCCGAGCCTTGCTGGAGCAGGACTTTGCCCTCAGAAACGAAGCGCTGCAGGCTGCAGTAACTACTGCAGAGAGTGCCTACGCTCTATTGACTGTGATACCTTTGCCAGGGCCGTGGCGCGACGACTTCATTAGGAAGAACAGCTATCATTATCCTTGGGGACCAATTATTGATTATCTTACCTATGCTAGTCAATTGCAGGGGCCTCTTCCGGTGGAGACGCGGTCAACTTTGTATGAACTACGTCAGTGGTCTATTACTACCAAAGAGCGAGCCAAAACCTTGATGAATTTGGCTTACGGTCCCGGTTGGCGCCGGGCCAAGGATAAACCGGTGGTGCAGGAAGCCTTTAATAGCTGGCTAGAACCAATGTCCTTACTTGCTGTTGGAGAACTAGATGAGGCTTATCAAAAGGCTCGAGCTACCCCTTCGCAGCGGTGGCCTGGCCTGCGTGCTAGCCATGAAGCCGAGATTACCAAGGCCGAGGCGATGGCGCGGGTAAATGAGTTTTTGTTTTACGCTGGCTTCGCTGCAGCGAAGGAGCTGGAAATGCGGTCTGTTAAAGGATCCGGTTCTACAGGATATTTCTGGTACGTTACTGTTGCAACGCAGTCACCGGCAACAATCCTGACTCTGTCTATCAGCCATATCGGAGGACATGTGGTGGATGTGCAAGCCTCTTTGCCGATGACAGATTTGCAGCTCTTAACCCAGTTATCGCGCGATTTGGCCTCGGCTTGGGCCCAGATGGAAGGTGAGGAAATGATCCCCTACCGTTACCATTTGGGGTCAACAATTTATGAAACCGAGTTTGTCGTGCTGCGACAGGATATCCCCTTGCAGAGTCGCAAAATTTTGTCTTACTTTACTAGCACTGGTCAAGCAGTTAATATTAGGCTGCTGTTAGATAGATATTTTGACAAATACCCGTTGCCACTCGATCTGGTTGCCCCTAAGAATGCCGAGGAAATACTGAACAGCTTAGATCCGCAGCTAGTAGCCAGTGGGCCTCCGCGTCTAACTATGGTGGAAGGGCGGGGGTATCAGGAAAGGCTGGCTTATGTTGTTCCTTTGGCAGAAATGCCTGGCGTAGGCTATGTTTACATCGATGCCGAGACGGGGGCTTTTCTAGGTAGAGAACCAGGTGCCGAGGAAGACAAGCAATGGGAGTATGCGCAAGAGTGGCTCGATTTGGCCCCTTAGTGTTGGCTGCTGGAGAAGCAAATGAAGGGTTGAACGAGTTTTTCGTATGTAAAAGGGAGCGTAGTCTTTGTACGCTCCCCTTTGTGTTTCGCTCATCAGCCTCTCCTCGCTCAGCCCCAACGGTTAAGGGCGGCCGGCGAGGAGATGGGCCTCTATCGTAATTTCAGGTAGACCCTTTTGCCGTAGTGCTGCTAGGCGTTCCGGGCTAGCGCTCCAGGCCAAGGGGGTCATGCGGAGCAAGTTTTCTAGAACTTCTGGGTTTAACTGCTGTTGGTAGTAGACAGTGCGTTCGGCTAGGAGAGTGAAGTGTTGACTAAATTGCTGCCGGCTGGACTCGTTGCTATACCTTTCTTTGGCGCTACCGGCGTAGAGAGCCGTTCGCAGTTCTGCTAAATAGGAATCCCCGGGGAAAGCCTTGATAAGTATCCCGCTAGCCCGTAGTAGACGGCGAAATTCACTATAGTTGGCTGGCGACAGGATATTAAGAATCACATCGAACTGATGGGATCGGAATGGCGCCTGCGCCAAATCGGCCACGCACCAGATATGGCCAGGGTAAGTACCAGCAGCGAGGCGTACACCATCTTTCGCAATATCAAGGCCAACACCGAGGGTTGGAGTTGCGTTTGACCCTAGGTTGGCAACGATACTGGCTAGGTGCGAACCTTCGCCACAGCCGGCGTCCAGCAGGGTCAGGGGGGACGAGCTAGACCCTGGCGCAAGTTCCAGCACCATAGTGGTAATCTCCTTAACTAGGCCGGCAAAGAAGCCAGTTTGATTAAGGGCTAAGCGAGCCTGAAAGAGTTCCCGGTCATATTTGCTAGCCTTAGCTGCCCGTGTCGTTAAATTTACATAGCCTTGTTTGGCCAGATCAAAACTGTGGCCTTGTTCGCACTTTAGGCTAGCAGGCTCGGTCACACTCATTGCAGCGTCACAGATGGGGCAGGCCCAAAGAAGACTATGCCTACTAAACAAGCGCTTACATAGTTCGATTTTTTTCATTTAATACACCTCGCTAGCAGGAATAAGAATTATTACGAAGAAGCTCTATGTAAAGGCGTCTCACTGGCTGACAGCATGAGAGTATAGTCGCAGGCTGCGTACAAGCTCCTAATTTGGTCATAATAGATAGGGTGAGCGGTAACGCAGGGGCTGCCTTCTAGGTTATCACCCCAAGACTTAAGGAGGGATGTTTTTTGAACGTACGGGAAATTGCACCTAATATTTATTGGGTTGGTGTAGTGGATTGGGATGCGCGGTATTTCCACGGCCATGCGCTGAGTACGCATCGTGGTACCACCTACAACGCATATCTCATTGTCGACGAAAAAATTGCCCTAGTTGACACTGTTTACACGCCGGCAACGCAGAAGCTGCTGGACAATATTAGGAAAATAATTGATCCGGCTAAGATCGATTATATTATCTCAAACCATAGTGAAGTCGACCACTCGGGGGCCTTGCCTGCTCTGATGGACCTTGCCCCGAACGCACAAATCTATTGCACCAAGAAGGGGGCAGAATTCTTAGAAGCCCAATTCCACAGGGGTTGGGAATACAAGATCGTTAAGTCTTTTGATGAGCTTAGTCTGGGTAAGCGAACCCTCACTTTCATCGAGGCACCCATGCTACACTGGCCTGACAGCATGTTTACCTATATTAAAGAAGACGCCATTTTGATGCCTAACGACGCCTTTGGCCAGCATTATGCTAGCTCGGGCCGCTTCGATGACGAGGTTGACGTCGACGAAATGATGGAAGAAGCCAGCAAGTATTATGCTAATATCCTAACGCCGTTTTCTTCTCTAGTGGCGAAAAAGTTAAAAGAAGTAGCTGACCTCGGTCTGCCTATCAAGATGATTTGCCCTAGCCATGGCGTCATGTTCCGCGCCAATCCAGGCTTAATCCTAGAGGCCTATCAACGCTGGTCAACTCAGCCCGCAGAAGACATGGTGGTCATCGCTTATGATACCATGTGGGGTAGCACCCGCTTGATGGCTGAGGCCATCGCGAGTGGCGTTGACGAAGCCGGGGTGCGTTATAAGTTGTTCCACATTCCAGTTACCGACCGTAATGATATTATCACCGCCATTCAGGCTGCCAAGGCGGTCGCCATTGGTTCGCCTACTGTCAATCGCAGTATTTTAGCCACGGTATCGCCGCTACTCGAAGACTTAGCCGGCCTTAAAGTGAAAGGCAAGAAAGCCCTCGCTTTTGGCTCCGACGGCTGGGGTGGTGGTGCCGTAGCTGCCATTAACGGCTACCTTGATAAAGCCGGTATGGAGCGCATCTCCGATGGCGCTGCTATGCGCTGGAAACCCGATGCTGCCGCTCGGGAAGAACTAAAGCAACTCGGTAGACAGTTAGCTGAGAGTGTTAAGTGAGATTATAAAAGAAATCCGTCCCCACGATGTGCCATGGGGACGGATTCTTTGTTTACGGGTAAGATCCCATTCAGCCTACCCTAGATTAGTTCAAACATGCGTAGCCCTACGAGAATAATGGCTGCGTCGGCAAAGACATGAGCTAACCAGGAATTATAAAAGTGATTAGCTTTGGTGTTAAGCCAGTTAAAGATAAAGCCTACACCGACAAGGCCTACTAAGGCTAGGCTCGTCATCCAGGGGTTAAACCAAGTCTGAAAGATGGCGATGTGGTAAAGGCCAAACAGCAGTGACGAGTAGACGTAGGCGAGCTGTGTTCGGCCGAGCCTACTTAAAGAGCCAAAGAGGAAGCCTCGGAAAAAGAATTCCTCTAGGAACGAGTTGCCAATAGTAATATAAAACCCTACCAGAAGGAAATTGGCTGGGGTGACTTGCGACTTTTCGGTTAGCTCCTGCGCAATTGCGGGCAGATCAAGGGCGTCTTGTAGCAGCATGTAGGCGGCTAAAACGATGCAGAAAGCTAATATTCCGAACAAGGCGCCTGGCTTAAGTGACCTCAGAATACCCTCTTGGCGGGCCTTTACGCTTGTTCCCTCAGTTAAAGCCGTTTTGTTGAAGAAAAAATAGCACCCAGGCAGGCCCGCAAATAGAATGATCTTAGCCAAGGTCTTAGTCAAATAGCTAACGGCAAGGATTTGGTCAAGTACGTAAAGCAGTAGACAGGCGAGTAGCGAGGTTAGAATGATAGGTCGTGTACTGGTAAAAGCGGGGGAGTCGGTTTTTTCTAACTTTCCATGGACGAGTCGCGGCACAGGAACTACACCCCCTAAAGATATCCCTAGGGACGTTGTAAGAAATGAACAGGCCCCAGGCGGCCTATACAGATAGAAAATACGAAAAATCTAAGCCATTGCTGGCACACCGTTATAGTCAGCAAGCTTACCTTCGTAAATCAACATCAGCCTTTTATTGTTAGGAAAATCGGAGGGTTTAACCAAACCAGGCGGTTTATCTACTAATTTAATACCAGCTTTTTGCAATACAGTGGAGACAAACTGGGAACAAAAATAGGCGTATTTCCGTTGAATCGGGAACCCGGCTGCTAGTCCGGCAAACCCCACGAGGTTAAAGCGGTAGTTTTCCCCCTCGAGTTCGAACTCGGCTATAGCTGCTCGAATTTTACAGTATTCCTCAGCAGTGACTTCTAAGCGATAGATAGCACAGGTAGTATCCTTATAACGCGCAAAGGTGCCCTCTCGCGGCTTTTCGTGGACAAATCCACCCGGTAGCGCTCTGTTCGGGCGCAGGCGCCCGAAGCTAAACATTTGCTCGAGGTGCTGATCTAAGGCAATAGATACATGGTTATAAGGTGCCTTAGTGTAGAGCCCTATAGCACGCGTTGTCCAAGAGTACGTATTCGAAAGCACTATATAAATGTATCGTTTTTGTCTATCTAGTTCCGCGGTCACTGGAGCACCTCCCTATCTTGTAACAGTATAATATGCTGCATTGGTTGGTACAAGAGATTGTGTAAAGGTAGCTTACGCTGCATAAGCTATAGGCGGAGGTGTAGTCTGTGCAAATTACGTATACACTCAAACATAACAAAGCGGTCGAGCAAGGTGAGTATGACCCGGAAACGAAGATTCTGAGGTTGGCTAGCGGACGTGAATTAAATCTAGGTAAAGAAGAAGACGCAAAACTGGCAAAAAAGTTGATCTATTCTAAGGTGGTGGCAGCTCCCCAAATGGAGTTGATTACCCTTAACGCTCTCAGTAAAATGTGAACTTGTAACCGGTAATATTGAAGGGGCGCATCAGGCGATGCGCCCCTTATGTGTTGTAGCACAAAGATATCAGCACGCTCGGGCTCTTTAGATGTCGAGTTCGTGGTAGAGACGGCGAGCTGCTCCAACGGTGAACTGCAAGACGATCACGCCAGGAATGGTGTAAAGACCCAAGAAGGCGGCGTAGATAAGATACGCAGGCACTTCGGCTGCGATCAGGCGATAGGCCAAATAGCCCGACGCCAGCAATACTGCGAACTCTAATAACATAGGAATGACTGCATTAAAGTTCTGTTTTACCGCCTGTTGGGGGTTGGTCCAGTGGAGACGGGGCCAGCGCATGTCGATGTAGAGGCCAAAGGCCATACCTAGCAAGCTGCCCGTCAGGCCGATAAGAATGGCAGCCACAAAGTCAAGGAAGTTAGGCCTGACCAACCAAACATAGGCTATGCTAATGGGTATCACGCCGATGATAATTCCAACAAAAGCATGTGTCAGTTTGGCCCTAGCTTGAGTTTCTGCATGTACAGGAATCATCTTAGAGATATAGAACAGCCTGCCTTCACGGGAAACGCTAGTGCTGGCTATAGTGTTGACCGAACTAGTGAACAAGATGATAGCCGCCACGATAAGGGTGCAAATAGTTGAGCCTGGCTCCGTTTGCACGAGAGCTAACAGCTCACTCAGTTGGTCACCACCTTGGACTAACAGGGGCATAACAAGGGCTACCGGCATGATGAGCGCACCCAAGAAACCGTTCAAGGCGAAAACAGGAGTGCGCAAAAGTAGCCTCCACTCCCGCCAAAAAAGAGCCGAGAACACACTCTTTTGTTGAGTTTTTGCTTCCCACTCGCTTTGTGACAGCTGCCTGCGCTTGCGAATCACCTCGCTGCCGCCGATAAGTCCGGCGTAGAATAGGCGCTCGGCGATAGATGACAACACCAACACTGCTACTACGCTTACAGCCAAAAACAAGCCTAGATGTAGCCAGCCTTCCCCTGTTCCAGCTCGGGCAATAGCCTTGGTAGCCCATATAGAAGGTGGAAAGCGTTGGCCAATACTCTCAACCAGTCCGTAGCGCCTGCTGAGCAGCTCAGCCAAGGCCCCAGGGTCATCGCCTACCTGTGTTTGCATGAACATGCTAAACCCTAACGAGATAAAGACTAGCAGGATAGACCCTATTACCATTAACAGATCACGGTGCCGCCGGTTGATAACTTTCATGAGGCCGAGAGCCAAAAGCGAAGAAATAACCACCGGCAAGATCGGCATTGTGAGGAACACTATGATAAGCGTCAATATATACCAAAGATTAGCACCAACATAGCGCGTGTAAGAGATGATAGCAGGCAAGAAAATAAAAATGGCCGTTAGGTATTCGGAAATAATAACGGTGACCAGCTTGCCCGCAAAAATGTAACTGGGTTTAAGGGGCATAGGTACTAGAATCGATAGGTCATCTGAGAAATAAAATGAGGAAATGACTAAGAAAATACCCAAAATGAGCAGCATCAGCTGCACAACAGTTATGGCTAAGGTGAAAACTATCTCAGGCTGCCCGAATTGGCTGCCAGTGATCACTAAAGCATCGGCAAAATTGGCAAAAATAAAGGCAAACGAAGCAATACTAATGATAATCGCTACGACCATCAACAGGCTGCGTCCGACCTTTTCCCGGCGCCTAATTTGATCTCGCAGAACAGATAGGCCAAAGGTGTTCTTGATATTCAGTATAATTAGCTTGTAAAGGATGCTCATTATTCCGTTAGCTCCAAGAAGATATTTTCTAACGATTCTTGGTTCTTAGCCTGTGTTCGCAGCTCTTCCATGGTGCCACAAGCGATCAGTTTGCCTTTGTTAATGATGCCGATGCGGTCGCACAGTTTTTCCGCTACTTCTAACACGTGGGTGGAGAAGAAAACAGTTTTCCCGCGATCGCAGTGCTCACGCATTAAGTCTTTAGTGAGATGGGCTGAGCGGGGGTCGAGCCCTACCATAGGTTCGTCTAGGATTAGAACATTTGGATCGTGTAGCCAGGCCCCGGTCAGTGCTAGCTTTTGTTGCATACCGTGGGAATAGCCTTGCACTAAGTCGCCGATAGCGCTGGTCAATTCAAACATCTCTAGCAGGCGCTCCATGCGTTTACGCCGCAAATCGGCGGGTACCCGGTAAACGTCGGCAATAAAGTTTAGGTATTCTAGCCCCGTTAAGCGTTCGTAAAGATCCGGATTATCAGGCACGAAGCCAATTGCTGATTTGGCCTGCAAAGGCTCTTTAACAATATCAAAGCCGCTAACGGTAATGCGCCCGGCGTCAGCGCGTAGCAGGCCTACCGCCATCTTAATGGTAGTAGTTTTTCCTGCACCGTTAGGCCCCAAGAAGCCAAAGATTTCGCCTGGTCTGACATGCAAACTGAGGTCATCGACGGCTTTTACGGCCCCCTTCTTATAACTCTTAGATACTTGATCGAAAATCAACATGGCTATCTCCTCCCTTGCTAGCTCAGAAAGACTGTTGGGTAACTAGCTGTACCACAATTTTACCACAAATAGGTGTCGGCAGGTTGTTTAAATTCTCCTACAGCTAATACGTAGTGCAGCGAATAAAGTTGCAGGTCTCGGGCCTGTTTTAAGGTACAGAATAGTGGTTAATGTAGTTTAATAATCTGTGAAGCGTTTAACATGTTGCCAGAACGAAAGGTTAATGGTATGCTTTAGGTGGCGAATGAGCCGCATATAGACGATTTCCGACACAAATAAATAAGGCGAGCTGGATGATTTGCGCGGGAGAGACCGTATAGATACGGCGCCGAAGGAGCAAACTGAACTGTTTTGCCGGCAGTTCATTAAACTCTCAGGCAAAAGAACCGCGTGATGACAGAACTCTGGAAAGCTGCCGCGAGCAGCACCGAAGGAGCAGTGAGCCGGTTATGGATATTGGCTCTCTAAATCTCTCAGGTTATAAAAGACAGAGGCGAATGGCACCTAGGGGTGTTCTTGCGTATTCTGTCTTTTTTTAAACTTTGCGGTTAGAATAAGTACGGGTGGCGAGTTGTATGCGTAGAAAGGTTATTATTGTAACGAATAACCCTAGTGTTTCTCTGGAAGAACAGGATATGTTCGT
Source organism: Bacillota bacterium (assembly GCA_012735505.1). Lineage (GTDB taxonomy): Bacteria > Bacillota > UBA994 > UBA5500 > UBA5500 > JAAYHE01. The sequence goes on from JAAYHE010000018.1 coordinate 17,676, forward strand.
CGACGGCACCCTACTGGATGTGTTTCGTGTTTGTCGCGATCTTGTACATAAGGGGCATTCGTTGATATCCCACCCTTTAGTGGGAAGTGTTAAGCCCAATGAAACACCATATAAATCTGTTGTCCTCAGTAGAAAGCAGCGGCCTCAAGTTGATTTCCAATCTCTGGCGATAATGGAGGGAAGCCAGAGGACGGCAGAAAAAATGTTGCGCGAAAGGCCCTTGCCTAATTATTCTGAGCGCGTCACGCATGATTTTCAGGCTATCGATAGAAGCTTACTTGAGAGTGCTTTAACGTCACTTCCGCATACGCTTTGAGCTTGGTTAACAAGTGGTTGGACCTACGGGTTTTTCCATAAAAATCTATACCAACCGGTACCAACCGGCAGAAATCAGGTGAAAGTAAGGAGGAGAAAAGATGTCCGATAAGGTTTATGACATTCTTATTGTGGGCGGTGGCCCCGGCGGATTAGCAGCCGCCATCTACGGTGCCCGCGCTCGCCTAAACACCCTTTTGATCGAAAAGGGTAAGACGGGCGGACAGGCTGCCACTACCGAAGACATGGAGAACTATCCAGGTTTTGCTCGTGGCACTACTGGCCCAGGCCTAATGAAGGCTTTCACCGAGCACGCAGAGTCTTTTGGGGCCGAGATCGTGCGCGATGAAGTCGTGAAAATCGACATGGAGGAAAAGGTTGTACATACGAAATCAGGTGCGACCTACAAGAGCAAGACTATCATCTTAGCGCCTGGCGCTGTACCTCGCACCCTGAATATTCCTGGCGAATTTGCCCTGCGTGGTAAAGGTGTTTCCTACTGTGCTACTTGCGATGCTGACTTCTTCGAAGAGCTCGATGTCGTTGTGCTCGGCAATGGCGATGCCGCTATTGAAGAAGCTGGCTATCTAACCAAATTCGCTAACTCGGTGACTATCATTGTTATCCACGACGAGGGCATCCTCGATGCAGCCCCGATGTTGCAAGAACGTGCCTTTAAGAATCCTAAGATTAAGTGGGTATGGAATTCTACCTTGGCTGAGATCAAGGGCGATGGCCTTGTAGAAAGCGTCGTTATTAAGAACGTGAAGACTAACGAGCTTACGGAAATGGAAACCAACGGCGTCTTTATCTACGTCGGTACCGTACCTCAGACCGAATTTGTCAAGGACACTGGCTTAGAACTAGACGAGCGTGGCTACATTGTAACCAACGAGAAGATGGAAACCAATATTGACGGCGTATTTGCTGTGGGCGATGCTCGTGTCAAGTATCTGCGCCAGGTAGTAACAGCTGCTGCCGACGGTGCTATTGCTGCCGTGGCTGCCGAGAAATACATCGTTGAAGAAGAAGGTTTCCGCCAGTCGGTTCTCGAGGAAGATCGTCCAGTGGCAGTCGTATTCTGGTCGCCGATGGTACAAAAGGCTATCGAAATGATGCCTACCATCGAAACCACCATTGATAGCTATGGCGAAAAGGTCAAGCTGTGGAAGATGGATACCTATCGCAACCAGCGGGTAGCTAACCGCTATAATGTAACTAAGAACCCGACTATCGTCTTGTTCAACAAGGGCGAAGTTGTTGCTACATTAGAAGAGGATGCTATCACAGAGGATAGCATTCGTCAGGCTCTCGCTGATCTCGTCTCATAAGATTTGCGTAAGGTAGGCGTGCTCAGGGAGTGCCTACACACCTGAGCATGTCTTTCATACAAGGCGTTATGCCCATAGAAGTATTCGATAAGGAGGTGAAACACATGCTGGAGGTGCACAAGGATAACTTTGAAGCTGAAGTGCTACAGGCAGAAGGTTTAGTTTTAGTAGACTTCTGGGGGCCTAAGTGCGAAAGCTGTTTGGCTGTTATGCCAGACGTAGAGGCCCTGGCTGAAAAATATGGTGACAGACTGAAATTCTGCAAACTAAACACCCAAGGTAACCGTCGTCTTGCTATTTCGCAGAAGGTGCTTGGGCTTCCCGTCATTGCTTTTTACCGCAATGGTGAAAAGATAGACGAACTAGCCAAAGACGATGTTACTAAAGAGAACATCGAGGCTAAAATCTTAGAACTGCTGGCGTAATTTGCGCGCCAGCGGCTCTAGGGATAACTTAAGGGAGGTGAACCTCTAACATGCGATTGGAACTAGGCAATATTTTCATCAAGGACGTCCAGTTTGGCTCTGAAACAAAGGTGGAGAACGGAGTTCTCTACGTCAACAAAGAAGAGCTGTTAGCAGAGCTAGTGGATGAACGCTTGGCCTCGATCGACGTCGAGTTAGCCAAGCCGGGCGAATCAACTCGCATCGTCCCAGTGAAAGACGCTATCGAACCTCGCGTCAAAGTCGAGGGTCCTGGCGGCCTCTTCCCCGGTTTTGTTAGCAAGGTAGACATGGTTGGTTCGGGCCGCACCCACGTGCTCAAGGGTGCCTGCGTGCTCACCACTGGTAAGGTAGTAGGTTTCCAGGAAGGTATCGTCGATATGAGCGGTCCTGGGGCCGAGTATACGCCATTTTCTAAGACCAACAACATTGTTATCATCGCTCAACCTGTAGAGGGCCTCGAGCGGCATAGCCACGAGGCAGCCTTGCGCCTCATGGGGCTGAAAGCGGCTGCTTACTTAGGCGAAGCCGGCCGTAACGTAACCCCAGACGAGGTTGTCGTCTACGACTGCCCGCCTCTGCAGGAAGCTCTCCAGCAGTATCCGGAGCTGCCGAAGGTAGCTTACGTTTACATGCTTCAGAGCCAGGGTCTGTTGCACGACACCTACTTCTATGGTGTAGATGTGAAGCAGATTCTGCCCACTTTCATGTATCCTACAGAGGTTATGGATGGTGCTATCGTTAGCGGTAACTGTGTTTCCGCTTGCGATAAGAATACTACCTACCATCACTTGAATAGCCCGATTATCCATGACCTGCTCGAGCGGCATGGCAAGGATTTCAACTTTATCGGTGTCGTCGTCACTAATGAGAACGTGACCCTCGCCGATAAGGAACGCTCCTCTAACTTCACCGCTAAGCTAGTTCACTGGCTCGGCGTTGATGGTGTCATCATTTCTGAGGAAGGCTTCGGTAACCCTGATGCTGACCTAATTATGAACAGCACCAAGTTAGAGAAGCTGGGCATTAAGACCGTATGCGTCACCGACGAATATGCTGGTCGCGACGGTGCTTCCCAGTCTTTAGCCGACTCTAATCCACTGGCTAACGCAGTTGTCACCGCCGGTAACGCTAACGAATTGATTGTTCTCCCCCCAATGGAGAGAATCATCGGCGATGCCAGCGCAGACGTCGTTGATGTCATCGCGGGTGGTTTTGCAGGCAGCTTGCAGCCAGACGGTTCGATTAAGGCAGAAATCCAGATCATCACTGGTGCTACGAACGAACTAGGCTTCAACAAGATGTCTGCCCGCATGCTCTAATTAGAGCGGCGTAATCAATTCAACATAAGAGGCTGATTTGGGCCTCGCCCAACCAAAAATAAGAAAGAAAGGATGTGCACACATGCTAAAAGGCAAGAAGATAGTCATCCTGGGCGACCGCGATGGCGTACCAGGTCCTGCTATCGAAGAATGTGTTAAGCCTTTAGGCGGCGAAATCGTCTTTAGCGCCACCGAGTGCTTTGTCTGAACGGCCGCTGGTGCCATGGACCTAGAGAATCAACGTCGGATTAAGGAGCTAGTAGATCAGCACGGTGCTGAGAATGTAGTAGTTATTCTCGGCGGCGCAGAAGCTGAAGCTGCAGGTCTTGCAGCTGAAACCGTGACTGCTGGCGACCCGACCTTTGCTGGTCCTTTGGCAGGAGTCTCGTTGGGACTCGCAGTTTACCACATTTTCGACCTGAAAGATCAAGTTGACGAAGCTATCTGGGATGAGCAAATTAGTATGATGGAAATGGTCCTCGACGTCGACGAAATCATTGCCGAGGTACAGTCCATCCGTGATCAATACTCCCAGTACAAATAAGGTTTGCTTACCTTTTCCAAAGGGGGGAAGAACATGAGCGACAAGAAGTTGCGGGTAGTCCACTACATCAACCAGTTCTACGCTGGTATCGGCGGCGAAGAAAAGGCCGACGTGCCACCGGAAGTGCGGGAAGCTGTAGTAGGCCCCGGTATGGCGTTAAGAGCTGCCTTAGGCGATGACGCCGAAATCGTTGCTACAGTTATCTGTGGTGACAGCTACTTTAACGAACATCTTGAAGAAGCCCAAAAGGCTGTCGTCGAGATGATCAGACAATATAACCCCGACGTAGTCGTAGCAGGTCCGGCCTTTAACGCTGGCCGCTATGGCGTCGCTTGTGGTGCAGTTGCTAAGGCCGTCTTAGATGAACTTGGCATCCCGGTTGTATCTGGTATGTTCCCAGAGAACCCCGGTGTCGATATGTATCGTAAGTATGCCTACATCGTGGAGACCGGTAACTCGGCAGCTAGCATGCGGCAGGCTATTCCCAAGATGGCCAAATTGGCCGTTAAGGTTGGCCGTGGCGAAGAATTGGGAACCCCAGAAGAAGAAGGCTACATGGAGCGCGGTGTTCGTAAGAACATCTTCCTCGACAAGCGCGGTTCCATGCGCGCTGTTGAGATGCTGGTGGCTAAGCTGAATGATCAGCCATTCACCACCGAGTATCCGATGCCTACCTTCGACCGGGTGGAGCCTGGCAAGGCTATCGCCGACGTCAGCAAGGCTAAGATTGCGTTGGTGACTTCCGGTGGTATCGTGCCAAAGGGCAACCCCGATCGTATCGAGTCTTCCAGTGCTAGCAAGTATGGTAAGTACGACATCGCCGGCGTATCTGACCTAACTGAAGACACCTATGAAACTGCGCATGGTGGCTACGACCCAACTTATGCTAACGAAGATTCGGACCGCGTGCTACCGGTTGACGTCTTGCGCGAAATGGAAGCTGCAGGGAAGATCGGTGAGCTGCATCGCTACTTCTACACGACTACCGGTAACGGTACGTCTGTTGCTAACGCAGCCAAGTTTGCAAAAGAAATTGCAGCCGAGCTAGTAGCAGATGGTGTACAGGCTGTAATTCTAACCAGTACGTGAGGCACCTGTACGCGTTGCGGTGCAACGATGGTTAAGGAAATCGAACGTACTGGACTGCCTGTAGTGCACATGTGCACTGTGGTACCCATCTCGCTAACAGTTGGTGCCAACCGTATCGTCCCGACGGTAGCTATCCCGCATCCTCTCGGCAACCCGGCCCTATCGCCGGCTGACGAGAAAGAATTGCGGCGCAAGCTAGTCGAAACTGCTCTTAAGGCTCTAGAAACGCCAGTCGAGGAGCAAACAGTCTTCGACAGCTAATTCTCTGAGCCATGGTGATGGGCAGTGCCAGCAAGTCGTCACTGCCCATCCTTTGCCTTATGGTCACTGCTTATGCGCTGCTTTTTTGCCCGCCAGCCGATGCTGTCTCTGCCTACGCAGTTACTGCGCAGGCAGAGACAGCACCGGTAGCGGTGCAGCATTACTAGGAGGTGAAGTCATGAACTTTCCTGTCATTAAGGCATCAGCCTATGCTTTAGTTCATGCTCCAACCATTCTGTTAGAGCATGGTACCACCCAGAGCATGGAGATTGCCAAGAATCCTGAATCTGAGTATCTCAAGAAATTACCATCCCACTTGCGCTCTTTCGAGGAAGTTGTGGCCTATCCACCCAACCAAACTTATATTGGCAATATGCGCCCCGACGACCTAGCTAAGGTGCCGCAACCATGGTATGAGAACAACGTTGAGAATGCTTCTCGTTTTGGGGCTTACGGCGAAATCATGCCCGAAGATGAGTTCTTTGCCCTAATGAAGATTGTTGATGCCTTCGATTTAGTCAGACTGGAAAAGTCTTTTGTAGAAGAAGTTAAGGCTAAATTAGGGGAGCACCCGCTTTTTAACGAAAGCGACCTTGCTCGTCTCGGCAATGGCGTGGACTTGGCTGAGATAGAAAAGGTTGTCAATGCCGGCACCGCAGCGGCAATGCGCCTTGGCGATCGGCTCGTTGGGTCTGTCTCTCGGGCCCACGATAGCGACGCTGCTTTGACTGCAGCTATAATGTATGAAAACCTAGCCGCTAAGGCTTCTGCTACCCTGGTTCTACGTCATCTACTGAAAAATAGTGGCGTTGATCCTAATGAGATCGACTATATTATCGAATGTTCCGAGGAAGCAGCCGGCGACATGAACCAGCGCGGTGGTGGCAACTTCGCCAAAGCCGTTGGTGAAATGTGCGGCTTAAAGAACGCTACTGGTAGTGACGTACGCAGCTTCTGCGCTGGCCCTTCGCATGCTCTCGTATATGCTGCTGCTCTAGTTAAGGCCGGCATTTACAAGAACGTAGCAGTTGTGGCTGGTGGTGCGACAGCTAAATTGGGTATGAACGGGCGAGACCACGTCAATAAGAACATGCCTGTTCTGGAAGATACTCTCGGTGCTTTCGCTACTCTAGTCAGCGAAAACGACGGTGTCAACCCGATTATTCGTACCGACGTCGTTGGTCGCCACAACATCGGTTCTGGAGCATCGCCTCAGGCTGTTATGACTGCTATCGTCACCGACCCGTTAGATCGAGCTGGTATCAGCATTAAAGACGTGGATCGCTTCTCACCTGAAATGCAAAACCCCGAAATCACTGTTCCAGCA